>NZ_JACMYO010000042.1 GCF_020889685.1 Bradyrhizobium oropedii
ATTCGCCGGTGGCTCCATCACGTTGCTCGTGTCAACGAGCGCGAGGCGCCGGCTAGCTCTGCTGTTTCACGGCCAAAATCGTCACCGAACGGGTCTGGTGGCTCGGCGTCTGGAAATCGATGGTCTGGCCGACCGACAATCCGATCAGCGCGGCGCCGACCGGCGTCAGCACCGAGATGCGTCGCAGCGCGATGTCGGCTTCGTGCGGATACACCAGCACGACCTCTCTGACATCGCCGGTTTCGTCGTCACGGTAGCGCACGCGCGAGCCCATGCGGACCACGTCAGGCAGTTCGGAATCGTCGGCGACGACCCGGGCACGGTCGGTCTCGCGCGCGAGGAACTGGGCCACGCGTGGAAACACCGCCATGCTGGAATCGGCCAGCGCGCTGAGGCGATGCGCTTCGCTCGCAGTGATGACGATCGGCGGTAATGCGGGAGCGGTAAAGTCGTTCTGAATGGTTCGGGTCATGTCGGATGATCTTTGCGGTTGATCGCAGGCGCGATGACGCCGGCGCGCGAATATCTCGTGCGACGCGACGGGCCGAATGATTTTGATGGTGTTATGAATTGACGACGTCGAGAATCCGGACGGCGCGCGATCGCCGGCCGGCTAATTGCCTGCGTGCAGACGTCCGGCGCGCAATCCGAGGCGCGCAATACGGGTGTCGATGCTCAACATGTCGATCATGGCATCATCAACATAGCCGCTCGTGACGACGCATCCATTGCGGCGAAAGCGCGCACGTGCGCGTCGTGGACCGATCCGCCATTGGCCGCGGTCAGGGCTGGCCGATGCCAGTGAGGCCGAGCACCGCGCCGGCGGCGAGCGCGAGCAGCGGATGGATGCGGGTCGTCGTGGTGGCGATCGCGACGCCTGCGGCGATCACGACGGTGCCCCAGCTCGAGACCGATGCGTGGGTGATGACGATGGCGCTGGCGGTGACGAGGCCGGCGGTGACCGGAACCAGCCCGGCCTGCACCGTGCGCCGCCAAGGGCGGTCCTTGAAGCGTTCCCAGAGCCGAAGCGCGAAGCCGGTGACCAGCGACGATGGCCCGAACTTGGCGAGCGAGGTCACCAGCACGCCCGAGAAGCCGGCGACATGCCAGCCGACCAGCGGAACCACCATCATGTTCGGCCCCGGCGCGGCCTGCGCCAGCGCGAACAGCGCGCCGAATTCCTGCGCCGTCATCCAGTGATGGATATCGACCACCTGGCGCTGCATCTCGGGCAGGATGGTGTTGCCGCCGCCGAAGGCGAGCAGCGACAATTGGCTGAAGATCAGCGCGAGCGTGACCAGGGTTCCGCTCATGACGCCTGCCTCGACCTGAGGACAATGCTGAGCGGCGCCAGCGTCAACAGGGTCGGCAGCAGCGGCAGCCGGAACACCGCGATCGCCAGCACGCAGAGCGCGCCGATGAACAGGCCGAGCACATCCCGCCGCAACGGCCAGGCGATCTTGATCGCGGTGGAAATCAGCAGTCCGGCTGCGGCCGCGGCGAGGCCGCCGAACAGATGACGCACGACCGGGTCGTCGGCGAAGCGGCCATAGATCACGCCGAGGCCGATCACGACGGCGGTCGGCACCGCGATCAGGCCGAGGATCGCCGCGAACGCGCCGGGAATGCCGCGAAACTTCAGCCCGACCGCCACCGACATGTTGATGATGTTACCGCCGGGCAGGAACTGGCAGAGCCCGAGCAGGTCGGTGAACTCGGCACTGGAGAGCCAGCCGCGCTTCTCCACCATCATGTGGCGCGCCAGCGGCAGCACGCCGCCGAAGCCGGTCAGTCCGAGGATGAAGAAGCCCGTGAACAACTCGCCGATATCAGGTGCATCATGCTTGGTGGTTTGAGCGGCGGGTATGGCGTCCATCGGCGAGGCGGCTCCGGTTCGCGTTGTTGTTGGGCCGACTCTAGTTGGCCGCGTGCCAAATATCCACTATATGGATAGAGTAATCTTCATATCTATTGCATATGGATCGCTCCGATGATCGAGCTGCGTCATCTCCGCTATGCCGTTGCGGTCGCCGAGGAAGGCCATATCACCCGCGCCGCTGCGCGGCTCGGCATCCAGCAGCCGCCGCTGAGCCAGCAGATCCGCGCGCTGGAAGGTGCAATCGGCGCGCCGCTGTTCCGCCGGCAGCCGCGCGGGGTCGAGCTCACCGCCGCCGGCCGCGCCTTCGTCGACAGGGCGCGCGCGATCCTGCGCGACACCGACCTCGCGGTGGAAGCCGCGCGACGCGCCAGCCGCGGCCAGGAGGGCCAGCTCGCCATCGGCTTCACCTCTTCGGCCGCCTTCCATCCCTTCGTGACAGGCGTGATGCGCGAGATGCGCGAGCGGGCGCCTGCGATCACGCTCTCGCTCGAGGAGGCCTCGACCGGCGAGCTGATCGAGGCCGTCGAGGCCGATCGGCTCGATGCCGCCTTCGTGCGTTCGCCGAGCGAGCGGCTGGACAACCTCACGATCACGCATTTGCTTGACGAGGAGATGCTGGTGGCATTGCCCGACCATCATCCGCGCGCCCGCAAGGACACGCGCCGGCGCATCTCATTGGCCTCGCTTGCCGACGAGCCGCTGATCCTCTACCGCCGCCCGACCGGGCCGGGCCTCTACGACAGCATCATCGCCGCCTGTCGCGCCGCAGGCTTCAGCCCGAAAGTGGCGCAGGAGGCGACGCGGATGGTGTCGACGCTGAGCCTCGTCGCCGCAGGCCTCGGCATTTCGATCGTGCCGGAATCGATGGCGCGGCTGGAGACCGCCGGCGTCTCCTATCTCCGCCTCGACCGCGCCACAGGTCTCGTCGCACCGCTCGCGCTGGCCCGCAAGAAGGGCCCCGCCGGCGGCACGCTCGGCCGCCTGCTCGCCATTGTGACACGGCGGGTGAAGGACCGTGCTGTGGCTTGAGCGGAGCTTGCAGTCCGTCATTGCGAGGAGCGATAGCGACGAAGCAATCCATCTATCGGTATGGGCGGAAGCATGGATTGCTTCGCTTCGCTCGCAATGACCGCGGTAGAGCCGAACGTTCGTCTCAGTCACGATTGCGCCTGTGGCGCCCGCGATGTGCCCACCGTTAGCGCAGGCCCAGCGCATCCGTGCGGATGGCGCGGAATGTGGGGAGTTTGGCGAACGTGCGCATCTTGGCGCGGCTAGGTTGCCTGCATCGAACCCGGCTGCCGCGCGTCGATTGCGACAGCTCCGTTGCATCCGGCGGCGTCGGGTTCAATCACCACAGCGAAAGGCAGTTCCAATGGCACGTTTTCCTGTCCACACGCTCGACTCCGCCCCCGAAGCTTCGAAGTCCACCCTGCGCGAGGTGGAGGCGCGGTTCGGCATGATCCCCAATCTTGCGGCCGCGATGGCGACGTCGCCCGTGCTCGTCCAGAGCTTCCTCGGCATCTTCGACAAGGTGCACGGTGGCAGCTTCTCCGAGCCGCAGATTCAGACCGTGCTGCTCACCGACGCCGTGACCAATGCTGCGCCTGGGCGGTTGCGCTTCATTCCGCGCTCGGCTTGCAGGCCGGCCTCGATCCGGTTGATGTCGACGCGATGCGCGCCGGTCGCTCGCCTGCCAACAAGCAGCTCGGCGCGCTCTCGACATTGGCGCGGACGCTGATCGAGAAGCGCGGCCGGCTCGCCGATCAGGAGATCGAGCGCTTTCTGGCGGAGGGGTTCAGCAAGGAACTGCTGCTTGAAGTGATCACCATCGTGGCGGCATCGACCATCACCAACTACACCGGCAGCGTCACCAATCCCCCGCTGGAGGCGGGATTGCAGGCGCATGCCTGGAATGGCTGAGGCGGCGCTGTGCTCCCTCTCCCCGTTCTTGCGGGGAGAGGGTTGGGGTGAGGGGCTTTCTCCGTGCATGAGGGATAGCCGCGTTTGCGGAGACTCCCTCTCACCCGGAACGCATCTGACGATGCGTTCCGACCTCTCCCCGCACGCGGGGCGAGGTGAACCGCGTCCGTGCTCGGTCCGTCCTAGCCCGCAAATCTGGCGCGGTAGTCTTGCGGCGAGGTCGACAGCAGCCGCAGGAAGCTGCGGCGCATCGTCTCCTCGGAGCCGAAGCCGCAGCGTTGGGCGATGCGCTTGATCGGCAGGCGTGTCTCCGAGAGCAGATGCCGCGCGCCCTCGACCCTCAGCCGCTCGATGGCGCGTGCCGGCGTCAGCCCGGTTGCATCGGCATAGTGCCGGCTGAAGCTGCGCTCGCTCATGCCGGCCTGCTTCGCCAGCGTCGAAAGCGAGAGGTCGTCGGCGAGATGGCCGCTGATCCAGTCATGCAGCGCGCCGAACCTGTCGTCGGTTGTTTGCAGCGACAAGACTTCGCTGAACTGCGCCTGTCCGCCGGGCCGTTTGAGAAACACCACGAGATAGCGGGCGACGGCCAGCGCCGTTGCGCGGCCGAGATCTTCCTCCACCAGCGCCAACGCCAGATCGATTCCGGAGGTGACGCCGGCCGAGGTCCAGAACGATCCGTCGCGCACGAAGATCGGATCGGACTCGACGCGGACGTCGGGAAAGCGCTCGGCGAGCTCTTGCCAGAATCCCCAATGGGTCACGGCGCGCCGGCCGTCGAGAGCACCTGATGCGGCGAGCAGGAACGCGCCGGTGCAGACCGAGGCGGTGCGGCGTGCGTCTCCGGCGCGTTTGCGCACCCAGTCGACCAGCACAGCATCCGCCGTCGCGGCGTTGACGCCATCGCCGCCCGGAATCACCAGCGTGTCGACCGCGCTGCCGATGGTTGGCAATGGATGCACCGCGAGCCCGATTCCCGCTGATGCCTGGACCGTAGGGCCATCCTTCGCGACGACGCGGACGTCATATGGCTCCGCGTTGCCTGCCTTGGCCGACAGCGCGTTGGCGGACGCGAACACCTGCAACGGCCCGGTGACGTCGAGCAACTGCACTGCCGGGTAAGCCAGCACTTCGATCACGCGGCGGTCTTTTGGCGGAGAATGTGGGGGCTTTGGCGCCATCGCCGAAACGTGCCGCGCTAGATTCGCTTTGTCCATAGCGCAACGGAAGTTTGAGGGAAGTTCGATGATCACTCATGATGTACACTTGCGGATCGGATCACTGCTGTTCGAAGGCGTCGATCAAATCGACTTGACCGGGCCGTTCGAGGTGCTGTCGCGGATTCCGAATTCGACCTACCGCATCTACGGCAAGACGATGGAGCCGGTGCGCGATATCAAGGGATTGCGGCTGACGCCGGACGCCACGCTGGCCGAAGCGCCGCCGCTCGATGTGCTGCACGTACCCGGTGGCTTCGGTCAGCAGGCCCTGATGGAGGACACGGAAGTGCTCGGCTGGATCAGCCGGCAGGCGGCGGGGGCATCCCGCATCTTTTCGGTTTGCACGGGTGCGCTGATCTGCGGAGCGGCAGGCCTTCTGAAGGGGCGCAGGGCGACGACGCATTGGGCGTCGATTCATCTGCTGCCGTTCTTCGGCGCGATCCCCGTGAACGAACGCGTGGTGGTGGACGGAAGCTTTGTCTTTGCCGCCGGAGTCACGGCAGGCATCGATGGCGCATTGCGGCTCGCGGCTGAATTGCGCGGCGACGATGCCGCGCGCGCGATCCAGCTCTATATGGTGTATGCGCCGGAGCCGCCGTTCGACAGCGGGACGCCGGAGACCGCGCCACCCGAGATCCTGCAGCAGTCGCGCCAGGCCGTGCGCGCGATCACGGCGCAGCGGGAAGAGACCGCGCGCCGCATCGCTGCCAGGCTGGGCGTCGTCGTGCAGGCGGGCTGAGCGGGGACTAATTCCCCGGCTCGAAGCTGCAATCGGCGCCGCCGCCGGCCTTGTCCTTGATCGCTGCCGGATCGAGCGTGCAGGACAGTTTCGACAGCGACTCGTAGATCGTGCCGGCGGCGCCGTCGGGCGGCACGCCGGCTAGCGCCACGGTGGCGAAGATCGCGTTGGCCTCGCTGCCCTTCACGGTGCCGGTCTTGCCGCCGAAGCTCAGCTCGCAGGAGCGCGAGGTGATGGCGACATTGCTGGCGCGGCAGACCACCTTGTCGGCGGTGATGGTGATCTTGTTGGCATGGGGGACGTTGCTGTCGCCAGCGAAGAACGCGGCGACCGCCTTCTTCTCCTTGGCCGGCAGCGCCGAGTGGGGCGCCACGACGCCGGCGAGCGCCAGCGCAACCGAGCCGGAGGTGGTTGCGGGCGCGGCCCATGCGGCTGACGAGGCCAGCGACAATGAACATGCGAGGATCGTCAGTCGGCCCAGTCTCATTCCCATCTCCTGCCCATCTTCTGAAACGCTCTTTTCGCGACGCGGAATCGCTAGCACGTCTGGTGGCCTCAATGGGTGACGCCCTTCACATGCCGTCCTGCAACTTCGCGTGAGGCCGGATGCGCGCATAGGGCAGGGCGGCCCCGCGTGGATCCGCTTGCGCGATCGCGCCATCGGCGGCACAGTTCGATCTGCGGCAGCGATGCCGCCAACAATGACGATAAGAACATCGATTCGAGGAACGCCATGGCGGCCACGCGCATCGACTGCGACATCCATCCCGCGGTGGGGGGAACGCGCACCACGCTGCTGCCTTATCTCAGCGATCACTGGAAGGAGCAGGTCGTCAGCCGCGCCATCGACGGGCTCGACCTCAACTCATATCCGCCGTCGATGCCGCTGTCCGGCCGTGCCGACTGGCGGCCGGCCGACGGCCGCAAGCCGGGCAGCGATCTCGCTATGGTGCAGCGCGGCGCTTTCGACCAGCTTGGCGCCAGCCACGCCATCTGCAATGTCGTCTACGGCGCGCAGGCGGTGTTCGATCCCTACATGGCGGCGGACTTCTGCAAGGCGATCAACGACTGGATCGCGGCCGAGTGGCTCGCCAGGGACACGCGGCTGCGCGCCTCGATCGTGGTGCCGATCCAGGCGCCAGATCTCGCAGTCGAGGAGATCGAGCGCCGCGCCGGCGACAACCGTTTCGTCTCCGTGCTGGTGCCGTCGCAAAACGAGACGCTGCTCGGGCGGCGGCACTATTGGCCGATCTATCAGGCCGCCGAAAAATACAGACTGCCGATCGCGATCCACGCCGGCAGCGCCTATCGCGGCGCGCCGAGCTCGATCGGCTGGCCGTCCTATCGCTACGAATATTATCTCGCCGAAGCGCAGGCGTTCCAGGCGCAGACGCTGAGCCTGATCTATGAGGGCGTGTTCGGGAAGTATCCGGGATTGACGGTCGTGCTGATGGAATCGGGCGTCAGCTGGCTGCCCGCCTTCATGTGGCGCGCCAACAAGACCTGGCGCGGTGTGCGGGTCGAGGTGCCGTGGGTGGAACGCGAACCGGCCGCGATCATCCGCGACCATTTCCGCGTCACCATGCAGCCGTTCGACGCGCCGATGGATGCAACAAGCGTAGCCGATATTATCGACCAGATCGGCTCCGACAAGATGTTCCTGTTCGCGTCCGACTATCCGCACTGGCAGTTCGACGGCGACGATCCGGTCCCACCGCATCTGCCTGACAGTCTCGTCAGGCGGATGTGTGAGGACAACCCGCTCGAAACGTTCCCGCGTCTGAAGCTCGACGCCTGACTTGGAGGAGGCTCGCATGAGTGACGTCATCGACCGCCCGATGCTTGATGAGGAGAAAACCGCGGCGACGCGGCTGAAGATCATCGATTGCGACATCCATCCGAGCATCCATGCGCACAGCGATCTCAACGAGTTCCTGCCGAAGCGCTGGCAGCAGCATCTGAAGGAATATGGCAGCCACCTGCGCACGCCCTATATCGGCACCACGCCGTATCCGCGCTCCTCGCCGCTGATCGCGCGCCGCGACGCATGGCCGCCGACCGGCGGCGTGCCGGGCTCCGATCTTGATTTCATGCGCAAGCAGCATCTCGATCCGTTCGACGTCGAGTTCGGCATCCTGCAGGTGCTCGACCTTTTCATCTTCTCGCAGCAGAATCTGGAATTCGGCGCCGCGATCCAGCGCGCCATCAATGACTGGCAGCTTGCGTTCTGGGCGCATCGCGATCCCAGGCTGAAGGCCTCGATCCTGGTCGGGCAGGACGGCTCTGACCTCGGCCTCGCCGAGATCGAGCGCTGCGCCAAGACGGGCGAATACATCCAGATCAACGTCTCGCCGCGCGCCAACGAGCCGCTCGGCCGCCGCCGCTACTGGCCGATCTATGAGCGCGCGCAGGAGCTCGACCTGCCGCTCGGCATCCATGTCGGCGGCTATGGCGGGCACGCGCCGACCGGCGGCGGCTGGCCATCCTATTATTGCGAGGAGCATCAGTCGAACGCGCACACGGTGGCCTCGAACCTCACGAGCCTGGTGCTGGAAGGTGTTCCCGAGCGTTTCCCGAAACTGAAGATCGTGTTCATCGAGGGCGGCTTCGGCTGGATCCCCGCGACGATGTGGCGGATGGATCAGCATTTCGAGCGCTTCCGCAGCGAGGTGCCGCATCTCAAGCGCAAGCCGAGCGAATATGTGAAATCGCATTTCTGGTTCACGACCCAGCCGATCGACGAGCCCGATGAAGCCAAGCATCTGCGTCAGCTGATCGAGTGGGTCGGCATCGACCGGCTGCTGTTCTCGTCGGACTATCCGCACTGGGACTATGACGACGCGCGCTACGCCTTCAAGACGCCGCTGACGGAGGCCGAGCGGCGCAAGATCTTCAACAGCAACGCCCGCGCGGTTTACAAGTTCTAGGATTGAGATGGTTCAATTTCGAATCGAGCCGCAGGCTCCGCTTCACCTCGCCCCGCCTGCGGGGAGAGGTCGGAATGCATCGTCAGATGCATTCCGGGTGAGGGGGAGTCTCCGCGAGCGCCGCTATCTCCGTTCATGCGGAGAGAGCCCCTCACCCCAACCCTCTCCCCGCAAGAACGGGGCGAGGGAGCGCACCGCCGTCGCTGTCGCGATTCGCGCTTCTCACCCTGGTCTAGGACTCAGATGACTCGTCACATCGTCGCGCGCACCAGCGAGATTCCCGCCGGCGGCAACAAGGTGTTCGGCCTCGAGGGCCGCGACATCGTCGTGTTCCACGTCAATGGCGAGTTCTTCGCGCTGCTCAATCGCTGCCCGCATGAGGGCGCGCCGCTGGAGAAGGCGGCCTGCGTCGCGCGCCTGACCTCGCCAGAGCCCGGTATTTATCAGCGCGACCGCGTCGGCGAGATGCTGCGCTGTCCGTGGCACGGCTGGGAATTCGACATCCGCAACGGCCAGTCCTGGTTCGATCCGACGCGGTTCAGGATCCGCTCCTATCCGGTCGCGGTCGAAAGTGGTGCGGAATTGCAGAAGGGGCCGTATGTCGCCGAGACCTTTCCGGTGCACATCGAGGACAATTACGTGATCGTCGAGGTCTGAGGGGCAATCGCTGTTGTTGCAACATATGCAATAATGAAGTTACAATAACGGCGATTATAATAATAGATGCAATGCGCCATCTTGAGTTCGCGGTCGGGATAACCCCGTCCACGAGATCAGGAACGGCACCATGAAGCTCTATCACTTTGCCCTGTCCGGCCACGCGCATCGCGCACGCCTGTTCATATCGCTACTGGGAATCCCGCACGAGCTGGTCGATGTCGACCTCAGGTCCGCCGCGCAGAAGACGCCGGAATTCCTCGCACTCAACCCGTTCGGCCAGGTGCCGGTGCTCGACGATGACGGCATCATCATTGCCGATTCCAACGCGATCCTGGTCTATCTCGCGACCAAGCTCGGCCGCACCGACTGGTTGCCGCAGGATGCAAAGGGGGCTGCGGCCGTGCAGCGCTGGTTGTCGGTTGCCGCCGGTGATCTCGCGTTCGGTCCCGCCGCCGCGCGGCTCATCACCGTGTTTGGCGCGAAGTTCAATCCGGACGACGTGATCGCCCGCGCGCATGTGTTGCTGAAGCGGCTCGAAGCCCATCTTGCCGATCGCGACTGGCTGGTCGGCACGCAGCCGACGATCGCCGATGTCGCGCTCTACAGCTATCTCTCGAGCGCGCCTGAAGGCAACGTCGATCTCTCCGGCTATGTCAGCGTCAACGCGTTCCTGCGCCGGATCGAGGCATTGCCGGGTTTCGTGCCCTTCGCCAAGACATCAGTCGGTCTGGCGACTGCTGCGTGATGTGCCGATCGGGCGTGCCCGCGGGCACGCCCGTCCAACCCCCGCAAGGGAGGGCGATGCGATGAGCGACAGGCGAACCAAGAACAAGCTCGCGGCCTGGCATGCCGGCGAAAAGGCGATCCAGCAGAGGGTCGGCGTTGCCGAGAAGATGGAGGCCGTCGGCCAGCGCACGGTGCGGGATTTCATGCCCGACCAGCATCGCGATTTCTTCGCGCAGATTCCCTTTATCGTGGTCGGCAGCGTGGACCGACGCGGCGACGCATGGGCCTCGCTGCTGGCCGGCCGGCCCGGCTTCATCTCATCGCCGACACCGCGCAGCCTCGCGATCGATGCGCGGCCTGACCCCACCGATCCCGTTAGTGAAGGTATGCGCGAAGCCGACGCGATCGCACTGTTGGGAATCGAACTACACACAAGGCGCCGCAACCGTGCCAACGGGCTGCTGCGTGCATCGTTGGGCAAGGCGCTCAGCTTCGAGCTCGATCAGAGCTTTGGCAACTGTCCGCAATACATCCAGCTGCGCGATTTCGCCTTCGTGCGCGAGCCGGGCGAGCCGTTCACGGGAGCGATCGAGGAGAACGCGACGCTCGATCAGGCCGCGCGCGACACGATCGCGGCGGCGGATACGTTCTTCGTGGCGTCCTATGCCGAGCGCGAGGACCGCCGCCAGGTCGACGTCTCGCATCGCGGCGGCAGAGCGGGATTTGTGCGCGTCGCCGCCGACGGCACGCTGACGATCCCGGATTTCGCCGGCAATCTGTTCTTCAACACGCTCGGCAACATCCTGGTCAACGGCAAGGCCGGGCTCGTGTTCGTCGATTTCGAGAGCGGCGACATGCTGCAGCTGACTGGTGATGCCGAGGTGATCCTGGACTCGCCGGAGATCGCCGCGTTCCAGGGCGCCGAACGGCTCTGGAGTTTTCGTGCCCGTCGCATGGTGCGCCGGCGCGGCGCGCTGCCGCTGCGCTGGGCGCTCCGAGCCGAGGGCTGCTCGCCCAATGCACTGATGACCGGCGACTGGATGCAGGCCGCCGATCGGATTCGCGCGGCCGAACTTGCGAGGCAGTGGCGTCCGTTCAAGGTTACAGAAATCGTCGACGAGAGCCGGTCGATCCGTTCGTTTCATCTACAGCCGGACGACGGGGCCGGACGGCTTCCGCACCGGGCGGGACAGCATCTGCCGATCCGCTTGTCGATCCCGGGCGCGGACAAGCCTGTCATCCGCACCTATACGCTGTCGGTCGCGCCGTCGGACGGCATGTACCGCATCAGCGTCAAGCGCGACGGCGTGGTGTCGCAGCATCTGCATGACAATATCCGTGTCGGCGACATCATCGAGGCGCGCGCGCCGGGCGGCGGCTTCACGATCGATGCCCGCGAGAAGCGGCCCGCCGTGCTGCTCGCCGGCGGCGTCGGCATCACGCCGATGCTCGCGATGCTGCGTCACGTGGTTTATGAAGGGCTGCGCACCCGCGGCATCCGGCCGACATTCCTGTTCCAGGCCGGGCATGCCAAGCAGGATCGCGCCTTCGGCGACGAGTTGCAGCAACTCGCCGACGCCGCCGGTGGCGCGGTGCGGATCACCCGCGTGCTCAGCGACGTTGACGGCGCCGAGCAGGGCACCGACTACGACGCCGCAGGGCGGATCGATATGGCGCTGCTGTCGCGCGTCCTGCCGTTCAACGATTACGACTTCTATCTGTGCGGGCCGCCGCAATTCACCCAATCGCTCTATGACGCGCTGCGTAGCTACAACATCGCCGACGGCAGGATTCACGCCGAAGCTTTCGGCCCTTCGTCGCTGGTGAGGAAGCTTGACGTCGTCAAAGCGGCGCCGCCACACCGGCCGCCCGCGACCACGCCGGTCCCCGTCGCCTTCACCGCATCAATGAAGGAAGCGCGCTGGACGCCGGAATCCGGGACGCTGCTGGAGCTCGCGGAAGCACGCGGCCTCAGCCCCGCCTTCAGTTGCCGGGAAGGCAATTGCGGAAGCTGCCGAACCAGATTGCAGGCCGGCGCGGTGACCTATCTGAAGGAGCCGACCGCCGAGGTGGCCGATGATGAGGTGCTGATCTGCTGCGCCGTGCCGGCGAAGCCGGAAGGCGATGGCGAGAATCGGGTCCAGCTCGATCTTTGATCAGCCGTATTCAGCTTGCGCAGCGTTACGCGGCTGGTCAGCCCATGCTGCCCGGCATGAAGCAGCGCGGCTTTGGGTGACCGTTCAGGTAATACGGCCAGACCATGGTGTGGCCGGCACGATTAGGTCCGGTGACGACGGCCTCATCGGGAACGTCGATCCACTCACCTTCGAGGCGCACACGGTAGTGGCCGTCCTTGGTGTCCCAATCTGCGTCGTCGACGCGTGTCGCGTCGCTGCCGTCGCAGCAGGGCCCTTTTCCGCTGTGCAGGCTCTCATACCAGCCGTTCAACTCGGGTTGGTCGTGATCATGGGCCCGGGCCGGGCCGATCGCCGGAATCGACAGCAGGGCGGCGAGAGCAAAGAACGTCGCATGCCGAAACGATTTGTTCATCTGGTTTCCAATCCCGGAAGCCCATGTCAGCCAATCCGGAAGTGGTCATTGACTTCAGTTCATCAATAAGATGATTATTATCATATAATCACATTCATGAGAGGACGCGGAGCCCGGTCGGAAGGCCAAGCTCAGGCAAGCAGGCCCATGACCTGGTCGATCACGGCCTTCACCTGCTTCGAATCCGGCCTTTGGTGCGCAAGCGCGAGCAGCCCCGCATGCACCACCATGATCGTGTGTGCGGTGATGTCCGGGTCAAATCCCTTCCTGAACTCGGCACGATCGGCTCGCAGGCGCGCGCGCAGCAGCTCTTCGAGGCGCCGGTTATAGCGCTCGATGCTCCTGCGGACCTCGGCCTGGTCGAGCGAGCCGTCGGTCGCGGAATTGATCGACAGGCAGCCGTGCTGTCCCTTCTCGCCCGAGCAATACGGGATGAAACCGGTGAGCCACTGCCTGATCGTCTCGCGGGCCGGCCCCGGCTGCGCCAGGGTCCGCTCGGCCCAGCCCAGAATGCCATCGTGATAGCGGTCCAGCACTTTCAGGAACAGCGCGTTCTTGTCGCCGAAAGCCGCGTACAGGCTGGGCTTCGCGATACCGCTCGCCGCCGTGATCTCGTCGAGCGAAGTCGCCTGAAAACCCTTCCGCCAGAACACCTGACGGGCGATCTCCAGAACGTCGTCCGGATCGAAGCTGCGCGGTCTTGCCATGCTGGTGTTTTATGTACTCCTGCGTCGGATGTGAAGCCTTCACCTTGCTGTGAAGTCGTTCCGGACCATTGACGCAAGCTGTATTCTGTACTTACAAGTACATAATGAAATCGGGAGATGATGCCATGAAGGCGGTTCAGGTTGTCGCATTCGGACGTCCGGCGGTGAAGCTGAACGAGGTGCCCGACACGGGCAGCCCCGGGCCTAACGAGGTGGTGGTCGCGGTCGAGGCCGCACCGATCAACAACTCGGACTTCATGATCATGGCCGGACGCTACGGCTATCTGCCAACGCCGCCGGCGACGCTCGGAATCGAGGGCGTCGGACGGGTGATCGCCGCGGGATCGCAGGTGACGAATCTGAAGGTGGGTGACCGCACCTTGATTCCGTTCACGGTCCCGACCTGGACCGAACGCGTCAGGTTCACGGCATCATGGCAGCGGCCGCTGCCCGAAGTTGCCGATATCAAGCAGTTGTCCATGATCGGGGTCAACCCGGCCACGGCCTATCTGTTGCTGACCGATTTCGTGAAGGTGCCGCGCGGCGGCTGGGTGATCCAGAACGGCGCCAATTCCGCGACCGCGCGGGCGGTGATCGCCGTTGCGAAGTCGCTGGGGTTGAAGACGGTCAACGTGGTCCGGCGCGAGGATGTCGTTGACGAGGTCAAGTCGGCCGGCGGCGATATCGTTTTGGTGGATGGGCCCGATCTCGCCAAACGCGTCGCCAAGGAGACCGGCGGATCGCCGATCCTGTTGGCGCTGGACGTTGTCGGCGGCGCCTCGACGCTGAACTTGATGAACTGCCTGGCGGCCAAAGCCGTGCTCGTCATCTACAGTGCGATGAGCGGCCAGCCGTTCTCCGGCTCGGCCTTGAGTGTGATCTTCAACGAGGTGTCGGTGCGCGGCTTCTGGCTCGGCCATTGGGGCAAGACCGCGACCGGTGAAACGTTGGCGACAATGTACGACCATCTCGTGCCGATGGTTGCCTCCGGCGCAATCAGCGCGCCGGTCGTCGGGACCTACCGCCTGGAAGATTTTTCGCAGGCGATCGCGCAGGCGTCGGCGTTCAAGGGCAAGGTCATCTTCACGCCGAACCAGGCCTGATCGGGAATTCGCGCGCCTTGCCGAGGCGCGCGCCGGTTCTGTGTCCCGAGCCGGAGGGGCGTGTTGCTCAAGCGTGCTCCCCGGCCCGCTGCGGCAGGATGAAGACCAGGGCGGCGATCGCAACGGCAAGCGCGACCGATGCCGTGTAGCGGCTGAGAGCAAGGCCGCCGTGATCGAGCGGCTTGTCGAGGAAATCGCCGACGGTGGCGCCGAGCGGCCTGGTCAGGACGAAGGCAATCCAGAACAGCACCGTGTGCGACACCCGGGTCCAGAGATAGGCGGCAGCAACGATGGCGATGCCGGCGGCGAACACGATGGCGCCGCCGCCATAGCCGAGGCCGGTGGAGTCGGCCATCCAGTCGCCGAGCGCGGTGCCAAGCGTCTGCGAGAACAGGATCGTGACCCAGTAGAAGGTCTCCGCCGCCTTGTTGTCGATCGATGCGATCGAGACCGTTCCCATGGTGCGATGCCATGCGGCGAGCGACGCAACCAGCAGTCCGGCGAGCAGCGATGAGCCGCCGAGATATCCGATTCCGAGCGAGCGGTCGACGAAATCGGCAAAGGTCGTGCCGACGGTCGTGGTCGCGATGATCACAGTCCAGTAGAGCAGCGGATGAAAGCGCCTCGCCGCCATCTGTGCCGCAACGGCAATTGCGAAGATGACGGCGAAGATCGCGGTGCCGACGAGATAGCCGAGATTCATCGACATCGTGACGGCGTCGCCGCCGGTCTCGCCCAGCGTCGTGGCCAGGATCTTGATGACCCAGAAGCCGAGCGTAACGGCGGGAACCTTGCCCGCGCGGTCATCGGTGGCATCGACGTGCAGCATTTGCATGAGGTTCGTCACTCCAGGAGGCGTCGCCGGCGGACGATGCCGCCGGCGGGTGGTCGGACGATGGACGGGGAGATCAGGCCTTCATCTGGTCCATGATCGACAACAACTCGGTGAGTGCCTTCTTGCATTTGGCGGCATCCGGATTGGTCTCACGCACGGCCTCGAGCGCACGATCGATTGCCTTGTCGACCGTGTGCCAGTCCGCAGCGGCGCGCGGCTTCAAGCCGGCTTCCGCTTCGTCCCATCTGGTCTCGAGATCCTTGATCCGCGTCTTGGCGCCGGCGAGGTCACCCTTGTCGACCATTTCAGCGACGTCGGCGGCGATGCTGCGAAATGGCGTCAGGTCGCCGAGCCTGGAGGCGGCTGCGTGCGCGCGCGGCAGTAGCAGCAGGCGTCCGCTGGCATCGGGGAGCGGTTGGACAACAGCGAACGCAAGAAGCGCTGTCGCAAGTCCGAGTGTCGTCTTGTTCATCGTGGTTCTCCTCTTGTGGGGGTGGTCCGATCGTCGCCCGTCCGGACGCACGTCGAATTCATGCGCCGGGCGATGCCTTGCGCGTTCTGTCCGTGTCGCCCTCGAACGACAGCCAGGCGACCAGTGCGACGATCACCGTCAGGAAGGCGAGGCTGGTGTAGATCGTGCCGAGGCCGACGCCGCCATATTCGCGGGACTGGGACAGCAGGTCGCCGAGCGACGCGCCGAGCGGGCGTGTCAGGATGTAGGCGAGCCAGAACGTCAACACCGCATTGGCGCCGAGCGCGTAGGCTGCCGCGATCGCCGCGATCAGTGCCGCGAAGGCGACCACTCCGACGTTGAAGCCGAGGCCCAGTGCTTCGGTCGCAAGGTCGCCCGCCGCCGTGCCGAGCGCGAATGTGAAGAGGATCGCCGCCCAGTAGAACAATTCGCGCCGGGTGGTCACGATGCTGTGGATCGACAGCGTCCGTTCGACCGCGAACCAGATCGCGAAGGTTGCCGCCAGGGCGATCGCGAAGGCGGCCGTGCTGACGTAGAGGCTGATTTCAAGCTTGTCGGTCAGCGCATCGGTAATCTGCGTCCCGACGATGCTGACGAGCACGACCGTCAGCCAGTAGATCCACGGCACGTACCGGTCCATCCGCAGCTGGATGACGAGCACCGCCGCCAGCAGAGCGGCCATCAGCAGCCCGGTTACGCTTGTTCCGAGGCCGACATGAACGGCAAGATAATCGGCGCCGGTCTCGCCGACCGTGGTCGACATGATCTTGATCAGCCAGAAGACGAGGGTGACTTCGGGGACCTTGTTCAGCATGCAGTGGCCGATGCGTCTGATATCCTGCACGGTGTGAAGCTCCGCTTTGATGTGGTCGGCGGTTTCGCCGGGTTCGAAAGCGAGCGTGCACTGCGTGACTTAGCCCCGCCTTAGGCGGCCGGACCGGCCGCGATTTGGACGCAGAAAGCCCTAAGCCGCGGCTAAGTCGAAGCTGATATGATCGCGCTGGCGTCGCGGGGTTTATCGCTGCGACGCAGTTTTCGCCGGGCATACCTCTGGCGCGGATCGGGATGGATTGCCGGGCGATGCGGGTGCTCTTGGTTGAGGACGACAGGATGATCGGTGCCGCCGTCGTCGAGGCGCTGAGGGATGCCGCCTATGCGGTCGACTGGGTGCGCGACGGCGACCTCGCCATCGAAGCCAGCCGCAGCGAGACCTACGACATCGCGCTGCTCGATCTCGGACTGCCGTTGACGGACGGTCTCGACGTCCTCAAGGCGATCCGGGAGGGCTCCTCGCGCCTTCCCGTGATCATTCTCACCGCGCGCGATGCGCTGAACGATCGCATCCGGGGACTCGATCTCGGCGCCGACGACTACCTGGTCAAGCCGTTCGAGATCGCGGAGTTGCTGGCGCGTATGCGCGCGGTGCTGCGACGCGAGGGCAGTGGAGCGCCGCCGGTCCTGACCAACGGCGAGCTGCAACTCGACCCGGCGACGCGGGAAGCCACTTTCTGCAAGGAAAAAGCGCTCCTCAGCGCACGCGAGTTCGCCCTGCTTCAGGCGCTGCTGAACCGGCCGGGGACGATCCTGTCCCGTGCCGAGCTCGAACGCCAGATCTACGGCTGGCGCGAAGAGGTCGAGAGCAACGCGGTCGAGTTCCTGATCCACGCAGTGCGCAGAAAACTCGGCGCCACGGCGATCAGGAACGTGCGGGGCGTCGGGTGGATGGTGGATCGTTCGCGATGATGAGATCGTTGCGTGGACGCCTGTTCGTCGGATTGACCGCGATCATCCTGTTGACCGGCGCCGTCGGCGGAATGCTGGCGTACAGATGGGCCTACAGCGAAGCGATCGAGACGCAGGACTCTGTCCTGATCCAGATCGGCAGCTTCGCGATGAGCGCCTCGATCAGACAAAGCCGGCCTGTCACCGGCGTCGACGCGGAAGCCGAGGTTGCCGTTGTCGAGCTGGGCGAGGCGCCACGCGGCTCCGCCGACGATCGCCGGCTCTGGGGACTGAAGGATGGGCTGCACAATGATGTCTATCACGGGCAGCCGGTACGCGTGCTGCTTCGCACCCGGCCGGACGCCAGCCGCTTTGCGGTGACGCAGCGCACCGAGATCCGTACGGAAATTGCAGGCGACATGGCGGTGCGCACGCTGCTGCCGATCGCAGCGCTGGTGCCGTGCCTGCTGTTGATGACTGCATTCGTGATCGCGCGATCGTTCCGGCCGATGTTGCACCTCGCCGGCGATCTCGACGCCAGCAGGGTGGACGACATCGGCGAATTGCCGGTGACGGGCGCGCCAAGCGAGCTTCAGCCGTTTCTTGACTCGATCAACGGGCTGCTGGGACGGATGCGCGTCATGATGGACCAGCAACGGCGTTTCATCGCCGACGCTGCCCACGAACTTCGAACGCCGGTCACCGCGCTCAGCCTGCAAGCGGAAAATCTCGCGTCCCTCGACATGCCGGCGGAGACGCGTGACCGGCTGGATGCGCTGAAGAGCGGCATGCGGAGGACGAAGCATCTGCTCGAGCAACTTCTTGCGCTCGCGCGTCAGGACGCCGCGCCGTCCACCGCGAGCGCACGCGTGGAGCTGGACAAGATCGCAAAGGGCGTTGTCGCAGATTTGTTACCGGAGGCCTCAGCGCGCAACATCGATCTCGGTTTTGCCGTGGTCGAAGCGGTCGCGGTGAACGGTGATCCGCTGTCCCTGATGTCGGCGATCCGGAACCTGGTCGAGAACGCAATCAAGTTCACGCCGAACGGAGGGGCGGTCGATCTCGGCATCTATCGCGAGGATGGAATGAGCGTCATCCAGATCGAGGACACCGGACCGGGGATTCCGCCGCAGGATTTGGCACGGGTATCTGAGCCGTTCTTTCGCGGCGGTGAGCGGAGCGGAGAGGGGGCCGGGCTCGGGCTCTCGATCGTGAAGCGAATCGTCGATCATGCCGCAGGTTCGATCCTGTTCGAAAATGTGGCCGGCGCCGGACGCTCGGGCTTGCGCGTGACCGTCAGGCTGCCGGCGGCCGATCGATGAGGTCGGGCAGCGGGCAAAATCCGCGGCAGGCGCGCGGCATCATTGCCATTGCATCTTGAGACCCGCCCGGCTTGCCGCTACCAGTGCAGTCCGGAAGCGATGCCAGGCGCATCGGATAAGGAACATTTCTCATGGCAAACACGACGGCGGAGCTTGAAGCGCTCCTGATGCAGCGGTCGCTGACCGATCCGCAGCTTCTGGCGACGGCGGAGGCGGCATCGGACTTCCGCATCCTGCCGGATGCCACGGTGATCAAGATCGGCGGGCAGAGCGTGATCGATCGTGGCCGCGCCGCGGTCTATCCGCTGGTCGACGAGATCGTCGCGGCCCGCAAGGCGCACAAGCTGCTGATCGGGACCGGCGCGGGCACCCGCGCCCGGCATCTCTATTCGATCGCGGCCGGGCTTCGGCTGCCGGCCGGCGTGCTCTCGCAGCTCGGCGCCTCGGTCGCCGATCAGAATGCCGTGATGCTGGGCCAGCTGCTCGCCAAGCATGGCATCTCCGCGGTCAGCGGCGCCGGACTGTCGGCCGTGCCGCTTTATCTCGCCGAGGTCAACGCCGTGATCTTCAGCGGCATGCCGCCATACGGTCTGTGGATGCGGCCCGCGCCCGAGGGGATGATCCCGCCTTATCGCACCGACGCCGGATGCTTCCTGGTCGCCGAGCAGTTCGGCTGCAAGGCGATGATCTATGTGAAGGACGAGAACGGCCTCTACACCGCGAACCCGAAGACCTCGAAGGGCGCGACCTTCATTCCCAAGATCTCGGTCGCCGAGATGAAGGCAAAGGGATTGCAGGATTCGATCCTGGAATTCCCGGTGCTGGATCTGCTCGCCAGCGCGCGGCATGTCCGCCAGGTGCAGGTCATCAATGGCCTCGTCCCCGGCAATCTCACCCGCGCGCTCGCGGGCGAGCATGTCGGCACCATCATCACCGCGAACTGAGCAGAGACACGACCATGGATGACACCATCAAGCACGTCGCTTCGCCGCTCGCGCGCCAGACCCTGCTCGACAGCGATCTCACCCGTCCCGTCGCCGGCGACGTCCGATTGCCCTGCTGCCCTGGGTGCAGGTGATCAAGATCGGCGGCCGCTCCATCATGGATCGCGGCCATGCGGCGATCCTGCCGATCGTCGCTGAGCTGCGTTCGCTGCTGCCCGAGCACCGCATGCTGATCCTGACCGGCGCCGGCATCCGCGCCCGCCATCTCTACAGCGTCGGCCTCGATCTCGGACTGCCGGTCGGTTCGCTCCAGCCGCTCGCGGCCAGCGAGGCCGGGCAGAACGGTCATATTCTCGGCTGTCTGCTCGCGCCGGAGGGCGTGTCCTATATCGAGCATCCGACCATCGCCAGCCAGCTCGCGATCCATCTCTCCGCATCTCGCGCGGTGGTCGGCAGCGCGTTTCCGCCCTATCACCATCACGAGTTTCCGAACTCGCGCATCCCGATGCATCGGGCCGACACCGGCGCGTTCCTGATTGCCGATGCACTCGGCGCGGCCGGCCTCACCATCGTGGAAGATGTCGACGGCGTCTACACCGACGATCCCAATGGTCCCGACGGAAAGAAGGCGCAGCTGCTGCGCGAGACGAGCTTCGCCGACCTCGCCAAGCTGAAGGGCACGCTGCCGTTCGATCCCGCTCTGCTCGAGGTGATGGCCAATGCGCGGCATATCGAGCGTGTGCAGGTCGTGAACGGCCTCGTTCCCGGCCGGCTCACCGCGGCGCTACGCGGCCGGCATGTCGGGTCGATCATCCGCACCGGCGCACGGCCGGCCTAGCTCGATTCAATCGTCGCGCGCCGCGTTCGTTCGGCGCGCGACGTTTACTTGATCGTCGCGTGCACCGTGATGACCGAGGTGCCGGACGCCTTCGGCCCCTTACCTGTCGCCTTGATGGCAAACGTATCGCTGCCCTTGTACTTGGCCTTCGCCCTGTATTCGAAGGTCGTCGCGTTGATCTTCTTCAGCTTGCCGTAGGACGGCTTCTGCGAGATCGACGAGTCCGTCACCGTGCCGCGGATCCCGACCGGGATCTGGCAGCTCTCGCCTGAGGCGACGTCGATATCGCCGGTCGAATTCTCGCCCCAATCCGCCAATGTCACCGACATCGAGCACTCCGGCACGGCCTGCGCCGACAACGCCGGCGTGACACCTGATACTGCAAGGATGAGCGCCAGGGCGGCGACGCTCGACAACCGCGTCGTGACGATACTCGTTTTCATGCAAGGCCCACTGCTGAGGGTTTTCGGCGCAGGAATCCTGCAACGTGGGAGCAGGGGTGGCAAGGGCTTCGCCTCACCTGTGTGACGCGTGTTGAAATAACCTCAGCGTCTTGTTGCGCGGTTGAAGCGTCACCATCATCACCGCACCGCGATCTGATCGGGACACAAATCGTTCGCGTGACAAGAGGGGGTTCCAATGGCTGAAAGCAACGACGGTCGAAACGCGCCGCAAGCGGGCTTTGCCGGCGTCTCGCGCAAGACCCTCGAGCGTCTCGCGCTGCCCGGCGATCATCGCGAGCTCGTCGTTGCCGAGGTGACTTATCCGCCCGGCGGCGTCGCACCGCTGCATCGGCATCCGGTCGGCGGTGTGATCTTCATTGTTGAAGGTGTTGCCGAGTCTGCTTACGGCGACGAGGCTCCGCGACAATACCGGGCAGGCGAGACCTTGCAGGATCGCCCTGACGTTCCGCATACGCTGTTTCGCAACTGCGACCCGGACCGGCCGCTGCGCTTCCTGACCATCTACGCGCTCGAACCCGGGCGCGCCTACACGATGGAGCCGTAAGGCTCGGGAAGATCGGAAGTAAAATACTACCTTTTATTCACTTGAGGTTTTGCGTTTGCGCCGGCCAGTGCAGGCGGAACGGCCAGGAGCATGCAAACCGATTCCACCAGGAGTTCATGTGCACGGTCGACGATGTCGTCCAACGAACTCGTCTTCGCGAACATGGCCTGGGCTTCCGCCAGCAACCGCTCACGCGTCGGGATGCTGGGCAGATGCAGATCGGCACGATGCTGCAACAGAGCAAGCGCTTCCCGCACCGACAACCCGGTCTCGTGCACCGACGATTTGATCGCCTGCGCAATGTGTTCGGGGTTGAAACGGCCGGCGAGCTGCTCAGCCGTTCGCTTGATCACACGCGATCCCAAGCGCTGCTCATTGCGGAGAACCTGCGCGGGCGGCGCCTTCAGATCCCAGACGATACCGAACCAGGACAAGGCCAACAGAACATAATAGGTCGCATCGATCTCCCACCAGCGGAAGCCTTGCCGCGCGCTGCTCTGATAGGCGTGATGATTGTTGTGCCAACCCTCACCCATCGTAAACAGAGCCAGCAGCCAATTGTTGCGGGAGTCATCGCCCGTAACGTAGCGCTTGCGTCCGTGAACATGCGCGAGGGAGTTGATGCAAAACGTTGCATGATACAGCAGCACGGTGCTCCAGAAGAAACCGACCACCAGCCCAGGCCATCCGGCAACGAGGAAGCACAGAGCTGCGACCACGACCGCCGGCAAAACCTCGAATTTATGGAGCCACATCAACTCCGGATACGCGGCAAAGTCCGAAACCTTCGTCAGATCCGTTGCATCGTGCTGTCGATAAAAGATCCAGCCGAGATGACTGTACACGAAGCCCTTATGACCCGGCGAATGCACATCGTGCTTGGTATCCGAATGAAGATGGTGGTGCCGATGTTTCGCGGCCCACCAAAGGATGCTTTTCTGGGCGCTGCTTTGGGCAAGGAATGCAAGGATGAATTGAAACGTCCGGCTTGTTGAATAAGCCCGATGCGAGAAGTACCGATGATAGCCGGCCGTGACCGCAAACATGCGCAGCCAGTACAGCGCGACGCAAATTGCAATCGCCGGCCATGAGACGCCCGACCAGATCGCCGCCAGACACGCCAAATGGACCAGCACGAACGGGAGGACCTGCGGGTACATGATGTCGTCGTGCTGCGGAGCTGGATCGATATTGGTGGACACTCTCGCGACCTCAGCTGCTTCGATGCGCAGGCCGCTTCGCCGGCAGACGGTTCAAGTCCTGGTCCTGGCGGGCATCACGCGCGGTGTTGATAAAGAGAACCCCGCGGCCGGGTGACCAGTCGCGGGGTCGCGTAACCAGAGGCTTTGCCAGTTCATCCGTGGTCAAAGCAGCATGGCCGATTGTCGCAGCTTACACCGCGCGCAGATTGTCCGCAGCAGATTTGCCGGTCCGGCGGTCTGCAACGATTTCAAAAGACACCTTCTGACCCTCGTTGAGGGTGCTCATGCCGGCGCGTTCGACGGCGCTGATATGAACGAAAACGTCTTGGCCGCCGTCGTCCGGCTGAATGAAGCCGAAACCCTTCTGGCCGTTAAACCACTTCACAGTTCCCAAGCTCATGGAACATCGTCCTTTAGTATAGATGCGTGTTTGGAGCCGCACCCGAGGGCGCAGCAGGCTAATTCGAAGTTCAGGGGGTGAGGGTCGTCAGTCAGGCACGCTATCAGCGGCGAGGCCAAGTCGTTCGGCCGAAACTCGATCCGAGGTAAATAGCTACGGTTCGGCCATTCCGCAAGTGGCTTTTCCCCCTTTCTGACCTCGACCGCGACGTCCCCTGAGCCAACGGCATCGCCGGTTTGGGGCCAGGCGCCCTATTCCTTCTTCGCCGTCAGGCCGTCGACCATCGCGCGCGTCAAGGTCGAGATCTCGCTGCGCAGCGCGCCGATCGGCACCGCGATCAGCTTGTGCTCCAGCCCGAGCGCCACCATGCCGTGCACGGCGGAGAACAGGCTGCGCGCGGTGACGCCGAGCTGCGCCGGTGAACGCTGCTGAAACAACGCGGCGAGCGGTTTGTAGATGTGGCGGAACAATTCCATCTGCTCGGTGATGGCCCATTCCGGCACCGGCTTGCCGGGCTGCATGCGATGCTCGAACAGCGCGCGCCACAGTTCGAGATTGTCGGCGGCGAAGTCGCAATAGGCGACCGCGATCCGCACCAGCATCTCGCGCGGCGCCGCCGCGGCGCCGATCTCGGCCAGCGACAGCGAGGCATCCAGCCGGGCCAGCGTGCGCGAGCCGACCCGCAGGATCAGCTCATCGACATCCTCGACCAGATTGTAGACGCCGCCATTGGCGACACCGATTTCCTGGGCCAGTTCGCGGGTTTTCAGGCCGCCGAGACCCTTTGCCGCAATCGCCCGTTCCGCCGCCTCGATCAGCGCTTCGCGCAGTTTTGCACGTCGTTCCAATGCTTTGGACATGTTTCACCGGTCATTAACGGCATTCTTGAGCGTCGCTCAAATAATACTTGAGCAATGCTCATTATGTGGTACAAGAGAGTCATGAGCGATGCTCATAGCAGGGAGCGATCAAATGTTCAAAACTGTTTTGACGATTTTCCGCGGCAGCGTTGCGGCAGCGGAGGAAGAACTGCAAGACCGGACGGCGCTGGTCGTCCTCGACCAGCAGATGCGCGATGCGGCCGCCGCCGTCGACCGCTCGAAGCGGACCCTCGCGCTCGCCATCGCCGGCGACGCACAAGAGGGCCGGCGGCTCGAGGCCACCAACGCCCGGATCGCCGATCTCGAGGTGCGTGCGTCCGCGGCGCTCGAGGGCGGCCGCGAAGACCTCGCCCGCGAAGCCGCGCAGGCGATCGCCAATCTCGAGGCCGAACGCGACGCCGCGATGACCGCGCGCACGCTGTTCGCCACCGAGATCACCCGGCTGAAGCGCCACGTCGCCAATGCCGAGGCGCGCATTGCCGAGCTCGATCGCGGCCGCCGCCTCGCCCGTGCCTCGGAAGCGGTGCGTTCGCTGCGCCGGAGCGGCATCGAGGCGGCGCGCCCCTACGAATCGACGCTGCCGGAAGCGGAAGCGACGCTGAAGCGGCTGCGCGAGCGGCAGATGGAGATCCAGGCGGCGGATGACGCGCTGTTCGAGATCGACACCGCCTCGGGCCCGCTCGCCACCGCCGAGAAACTTGCGGAACAGGGTTTTGGTCCGCGCATGAAATCGACCGCCGACGACGTGCTGGCGCGGCTGAAAGCCAAGCGCCCGAACGCAGCCTGACACCTCGAGCCTGAAACCAAGCCGACTTCAAACACACATCATCAAGGAGACGACCATGAACCAGACCATCCAACCCCACAGCAGCAGCTGGGTGACCTTCACTTACGCGTCGTTTGCAGCTTCCGCTTTCCTCGTCGGTGTCGGCGTGTTCTTCCTGCCGATCGACCTCTGGATGAAGGGCTATCTGACGATGGGCATCGTGATGCTGGTGCAGACCTGCGTCACGCTGACCAAGACGGTGCGCGACAATTACGAGAGCGGCAAGTTCGTCAACCGCATCGAGGATGCCAAGGCCGAGCGACTGCTGATGGAAGTCTCCAAGGCGGGTTGAGCCGGAGCCCAATTCCCTCCGCGTCATTGCGAGGAGCACTTAGCGACGAAGCAATCCATCGGCCCGCATCTGCGGAAGGATGGATTGCTTCGCTCCGCTCGCAATGACGGCGGATAGGCTCCGCCTTACGACCAACTTTGTTCCGTTTCCGGAAGGCCTTGTTTACCCTGCGGCGAACAGCGTCAGGTTGCGCTCATGGCTCCTTAACAGGCCGGAGTGCAGAGATCGCGCCCGAGGGACAGAGAAATGGCGTCCACCGACAATCCCACGCCCGCTTCGCGCGGCAGCTCGGGCCTAGCGAAGGCGCGCGCGGCCTTTGACGGGCTGCGCAGCCATGGCGGCTTCTGGCTGAAGGCGCTGTCGCAGCCGACCATCGATCTCACACTGCGGACCCAGGCCGGCCAGCGCACCCGGATCGTCGAATCGCCCGGACTGTCGCTGCCGAAGGACGAACTCGACGCGCTGGTCGCGCAGCTGCGCATCGTCGCGGCGAAGACGCTGCCCGAGGAGAGCCTGACCTACGGCATCTTCTCCGGCGAGCCCGAGCGGCTGTCGCGCGCCGTCATCACGCTGATCTCGGAGGAAGACACCGGCCGACCGATCGCCTTCAACGCCCTGTCGGTGATGGACGTGCCGCTCGACGGCGAGCCGGCTGAAGTGACCCATCTCGGCCTCGTCATGGTCGATCCCGATGTGCGCGGGCAGGGGCTGTCCTGGGTGCTCTATGGCCTGACCGCGCTGGTGCTGTTCGCGCGCGACGGGCTGCGGCCGAAATGGATTTCCAACGTCACCCAGGTGCCGGCGGTGGTCGGCATGGTCAGCGACACCTTCTCGGACGTGTTCCCGTCGCCATTGCCGGGCGCGCGGCAGAGTTTTGCGCATCTGCAGCTCGCGCGCGGCATCATGGCACGGCACCGCGCGGTGTTCGGCGTCGGCGAGGAAGCCGGCTTCGACGAGGCGCACTCGGTCATCACCAACGCCTATACCGGCGGCTCGGACGCATTGAAGAAGACCTTCGAGATCGCGCCGAAGCACCGCAACGCGGTCTACAACGAATTCTGCGAGCGCGAGCTGGATTACGGCCGCGGCGACGATGTGCTGCAGCTCGGCCGCGTCGATCTGGCCGGGGCGCGCCGCTATCTCATGAGCGAGGTGCCCTCGGGCTCGCTGCCGGCATTGCTCGCGGCATCCGCGATGCTGGCGCTGCAACGGCTGGTGCTGCCGGTGGTCTACTGGCTGGACGACAGCCGCGCCTTCGGCACGCTGCGGCCGCGACGGCAGGAGAGCGGGGTCGCGCGATGAACTTCGACTATTACTCCTTCACCGGCCGCAACATCGGTTTCATCGACGAACACGAGCAGCAGCTGCTGCGCCAGGCGCGGGTATTCGTCTGCGGCGTCGGCGGCATGGGCGGCGCGGCGTTCATGGCGCTGGCGCGCGCCGGTGTCGGCAAATTCGTGATCGCGGATATCGACCGCTTCGAGGTCTCCAACCTCAACCGCCAGGTGTTCGCCTTCGCCGACGAGGTCGGACGCGAGAAGGCGGCGGTCGCCGCCGAAGCCGCCAAACGCATCAATCCGACCATCGAGATCGAGGTGCTCGGCGAGAACTGGACCAGCGAGCTCGCCGGAATTGCCGCGCGCTGCCCGGTCATCGTCAACGGCATGGACGATATCGCCGCCGGCGTGCACCTGTACCGGACCGCCAAGCGCGCGGATTCAACCGTGATCGACGCCTATATGTCGCCGCTGCCGTCGGTGATCGTGGTGCGCCCGCACGATCCCAGGCCCGAGCAGCGCCTCGGTTTTCCCACGCTGGCTAAGGACTGGACTGATATCACCGACGACGACCGCCGCGCGGCGATGCGCGCCGAGATCGAGCACGTGATGCTGCATTCTTCCTCGCGCAACTATGTCGACCTCGCGATCGCCGGCGAAGTCGCGGCCGGCCGCCGCAGCCGGATGTCGTTCGCACCGATGGTGATCTCGACCGGCATGCTGATGGCCTATGAGGTGGTCGCGTTGATCCTCGGCCGTACCTCCGGCACCGATTGCCGTGGCTGGTTCCTCAACCCGCATCGGCCGGCGATCGAGAAGCCGCGCAATGCGCTGGTCGCCGCCCTGATGCGTCCGCTGGTGCGGCGCGCCATCGACGAATTGACGGGCGGCAAATGACCTCAGGGGTGATTGCCGATTCCATCGTCAATCTCTGCGGCGCCATCGGCGTCGCGGTGGCGATGATGACGTTCTATCGGCGCGATCCCAAGAGCCCGCTGACTCGCCGCCTGCTGCTCGCGCTCGGCGTGATCGCGACCCTGTTCCTCGATCGTGGCTTAGCGTGGTGGAGCGGAAGCTTTGTGCTCGACCGCCTCTCGGTGATCCCGGCCGCGCTGATCCCGCTCGGCGCGCTGATCGTCACCGAAGGCATCCTGCGGCGGCATGCGCCGCGCGTGGTCAAGATTGCGGCGCTCGGCGGCGGCATCCTGCTCGGGCTCGGCGGCACGTTCGGGCTGCAACGTTTCGTGATGCCCTATGCGATCACGCTGGCGCTGTTCCAGCTGCTGGCCTTCGCCACCTGCGCGCTGCTGCTGGCGACGCGCGACCGCGCCGCGCTGATGGCTTCGGAAAACCGCAGCATCGGCCGCATGGCGGTCGGCGCGCTGGTGGTGATCCCGTTCATCCTCACCGACTTCCGCACGCTATTCCCGGACATTCCGGTCCGGCTCGGCGCGCTGGGCGCGCTGCTGACGGTGACCGTGATGCTGATCGCCGGCGGCGGCGCCGAGACCCGCCGGCATGGGCTTGCGATGATGGCGCTGCGGCTGATCTCTTCGGGCCTTCTGGGGCTCGCGGCCGCCTTCATGGCGCCTGACGTCGATGCCGCGCAGATGGTGCGGTTCGTCGCGGTCGCGATCGCCGGCGTGCTGACCATCGGCCTGATGACCGACGCATTGCGGGCGCTGTTCGAATCGCAGGAGCCGGGCGTGCTCAATTCGGTAGCGGCCTCGCCGGCGCAGACCCGCGAGCAGTTGATCGCCGAGCTTGCGCGGCATCCGATCTTTGAAAGCGCGCGGCGTTTTCGCGAAAGCGAGCTTGCGCTCTACGATCCACCGCTGCTGCGCGACTTCCTGTCGACGCGCCGGGTGCTGCGCCGGTCCGATGCGCCGTGGGGGTTGCCGCTGACCGATCCGGCCGCCGAGCGCATGGTCTCGTTGATGACTGCCAACAACGCCTCCCATGTCATCGTGCTCGCGCATGATCCACTCGACCTCATTGTGCTCGCCGTACCCGTGACCGCGGCCGATCCCGCCACCGAAACCGCGCTGGCGCTGGTGCGGCGGCTGTTGGCGTTGACCCCGGAGGCCAAATGAATCTCGAGATCCGGGAGGGCGACCGCAAATCGGCATTCGACGCCGCCCTCAATGCCTATGGCCCCGACAGCCTCTACGTGCCGCCGCTGTGGAGCGACTTCGACCGGATGTTCGATCCGGCAAAGAACCCGTTCGTCACCGAAGGCCATGGCCGCTATGCGCTGTTTTCCGCGCATCGCGACGGAAAACCGGTCGGCCGTATCGCTGCCTCGATCCACGATGCCTCCAACCGCAAGCACGGCACGCGTCACGGTGCGTTCGGCTTCTTCGACTGTATCGACGACGTCGAGGTCGCCGATGCGCTGCTGTGGGCCGCCGAGCAATGGCTGTCGGCGCGCGGCATGAGCCGGGTCGCCGGCAATTTCAATCTGACGGCGATGCAGCAGATCGGCGTCATGACCGACGGCTTCGACCATGCGCCGTTCACCGACATGATGTGGTCGCCGCCGCACATCGCGCAGCATCTCGAACGCGCCGGTTATGCCGCGACCTTCCCGATGACGACGTTCGAGATCGCGCTCGACGGCGGCAAGCCGGAGCAACTGCTCAGCGACAAGCAACGCGCGGTGCTGGCCGACAAGGATTTCGTCTGGCAGCCGATCAAGCGCTCCGCCTTCAAGGTGCGGTTGGAGGATGCGCGGCTGATCCTCAATGACGGCTTCGCCGACAACCCGATGTTCGTGCCGCCGACCGCAGCGGAATATCTGTTCCAGGCCGGCGACATGATGTGGATCATCGACAAGCGGATTTCTACGGTGGTCTACCACCGCGGCCGCCCCGCCGGCGCGATCATCGCGATCCCCGACCTCAATCCGCTGATCAAGGCGATCGGCGGCCGGGTCGGGCCGACGGCGCCGTTCAAGTTCGTGCAGCACCGCATGCTGAACACGCGCGCCGTGCTGATCTATCAGTCGGTCTGTCGCGACCTGCACAATCGCGGCCTCAACGGCGCGATGCTCTACCGCACCGCGCTGGCATTGCAGGAGGCCGGCTACCGCACGCTCGGCGGCACCTGGATCGCAGACATCAACGGCCCGTCGCTGCGCCAGGTCGAGAAGGCCGGCGCGACGCCGCTGCACCGGCTGCATCTGTTCACCAAGCGGCTGGCCGCGGCATGAGCGCGCTGACGCCGGATCTGCTGCGCGAGCTGGTCGCGGAGGCGCGGCTGGCGCCGAGCGTCCACAACATCCAGCCGACGCGCTGGCGACTGCTCGGCGATGGGCGGCTGGCGCTGGTCGACGACGTCAGCGTGCGCGCGTCGGTCGCCGACCCCGCAGGGCACGATGTGCTGGTGTCGCACGGCGCGGCGCTGGAAGGCATGAGCCTCGCGCTCAACCGCCGCGGCTTCGCAATCACGGCCATGACCACGATCGAGCAGCAACTGTCGGCGCAGTTTGCCGCGCTCTGCAGCTTTGCGATCAGGCAAGGTGTCGCGCCCGACCCGTTGACTGACCACGTGGCGAGCCGCATGTCATGGCGCAGCAAGTTTGTGGCGTCGCCGGATGACGGCGCGTCACTGGTGCAGCTTGCCGTGGCGCGTGACGATTTGATCTGCATCTGTTATCGCCGGACGATTGCCGATATCGCCGGGTGGGCCGACCAGGCCGAGTTCTCCTTTGTCCGCGACGACGACTACCGGGCCGAGCTGCTTGCATGGATGCGGCTGTCGCCCGGTCATCCGCACTATCTGCTTGACGGTCTCAACCGCGATGCACTGGCCATGAATGCAATCGAGGCCACCGCCGCCGGTTACGTGCTCGGCGGCCTGTTCAAGCCGCTGGATCGCCTCGGCCTCGCGGCATTGCTGCTTGCCGACAGCGCCAAGACCGCCTCGGCATCGGCGATCGTCCTGTTTTGCCGCCCGGTCGGTGAGGATCCACTCACGACCGGACGGCACTTCTACCGCAGCTGGCTGGAGATCGATCGCGCCGGTTTCGCAGCCTGTCCGATCTCGGCGCTGGCAGACCATCCTGACTTCAACGATCGGCTGCGAAAGCTCGGCAAGGTCGACGCCGATCTGCGCCTGGTCAACGTGTTCCGTGTCGGCCGGCCATCAAAACCGTCGAAACCTCGCCATTTCCGGCTGTCGGTCGATCAGCTCATCATCTAGATTTCTGTCTTGACGCGTTTTCTTTACGCGAACCGGTATCCACTTCGCTCGAAAACGCTTTAGGATGCGCTCACAAGAAGAGCGCGATACCCGCTGTCAAAGCTTCACGGGGTCGTGCTATGACGCCGCCCGCTAACCAATGACCGGTGGGGATGATGTCGAAGCAATCGTTGCGCGAGGAGGCCGAGCGCCTGATCCGCGAGACCATGGAAAAGCGGAACCTGGTCATCAAGCAGGGCACGACCCGGATCGAGGCCGTCTGCGGCAAGTGCGGTGCGCCGAACCGGGTGCAGGCGGAAAAGGGCCAGTCCCGCGTCAAGTTCACCTGCAAGAACTGCGACCACAAGCAGGAAACGCTGTAAGACGTTTCCGTCGTCATTGCGAGGAGCGGAGCGACGAAGCAATCCATCGTTCCGCGCACGCCGAGGCATGGATTGCTTCGCTTCGCTCGCAATGACGAGGACGGACGCTCTACTTGAACGCCTCGCAGACCGTGATGTGATCCGGCGCGACCCGGGCCGCGGTCCGGAGCGAGACGTTGCGCCACCAGGCGTCCAGCGCGTGGCGGTCGCAGGCGAGCTTCACGCTCATGCCGCCGGCGAACTCGATCCAGTCCGCAAAGCTTTGCCGTGACACCGCGATCACAACCGGAATGTCGGCATCGAGCGCGCGTTCGATCACAAAGCCAAGACCCTTGCCGTCGCGTTCCCGCTTGCCGAAGCGGTTGATGATGACGAGATCGGCGCCGGCCGACAGCGCGTCGGACGGCAAGGGCGAGCCTGCAACCATCCGCCTGTCGATCAACCAGGTCGGTGCGCTGGTGATGACGTTGCCCGGCCTGATCAGCAAGGCGTTGCAGACCCGCTTCGGCGACCAGTCGTTGCGCTACGCCTATCCGCTGGATTCATGGGTGATCGAGCAGTCGACCGATCCGGCCCAGGGCATGGTGACGCTCACGACATCCGACGGCTTCAGTGTCTGCTTCTCGATCCCGCGCGCCCAGCAGAGCGAGCTCGGCGAAGCGCTGGTGGCGCAGCCCGCGACGCCGGTGCGCGTGCGCGCGAATTCGGCCGCGCCCGACGACGCCTTCCCGTCATTGCGAGCGAAGCGAAGCAATCCATCTCTCCGCATGCACGGATGCATGGATTGCTTCGTCGCTTCAGCGCAAAATTGCTCTGCAATTTTGTCGCGAGCTCCTCGCAATGACGGGCGGCGTTCACTTCCCCTTCACGAACGCCGCGAACGCATCGCCGTAATCCTTGTGCCAGCGTGACAGCGGCGGGCGGTTCTCGACGATGTCGCCGGCGGCCCACAGGATGCGGCGTTCGTCGAGCGCGCGCGGCACGTCATTGTCGGGGCAAAGGATATAGAAATCGCCGGCCGCGAGGCGCTCGATCATGAAGTCGACGGTCTGCTCGGATGTCCAGGCGCCGGCCGGCTTTTCGGTGCGGCCGCGCGCGGTGAGCCCGGTGAAGACAAAGCCCGGGATCAGCAAATGTGCCGTAAGCTTGCAGCCGTCGGTGTTGCGCAGCTCGTGTTGCAGCGCCTCGGTGAACGCCTTCACGCCGGCCTTGGAGACGTTGTAGGCGGGATCGCCCGGCGGCGTGGTGATGCCCTGCTTGGAGCCGGTGTTGATGATCAGTCCCGGACGGCCGCGCTTGATCATGTTGGGGGCAAAGGCCTGCGTGCCGTTGATGACGCCCCACAGATTGACGCCAAGGATGCGCTGCCAATTGTCCGCGGGGCCGGACATCGCGCTGCCGGGCTGGATGCCGGCATTGTTCATCAGGATATCGGTGCCGCCGAATCTTTTTGCGACGGCGGCTTCGAGATTTGCGACCTCGTCGGCCCGACTGACGTCGACCGCAGCCGTCATGATGTCATCCGCGCCGCCGGGCGCCGCAGATGACAGTTTTGCCGCCGCCGCCTTCAGCCTGTCATCGCCGAGATCGGCGATGCAGACCTTCATGCCGGCTTCGGCAAACCGCGTCGCGGCAGCAAGCCCGATGCCGGATGCGCCTCCGGTGATCACGGCAACATGATTGGCTGATATCACGGGGTGGGGCATCTGTTGTCTCCGGACACATATGTGGCTGAGGTTATCATAGCGTTTTCAAGCGAAGTGGTTCCCGGTTCGCGTGAAGAAAATGCGTCAAACAAGAAACCCTTAGCATAATGCGCGTACCATGCACGCAGGCGCATGGGAGGTTTTCATGCGCGCCACCCTCTTCAACGTCGGCGCCGCTTTACGGTTGCGCGTCTGCGCTGTAGAATCGCCGATATAACGCTTCCAGAAGACCTCAGCCGACAATTTGACAGGGAGTGCAAACATGGCTGTTTCGCAGGCTATTCCGATCACGCGCCATCCTTATGCCGACGGCTCCTACAAGAAGATGCTGATCGACGGCAAATGGCTCGACGCCGCATCCGGCAAAAAGTTCGAAACCCATAACCCCGCCACCGGTGAATTGCTCGCGACGGTCGCCGAAGGCGATGCCGAGGATATCAACCGCGCGGTTGCGGCGGCGCGCCGTGCGTTCGAAGGGCCCTGGAGCAAGGTGAAGCCGTTCGAGCGGCAGAACATGCTGCTCAAGCTCGCCGAGCTGGTCGAAGCCAATTTCGAGGAATTGTCCCAGCTCGACACGCTCGACATGGGCGCGCCGATCAGCCGCACGCGCGGCAACAAACTGCGCGCGCTCGGCATGCTGCGCTACTATGCGGGACAAGCCACCGCGATCCACGGTGAGACCATCGAGAACTCGCTGCCCGGCGAGATCTTCTCGTACACGCTGAAGGAGCCGATCGGTGTGGTCGGCGCCATCATCCCGTGGAACGGGCCGCTGACCGCCTCGATCTGGAAGATCGGCCCGGCGATCGCGACCGGCTGCACCGTGGTGCTGAAGCCGGCCGAGGAATCGCCGCTGACTTCGCTGCGCATCGGTGAGCTCTGCATGGAGGCCGGCATTCCGCCCGGCGTCGTCAACGTCGTGCCGGGCTATGGTGAGACCGCGGGTGCTGCGCTCGCCAATCATCCCGATGTCGACAAAGTCGCCTTCACCGGCTCGCACGTTACGGGCCAGTCGATCATCCGTGCGTCGGCCGGCAACCTCAAGCGCGTGTCGCTCGAGCTCGGCGGCAAGTCGCCGGACATCGTGTTCGCCGACGCCGATCTCGATGCGGCGGTGCCGGGGGCTGCGATGGCGGTGTTCGCCAATTCCGGCCAGATCTGCAGCGCCGGCACCCGGCTGTTTGTCGAGCAGAAGGTCTATGACGAGTTCGTGGGCCGCGTCGCCGAGTTCGGCAAGAAGCTGCAGGTCGGCAACGGCCTCGACCCCAACACCCAGATCGGCCCACTGGTGTCGAAGGATCAGCTCGACCGCGTCTCGGGCTACCTCGACCTCGGGCAAAAGGAGGGCGCCAAGGCACTTGCCGGTGGCGGCCGTCTCACCGAGGGCGCGCTATCGAAGGGTTACTTCGTGCAGCCGACCGTGTTTGCCAATGTGCAGGACAACATGCGCATCGCACAGGAGGAGATCTTCGGCCCGGTGATCTCGGCGATCTCGTTCAAGGATCCGGACGAGCTGATCAAGCGCGCCAACGCCACCACCTTCGGCCTCGGCTCCGGCGTCTGGACCACCAATGTCAGCAAGGCGCACCAGGTCGCGAAGGCGCTGCGCGCCGGCTCGGTCTGGGTCAATTGCTATCAGGCGATGGATCCGGCGGTGCCGTTCGGCGGCTACAAGATGAGCGGCTACGGCCGCGAGTCCGGCAAGCAGCACGTCGAGGAGTATCTCAACGTCAAGGCAGTGTGGATCAAAACGGGCTAGCGCCTGCTTCTCACCTCTCCCCGCTTGCGGGGAGAGGTCGCCGCGCTCTTGCGCGGCGGGTGAGGGGGTACAGGTCTCAACGATCGGCTTGCTCGCTGAGAGAAGCTCGTTACCCCACCCCGCAATATTTCGGAATATTAGAAATATACCCCTGATTTGCCCGACGCGTCAAGCTGCCTTGTCGAGCGCCGGCCGCAGCCGGCTACTTTGCATGGGGTTGTTTTCGATATTTTCGCAAGGCGTCCCTGCGACGGCCGTAGGTCCCTTGCGTTTACCGCCCGGCGGCCTTCTTCGGCTTGCCGATGTCGCTGCGCAGCGCCTCGAGGTCCTTGCGCACGGCGCTCGCCGCATCGCGCTCGATCTTGCGGTAGCGTGCCACCAAAGACAGGCCGAACGGGGTCAGCACCGCGCCGCCGCCGTTCTTGCCGCCGGTCTGCCGTTCCACCGCCGCCTGGCGGCAAATGCGGTTGATCTCGTCGACCAGGTCCCAGGCGCGCTTGTAGCTCATGTCCATGGCGCGGCCGGCGGCCGAGATTGAGCCGCATTCCTTGATCTGCTCGAGCAGCAGGATCTTGCCCGGCCCGATCCGGTCCTCGGCATCGAGGTCGATGCGGACGCTCAGGGAGGGGAGCGATGAGGCGCTCGATTTCGACATGGGAGACCTGTTCTCGTGGCAACAGATTGCCACTACCCGCTTTTATGAACAAGATGAACCCGTTAGATAACGGGAAATCACATAAGATTAATTGGGGTAGGCATGAATCCTCCGTCGCTGTTCTCTCCGCTCAAGGTCGGTCCGTACCAGCTCAAGCATCGCGTCGTAATGGCGCCGCTGACGCGGATGCGGGCGGCGCGGCCGAGCCTCGTGCCGCGGCCGATGAACGCGGAATATTATGCGCAGCGCGCCACACAAGGCGGCCTGCTGATTGCGGAAGCCTCGCCGGTGGTCGCGACCGGCTTCGGCAACCCCGGCGTCCCCGGCATCTACAGTGAGGCCCAGATCGCGGGCTGGCGCGAGGTGGTGGATGCCGTGCACGCCAAGGGCGGCTTGATCTTCCTGCAGCTCTGGCACGTCGGCCGCGTCTCGCATTCCTCGTTCCAGCCGGATGGCGCGCTGCCGGTGGCGCCGTCGGCAGTCGCGATCCCCTCCGAGTTCAAGTGCATGACCGCGGACGGCAAGGTGGTCTACTATGAGACACCGCGCGCGCTCGAGACCAACGAGGTCGCGCTGATGGTCGAGGCCTATCGTGAGGGCGCGAAGAACGCGCTCGCCGCCGGTTTCGACGGCGTCGAGATTCACGGCGCCAACGGCTATCTGATCGAGCAGTTCCTGCAATCGCGCAGCAATCAGCGCACCGACCAGTATGGCGGGTCGATCGAGAACCGCGTCCGCTTCCTGCTGGAGGTGACGCAGGCGGTAACCGAGGTGTGGGGCGCCGATCGCGTCGGCGTGCGGCTCTCGCCCTACGGCATCGCCAATGGCAGCGGCGAAGCCGATCCGATGCCGCTCTACAGCCACGCCATCAAGGCGTTGGACAAATTCGGGCTCGCCTATCTGCATTTCATCGAGCCGCGTGCCTCGGGCACGGGCCGAGCCGAGGTCGACTGGCAGAACGTGCCGTCCGCGATGGTGCTGTACCGCCCGATGTGGAACGGCGTGCTGATCACCGCCGGCAATTTCGTCGGCGACAGCGCAGAGCGCGCACTTGCCGAAGGCCATGCCGATGCGATCGCGTTCGGCCGCTACTTCATCTCCAACCCGGACCTGCCGCACCGCCTACAGCGCGGCCACCCCCTGACCAAGTACAACCGCGCCACCTTCTATGCCGGTGAGGAGAAGGGCTACACGGATTATCCCGTGCACGACGAGCTGGCGCAGGCGTAGACGCGACGCCGGCGCGACCCGCGTCATTGCGAGGAGCGAAGCGACGAAGCAATCCATCGCTCCGCAGGCGCGGCTCGATGGATTGCTTCGCTTCGCTCGCAATGACGGTGGTTACATGTTCCCGGATGACGACGAACTCTCGCCGACCAAGAAGCCCAAACCCGTGGCGCTGGCGAAGCCCGCTTCCGGCCAATGCCTGTGCGGCAAGGTGCGGTTCGAGATCGATGTGCCGGCGCGCTGGGCCTGGCACGATCACACCGCCGCCAGCCGCCGCGCGCATGGTGCTGTCTATGCGACTTATGTCGGCAGCTGGCGCAAGCGCTTCCGCATCACGCAAGGCGAGAGCGAGCTGTCGCGCTACGAGGATGCCGCCACCAAGACCGCGCGCAGCTTCTGCGCCAATTGCGGCACGCCGATTTGCTACGAACGTGCGCGGTCGCCGCACATGGTCAACATCCCGCGCGCGCTGTTTTCGGGGCGCACCGGCCGGCAGCCGCTCTATCACATCGCGATCGAGGAACTGCAGGAATGGGCCTACACCGGCGAGCCGCTGGTGCCGCTGAAGGGCTATCCCGGCGTGGTCTGGCAGCGCTCGAAAAAGAAGAAGCGCAGCGAGCGCGAGGGGATGTTCTAGCGCGCGTCTGACATCAGGCGCGCGCCTGCGGAATGCGGCCATGACCGGCCGCTCGATTGCTCCCGGAGCGCAAGTTTGGTCATCTCCCTTGATCCCGTCGGCCAACGCGCTGACAGCCTGGAGGGAACATGAATCGCATTACCGGCCGCTCGGCATTTCTGGCGCTGCTGAAGGATGAGGGCGTCACCCATCTGTTCGGCAATCCCGGCACCACCGAACTGCCGATCATGCATGCGCTGAAGGACCATCCCGATCTCACCTATGTGATGGCGATGCAGGAGAGCCTGGTGGTCGCGATGGCCGATGGCTTCAGCCGCGCCTCGGGCAAGCTCGTCGCCTGCAACGTCCATGTCGCGCCCGGTCTCGGCAATGCGATGGGGTCGCTCTACAACGCCAGCTTCACCGGCACGCCGCTGATCCTGACCGCCGGGCAGCAGGAGCAGGGCCACGGCCTGACCGAGCCGGTGCTCTACGGCCCGCTGGTGCAGATGGCCACTCCCTTGGTGAAATGGGCGGTCGAGGTGACGCGGCTCGAAGACCTGCCGCGCATCGTGCGTCGCGCCGCCAAGATCGCCACCACGCCGCCGACCGGGCCGGTGTTCATCTCGCTGCCGGGCGACATCCTCAATTCGGAGGCCGGCGTCGAGCTCGGCCGCTCCACCAGGGTCGACACCAGCGTCCGGCCGTCGGAGGAGTCGCTGAAGGCGCTCGCTGTGCGGATCCTCAAGGCCGAGCGTCCGGTGATCGTCGTCGGCGACGAGATCGTGAAAAGCGATGCGCTGCGCGAGGCAGCCGATCTTGCCGAGACGCTGGGCTGCCCGGCCTGGCAATCGCCGACGCCCTACGGCTCGCACTTCCTTTCCGAAAGCCCGAGCTTCATGGGCGCGATCGCGCGGCTGCAGAAGGTCGCCCGCGATGTGCTGGCGCCGCATGATCTGCTGATCGCGCTCGGCGGCGATCCGCTGCGGATGTCCGTCTACAGCGAGGTCGATCCGCTGCCGGACGGGCTCTCGATCGTGCAGGTCGGCCTGGTCGACGGCGATCTCGCCAAGAACTACGGCGCGGAGATCGCGGTCAAGGCCGACGTCAAGGAGACGCTGCGCGCGCTGGTCCCGGCATTGAAGGAGCTCGGCGGCGGTGCGCTAGAGACGCGTGCCAAACAGGGCCTCGCGGCGCTGTCGACAAAAAACTGGACGGCGAAGCGCAAGGCGTTGGTCGAGCAGATCTCGAAGGCCAGTCACGCCTCGCCGATCGATCCCGATTGGCTTGCACTGCAGGTCGTCGAAGCGATGCCTGACGACGCGATCCTGGTCGACGAGGGCCTGACCTCGTCGCGGCAGATCCTCGCATTGCGCGCGCATCGCGATCGCTACGGCTATCACGCGCTCGCCTCAGGCGGCATCGGCTGGGGCTTGCCGGCCGCGGTCGGCGTCAGCCTCGCCAATCCGCAGCGGCCGGTGGTGTGCTATTCCGGCGACGGCTCGTCGATGTATTCGATCCAGTCGCTCTGGACCGCAGCCAACCACAAGCTGCCGCTGACCTTCGTCATCGTCAACAATGGCGGCTACCGCATCATCAAGCAGCGCCTGCTCGCCTTCCATGGCGACGATCACTATGTCGGCATGGATTTTATCGATCCGCCGGTCGATTTCACCGGCATCGCGCGCTCGCTCGGGCTGGAGGCGATCAAGATCACTGATCCGCAGGAGCTGAAGGGCGCAATGAAGTCGGCGTTCAGCCGCCCGGGCGCGAAGCTGATCGAGGTGATGGTGAACAATTCGGTGAATTGAACGGCGCACGCTTGTTCTCACACCGTCACCCTGAGGAGCGCGAAGCGCGTCTCGAAGGGTCGACGGCCCGGCTGGTGGCCGTCGATCCTTCGAGGCTCGCTCCGCTCGCACCTCAGGATGACGGGACGAAGAGCGTCCTCTACTCCGCCGCTGCGCTTCGTTTCACCCGATAGCGGCTCGCCGGGTGTGTGTCGTTGAGCTTTCTGCGCCCCTCGCCGAACAGCTTCTCCCGCAGCGTGCCTTTCGCATACTCTTTCTTGTAGCGGTCGCGCTTGACGAGCTCCGGCACCAGCATGTCGGCGATATCCTCGAAATCGCCGGGCGAGATCGCAAAGGCGACGTTGAGTCCGTCGACGCCGGTGTCTTCGAACCATTGCTCGATCTTGTCGGCGACCTGCTCGGGGGAGCCGACCACCACCGGGCCGGCGCCGCCGATGCCGACATGCTCGGCGACCTCGCGCACGGTCCAGACCCGGTCGGGGTCGGCGCGGGTGACGTTGTCCATCGCGGAACGGCCGGCGTCGTTCTGCACGTGCCGCACCTCCTGGTCGAGCGAATAGGTCGAGAAGTCGACGCCAGTCCAGCCCGACATCAGCGCCAGCGCGCCCTCATGGCTGATGTGGCTGCGATACTCGGCGTATTTCGCCTTGGCTTCGGCCTCGGTCGGCGCCACCACGATGCACATCATCGAGAACATCAGGATCTCGGCGGCGTTGCGGCCCTTCTCGGCGGCGAGCTCGCGGATCGCCGACACCCGCGGGCCGATCACCTTCGCTGACGGGCCCGACATGAACACGCATTCGGCGTGCTCCGCGGCGAACTGCCGGCCGCGCGGCGAGGTGCCGGCCTGGTAGAGCACCGGCGTGCGCTGCGGCGACGGCTCCGAGAGATGGATGGCGTTGAGCCGGTAGTTGTTGCCCTCGTGCTGCACGCGATGCACCTTCGCAGGGTCGGTGAAGATGCCGCGCGCGACGTCGCGGATCGCGGCGTCGTCCTCCCAGCTGCCTTCCCACAGCTTGTAGACCAGCTCCATATATTCGTCGGCGAGCTCGTAGCGGTCGTCGTGCGCGGTCTGCTTGTCCTTGCCGGCGCCGCGCGCTGCGCTGTCGAGATAGCCGGTCACCACGTTCCAGCCGACCCGGCCGCCGGTCAGATGGTCGAGCGTCGACATCCGCCGCGCGAACGGGTAGGGCGGCTCGAACGAGAGATTGCTGGTGACGCCGAAGCCGAGATTTTCGGTTACCGCGGCCATTGCCGGGATCAGCATCAGCGGCTCGTTGGCCGGGGTCTGCGCTGCGTTGCGCAGCGCCGCATCCGGATTGCCGGCATAGACGTCGTAGACGCCGAGCACGTCGGCGAGGAACAACCCGTCGAACCGGCCGCGCTCCAGCGTTTTCGCCAGATCGGTCCAGTAGGACAATTTGTTGTAGTCCTTGGTGCGGTCGCGCGGATGGGTCCATAGCCCCGGCGACTGATGCGCCACGCAGTTCATGGCAAAGGCGTTGAGCCGGATTTGTTTTGTCATTGCCGTAACCTTGGTCGAAACCTTGCGCCGTGCTGCCCGGTCGATGCCGGGCGTCCCTGCATCAACTTGTTGCGACTTCCCACGTTTTGGCAAGGCCCATTCGCATTTGATGCCCTTCCGGTGGCGCGCCGATCCCGATAGGTTGCGCCTCTCCAGAAGCATGATCCGGATACGCGACGCGGCGTTCCGGCAGGTTCATGCCAAGACGTGACCGGACGAAGGAACAATCATGGCGACACGGGCCGACGCAATCGCAAACGCGCGAGAGCATTTTCAATCGGGGCAGTTCTTGAAGGAGCTGGACCGCAGGGTCGGCTACCAGACCGAGAGCCTGAATGCCGACAAGGCTGATGCGCTGCGCGCCTATCTGGTCGAGAATCTGCAGCCGGCCTTTGCCGAGCTCGATTTCAAGACCCGCCTGATAGAGTCGCCGACCGGCCGTGGCCCGTATCTGATCGCCGACTACCAGGAGGATGCCGCGCGCCCGACCGTGCTGACCTATGGCCACGGCGACGTCGTCGACGGCATGGTCGGCGAATGGCGCGACGGGCTCAATCCCTGGCAGACCACGGTCAAAGGCGACCGCGTCTACGGCCGCGGCACCGCCGACAACAAGGGCCAGCATTCGATCAACATGGCCGCGCTGCGGGCGGTGAAGCAGGCGCGCGGCGGCAAGCTCGGCTTCAACGCCAAATTCATCATCGAAACCGGCGAGGAGATCGGATCGCCCGATCTGCGCGAGGTCTGCGAGGCGCATCGCGAGGAGCTGAAAGCCGATCTGTTCATTGCCTCCGACGGGCCGCGGCTGTCGGCGGAGCGGCCGACCATCTTCCTCGGCTGCCGCGGCGGCAACCGCATCCATCTCGACGTCAATCTGCGCGAGGGCGGCAACCATTCCGGCAATTGGGGTGGCGTGCTCGCCAATCCCGCGACGATCCTGGCGAGCGCGATCGCGAGCCTGGTCGACGGCAAAGGCCGCATGAAGCTCGATATCCTGAAACCGCCGCCGATCTCCAATCGCGTCCGCGCCGCGCTGGCTGACGTCGAAATCAAGCCGACGGCGGACGAGCCCCAGTTGGCGGAAGATTGGGGCGAGGAGGGGCTCACGGCGGCCGAGCGGCTCTATGCCTGGAACGCGCTCGAAGTGCTGGCGATGTCGTCGGGCAATATCGACAAGCCCGCCAACGCGATTCCCGGCAAGGCGAACGCGGTGCTGCAGCTTCGCTTCGTGGTCGGCACCAGGCATCTCGAGGTGATCGACGCGGTGCGCGACTATCTGCACAAGAACGGATTTCCGATGGTCGAAGTATCCGGTACGCAGCGCTTTGCCGCCTCGCGCACCGACATGGACAGCCCGTGGATCGACTGGGCGGCGAACTCGATCCGCACCACCACCGGCAAGGCGCCGGCGGTGCTGCCGAACTTCGGCGGCTCGCTGCCGAACGACGTGTTCTCCGAAGGCCTCGGCCTGCCGACGATCTGGGTGCCGCATTCCTATCCGGGCTGCTCGCAGCACGCCCCCGACGAGCACATCCTGCTGCCGGTGACCGAGGAGGCGCTGACCATCATGCCGGCCTGTTCTGGGATCTCGGTGAGGCAGCGCACAAGGGGTGAAGGCCTGCGCGCATTTTCCCCGTCATCCTGAGGTGCGAGCTCTTGCGAGCCTCGAAGGATGAATCGGCCACCAGCCGGGCCGTCGACCCTTCGAGACGCCGCTACGCGGCTCCTCAGGGTGACGGGGAGGACGTGGATGGCCGGGCCGAGCTCGGCCATGACGCGTTGAGAGAATAGTGCCTGACACGGCCAAGGAATCTAAATGACCCTATCGACGCCGCTCACTTCCGAAGCCGACGCCATCACGAAGAAAAACATCACCCGCCTGATCGTCGCGACCTCCATCGGCAATGCGCTCGAATGGTACGACATCTCGGTCTACGCCTATTTCGCGGTCTATCTCTCCAAGGCGTTCTTTCCGGCCAGCGATCCGACCACCTCGTTGCTGCTGACCTTCGGCAGCTTCGGGCTGTCGTTCCTGATCCGCCCGATCGGCGGCATCGTGCTCGGCGCCTATGCCGACCGGCACGGTCGCAAGGCCTCGCTGATGCTGTCGATCGTGTTGATGACAGCAGGCACGCTGGTGCTGGCGCTGATGCCGACCTATCAGACCATCGGCATCCTGGCGCCGATCGCGGTGATGCTGGCGCGGCTGGTGCAGGGCTTCTCCGCCGGCGGCGAGTTCGGCTCCTCGACCGCGTTCCTGGTCGAGCACATGCCGGAGCGCCGCGGCTTTGTCGCGAGCTGGCAGTTCGCAAGCCAGGGCGTCAGCGGCCTGCTCGGCGCGGGCTTCGGTGCGCTCTTGACCTCGCTGATGAGCCCGGAGGATCTGCAAGCCTGGGGCTGGCGGCTGCCGTTCCTGTTCGGCGTGCTGATCGGTCCGGTCGGCATCTACATCCGCAACCATGTCGAGGATGCCACGCCGCCGCCCGCGGCCGGAAAGCAAGGCTCGCCGGTCAGGGAGGTGCTCGCGCGGCAAAAGCTCGCCACGCTGCTTGCGATCGGTGCGCTCGCGGTGTCGACCGCGGTCAACTATCTGATCGTCTACATGCCGACCTATGTGGTGAAGACGCTCAACCTCGCGCCGTCGGTCGGGTTCATCGCCGCATTCGCCGCGCAGACGGCGGTTGCGTTGCTCGCGCCGATCGCAGGCCTTGTCTCCGACAAGATCGGGCGCACCACGCACATGATCCTGTTTGCGTTGCTGCTGCTGGTGTCGATCTTCCCGGCGTTCCTGCTGCTCACCGGCAAGCCGACGCCGATGATCATCCTGCTCGGCGTGCTCTGGCTCGGCGTGCTCAAGTCGCTGTATTACGGGCCGCTGGCCGCGCTGATGTCGGAGCTGTTTCCAGCGGCGACACGTGCCACCGGGCTCGGCCTCAGCTACAATATCGGCGTCACATTGTTCGGCGGCATGGGGCCGGCGATCATGACCTGGATGGGCGGCTTTGCGCCGATCGGCGAACTCGCGCCGGGCTATTATCTCACGGCGGTCTGCATCCTCAGCCTCGGCGCGCTCTTCACGATCCGAAGGATGCGGCTGGCGTAGCTGCATTCTGGTGATTTCGTGAAGCGAAATTCAAATATCTTCGTTGCTGCAAAGCAGCGTAAATAGTCGAGATCAAAGTTTCATCTGACGAAAGTATACGGTGTCCGGCGCGCGTCATCCGTCTTAGGATGATGTCCGCCGGGCGCGTCCACTGGTCGTGCCCGGTTCAGGATTTGGAATTGAGGCAAGGAAGGCCAAGGCATGAACGCCTCCACGACTGCGACCGCGCGGACCAGCCGCAAGAGGCCACCGCCGGAGCCGGGCCAACCCGACAAGTTCAACGCGATCCAGAAGGTCTGCGCGATCCTGCGCGTGCTGGCGCAGCGCTCGCCGCTGCGGCTGACCGACATCGCCGACACCACCTCGCTGAACAAGGCGACCGCGCTGCGCATCCTCAATTCGTTGATCGAGGAAGGCTTCGTCTCCAGGGTCGCCGGCGCCAAGACCTATGAGCTCGGCCAGGAGGCGCGGGTGATGGCGGTCGGCGCGCGCCGCTCGGTCGACATCGCCGAGTTGGCGCAGCCGAGCCTGCTGCGGCTGTCGGAGCGCTCGGCCGATACCGCGCTGTTGTCGGTGCGCTCCGGCGTCGAGGCGCTGTATCTGGCGCGTTCGGTCGGCAATCATCCGCTGCAGCCGAACTATCTGCAGATCGGCAGCCGCCGTCCGCTCGGTGTCGGTGCCGGTGCGCTGGCGCTTCTGGTCTGGCTGCCGGATGCCGAGATCGAGGCCGTGATCGAGGTGATCGTGCCGCGGCTGGCGAAATCGCCGCGCATCACGCCAAAGTTCCTGCGCGAGCGGATCGCCGTGGCGCGCAAGGCCGGCCACACCGTGCTGCTCGACGCCGCATTCCCCGGCATGGGTGGCGTCGGCGTCCCCGTCCGTGACGATGCCGGCGAGGTGGTCGCCGCGTTGTCGATCGGTGCGGCAAGTGACCGCATCCGCCGCCGCGAAAGCGAGCTCGCCGATATGCTGAAGAAGGAAGCCCAGGTGCTCGCGCGCGCGATGGCGCAGGCGCCGAAGAATGGACGTGCCGTCAAGGCGAGTTGAGATGCCGCCGCGGCCCGCGCGCTGAACCGGCACGCCGCGTTTGGTCAAGCGAATAATCCAGGGAACCCAAGGGCATCGGCGCCTTGCGGGATCGCGGCCTTCCGGTCATCATGGGTCGTCCGCCGCAGGAAACTTCCCCGACAGATGACGCGATCGCCCGACGCCACCGACGACGCTGTGACGACGGCGTTTGCCGGCCTTCCCGCATTGCTCGACCGCGCGCCCTCGCTGGTCTCGCGCGGGCGGCTGCTCGATTGCGACTGCCTGATCGGTGCGATGGCGCGGCCGTTTCATGCCGCGATCCGCAATGGGCGCATCGTCGAGCTTGTCCCTTCGCCGATCCTGATGCGCTCGTGGCGCTTTGCCTATCGCGCGACGCCGCAGGCTTGGGCCGCCTATTGGCAGGCCGAACCAAAGCCCGGCTGGCACGATCTGCTGGCACTGACCAAGCGCGGCGAGGCGGTGCTGGAGGGCGATCTCTATCCCTTCATGACGCATCTGCAATACTTCAAGGACCTGCTGGCGCTGCCGCGGCAGCATTTCGCGGCGGCCGTATCATGAGCGGCGGTGTCATGAACGGTCATATCGAGCCGATGGTCGGTCGCTACGTTCACGTCGAGATCGGCGGCGAGTTGCACCGGATCTATTTCGAGGAGAACGGCAAGGGCATTCCGCTGGTCTGCCTGCACACCGCGGGATCAGACGCGCGGCAGTGGCGGCATCTGCTCGCTGATGTGCAATTTGCCGAAAATTTCCGCATCATTGCCTTCGATATGCCCTGGCATGGCAAGTCGAATCCGCCGATGAGCTGGACCGGCGATGAATACCAACTCACCACTGCACGCTACACCGAGACCATCCGTGCCTTCTGCCGTGCGCTCGCCCTGGAGAAGCCTGTCGTGATGGGCTGCTCGATCGGCGGCCGCATCGTGCTCAACCTTGCGATCGAACATGCTGCCGAGTTCCGCGCGCTGATCGGGCTCGAGGCCGCAGATTTCCAGGCGCCGTGGTACGACACCGACTGGCTGAACCGGCCGGACGTTCACGGCGGCGACGTCTGCGCTGCGCTGGTGTCGGGGCTGATCGCGCCGCAGAGCCCCGAAGCTGCGCGGACGGAAACGCTGTGGGCCTACAAGCAGGGCGGCCCCGGCGTGTTCAAGGGCGACCTCTATTTCTACCGTGTCGACGGCGACCTGCGCGGCCGGGTCGCGTCAATCGAGACTAAAGTATGCAACCTCTATCTCCTCACGGGCGAGTATGATTTCTCCTGCACGCCCGAGGACACGAGGCGGACCGCAGCGGCAATAGGGGGCGCCAGCGTCACCATCATGGAGAAGCTCGGTCATTTTCCGATGAGCGAGAATCCCGAACAGTTTCGCCGCTACATCGCACCTGTCCTCGCCGACATTCTCATGCACTAGATCGACCGTTTTCCACGAAGGAGTAGACGTATGACATCCAAATATCTCATCGGCTTCGCGCTCGCCGCCGCGCTCGGCGCGAGCCAGGCGCAGGCCCAGGAGCTGACCGGCACGCTGAAGAACATCAAGGACACCGGTGCGATCACGCTGGGCTACCGTGACTCCTCAATCCCGTTCTCCTATCTCGACGACAACCAGAAGCCCGTCGGCTACGCGATGGACATTTGCTACAAGATCGTCGACGCCGTGAAGAAGGAGCTGAAGCTCGACAAGCTCGAGGTCAAGCTCAACCCGGTGACCTCGGCGACGCGCATTCCGCTGATGGCCAACGGCACCGTCGACCTCGAATGCGGTTCGACCACCAACAATGCCGAGCGCCAGAAGCAGGTCTCCTTCACCAACTCGCACTTCCTCACCGCGAGCCGCTACGTCACGAAGAAGGCGAACAAGATCAATTCGATCGACGATCTGAAGGGCAAGACGGTGGTTTCGACCGCCGGCACCACCAACATCAAGCAGCTCACCGAGGCCAACCTCGCGCGGGGGCTGAGCGTCAACATCATCCCGGCCAAGGATCATGCCGAAGCCTTCCTGATGGTCGAGACCGACCGCGCCGTCGCCTTCGTGATGGACGACATCCTACTCGCGAGCCTCGTCGCCGGCTCGAAGTCGCCGGATGACTACGTCATCTCCAAGGATGCGTTCTCCAAGCCCGAGCCCTACGGCATCATGCTGCGCAAGGACGACGCGCCGTTCAAGAAGGTCGTCGACGCTGCCACCGCCGCGCTCTACACCAGCGGCGAGGGCCAGAAGATCTATGACAAGTGGTTCACCCAGAAGATCCCGCCGAAGGGCCTCAATCTCAACTCGCCGGCTGGACCGGAGATGAAGAAGCAGTTTGCGAAGCCGTCGGATTCGCCTGATCCGGATGCCTATCTCGTGAACTGATTGCAGTGTTGCGCATGACCCGTCGCCGTCGGCGGCGGGTCCCGAAAATAAACGTGTCCGGCCATTTTGGAGGAAAATGGCCGGACATTTGCATAGACGCCGCGCGCCAAGTCGGCGTAATGCGTGACCGGCGCGATCGCGTGGGGGACCCGTGAACTATAATTGGAACTGGCACATCTTTCTTGAGCCGAACCCGATGGGGACCGGCACCTATCTCGACATGTTGCTGGCGGGACTGGTGGTCACCGTCAAGGTGTCGGTGCTCGCCTGGATCATCGCGCTGGTCTCCGGCACGGTGATCGGCGTGCTGCGCACGCTGCCGTCGCGGACGGCGTCGTGGATCGGCTTCTGCTGGGTCGAGTTCTTCCGCAACATGCCGCTCCTGGTGCAGCTCTTCCTGTGGTTCTTCGTGCTGCCCGAGCTGCTGCCGAAATCCGCCGGGCTGTGGATGAAGCAGTTGCCGAACGCGCCGTTCTGGACCGCCGCGGTCGGCGTCGGCCTCTTCATGTCGGCGCGCGTCGCCGTGCAATTGCAGGCCGGCATCGGCTCGCTGCCGCGTGGCCAGAAGCAGGCTTCGACCGCGCTCGGCCTCACCACGGTGCAGACCTATCGCTACGTGCTGCTGCCGATGGCGTTCCGCATCATCCTGCCGCCGCTGACCTCCGAATTCCTCAACACCATCAAGAACAGCGCCGTCGCCATCACCATCGGCCTGATCGAATTGACCGGCCAGGCCCGCTCGATGCAGGAGTTCTCGTTCCAGGTGTTCGAGGCGTTCACCGCGGCAACCGTGCTCTATCTTCTCCTCAATTTCGTCGTGGTGACCGCGATGCGCTTCCTCGAGCGCTATGTCGCGATCCCCGGCTACATCACGGGCAAATGACCATGCTCGGCAATTTCGATTTCGATGTCATCCGCCGCGCGCTGCCCTATCTGTTCTTCGAGGGCATGCGCTTCACGCTGACCCTGACGGCGCTTGCAGCGTTCGGCGGCCTCGTGTTCGGCACCATGATCGCCTTGATGCGTTTGTCGAGCTACAAATGGCTCGGGCGCATCGCGGGCTTCTATGTCGACTTCATCCGCTCGCTGCCGCTGGTGCTGGTGATCTTCTGGTTCTACTTCCTGGTGCCGTATATCGGGCAGTGGCTGACCGGCGCGTCGCGACCGATCACGGTCGGCGCCTTCGCCTCCTCGCTGATCACCTTTATCGCATTCGAGGCGGCGTACTTCTCCGAGATCATGCGCGCCGGCATCCAGTCGATCTCGAAGGGCCAACCGGCCGCGGCCAGCGCGCTCGGCCTGACCTACGCGCAGTCGATGCGCTACGTCGTGCTGCCGCAGGCGTTCCGTAACATGCTGCCGGTGCTGCTGACGCAGACCATCGTGCTGTTCCAGGACACCTCGCTGGTCTACGTGCTGTCGATCCCGGATTTCCTCGGCGCGGCCAGCAAGGTCGCGCAGCGCGACGGCCGCCTGGTCGAAATGTACCTGTTCGCCGCGCTGGTCTACTTCGTCATTTCCTGTGTCGCTTCCTTTGGCGTCCGCCGCCTGCAGTCGCGCATTGCCATTGTTCGCTGAACAAACAAGTCGAGCCATCATGATCGAGATCAATCACGTCAATAAATGGTACGGGCCGAGCTTTCAGGCGCTGAAGGACTGCACCACCAGCGTCGCCAAGGGCGAAGTGGTGGTGGTCTGCGGCCCGTCCGGTTCGGGCAAGTCGACCCTGATCAAATGCGTCAACGCGCTGGAGCCGATCCAGGGCGGCGACATCGTCCTCGACGGCATCAAGGTCAACGATCCCAAGACCGATCTGCCGAAGCTCCGCTCTCGCGTCGGCATGGTGTTCCAGCACTTCGAATTGTTTCCGCATCTGCGGATCATCGACAATCTCTGCCTCGCGCAGGAGAAGGTTCTGGGCCGCAAGCATGACGATGCCGTGGTCACGGCCATGAAGCTGCTCGATCGCGTCGGGCTGAAGGATCACGCCAAGAAATTCCCGGCCGAATTGTCGGGCGGCCAGCAGCAGCGCGTCGCGATCGCCCGCGCGCTCGCGATGAACCCGATCGCGATGCTGTTCGACGAGCCGACCTCGGCGCTCGACCCGGAAATGATCAGCGAGGTGCTCGACGTTATGGTCGACCTCGCCCGCGAGGGCATGACCATGATGGTGGTGACCCACGAGATGGGCTTTGCCAACAAGGTCGCCGACCGCGTGATCTTCATGGACCGCGGCGAGATCGTCGAGGACGCCAAGAAGGCCGACTTCTTCGGCACGCCCCGCAGCGACCGCGCGCAGAAATTCCTGTCGAAGATCCTGCAGCACTGAGGCGGCGGAGGCGGTCTTTCCGCCTCGTCATTCCGGGGCGCGCGCAGCGCGAGCCCGGAATCCATCGGGCCGCATCACCCATGGTGGAATGGATTCCGGGCTCACGCCTCCGGCGTGCCCCGGAATGACGCCCTATAGGGTTTTCCCCCGTTAACAATTTGCGTATACGAAAGCCCAGAACTCCCCCTTCGGCCGCAGGAGAACTCGCGTGGAAAAGATCGCTTACGTCAACGGCTCGTTCGTGCCGCATTCCGAGGCCAAGGTCTCGGTGTTCGACCGCGGTTTCCTGTTCGCCGACGGCATCTACGAGGTGGCGGCGGTGCTCGAGGGCAAGCTGATCGACAACGCCTCGCACCTGGCCCGGCTGAAGCGTTCGGTCGGCGAGATCGAGCTGGCGCTGCCGGAGACGCTCGAGCGGATCGAGGAGATCCAGAAGGAACTGGTCAAGCGCAATGACCTCGTCAACGGCATGGTCTATCTCGAGGTCACCCGCGGCGCCGACAAGGGGCGCGACTTCGCCTTCCCGAAGGCCGACGTCAAGCCGACGCTGGTGATGTTCACCTCGGAAAAGGACATCATCAACGCGCCGTCGGCCAAGACCGGAATCAACGTCATCACGGTGCCCGACATCCGCTGGGAGCGGCGCGACATCAAGAGCGTGGCGCTGCTGGCGCAAGTGCTGGCCAAGCAGGCAGCCGCCGCGGCCGGCGCCGGCGAAGCCTGGATGATCGAGGACGGCAAGGTCACCGAGGGTGGCTCGTCCTCGTCTTTCATCGTCACCCAGGACGATGTCATCGTGACCCGGCAGAACGGCAACGAGATCCTGCCCGGCTGTACCCGCAAGGCGGTGGTCAAGCTTGCCGAGGAGCGCCAGCTTCGCATCGAGGAGCGTTCCTTCACGGTCGAGGAAGCGCTCGCCGCCAAGGAAGCCTTCATCACCAGCGCCTCGGTGTTCGTGCAGGGCGTGGTCGCGATCGACGGCAAGAAGGTCGGCAACGGCAAGGTCGGTCCGATGACCGATCGCCTGCGCGAGATCTATGTCGAGTTCGCGAGGGCGACGGCGGTTTAATTCGGCCGGAACGCCGCCCCTTCACCGCCACCCTGAGGTGGCCGCTTCTTCAGCGGCCCTCGAAGGGCGACGGCCCGACTGTGGCCGTGCATCCTTCGAGGCTCGCCGAAGAGGCTCGCACCTCAGGATGACGGAGAACGGTTGCGGTCTTTCCTCACGCGGCCACCTTCACCTTCACCGGGTGCACCGCGCGGAAGCCGATCGCGATCCGGTTCCAGGCGTTGATGGCGCCGATCAGCGTGGTTAGGTTGACCAGCTCGCTGTCGGTGAATTGCGCACGCACCGCCTCATAGTCGGCGTCGGGCGCATGCGTCTCTGAAACCAGCGTCAACGCTTCGGTCCAGGCCAGCGCCGCGCGCTCGCGCTCGGAGTAGAGCGGCGACTCGCGCCAGGCGTTGAGCAGATAGAGCCGCTGCTCGGTCTCGCCATGCTTGCGGGCGTCCTCGGTGTGCATGTTGATGCAGTAGGCGCAGCCGTTGATCTGCGAGGCGCGGGTCTTGACCAGTTCGATCAGCGATTGCTCGAGGCCGCTCGCGGTGATCTGGCTTTCGACCGCGACCAGCGCTTTGATCGTCTCGGGTGCGGCCTGGTAGAAGTTCATCCGGGGTTTCATGGTCGTTCTCCTTGGTTGAGGGTTTCTAGTGCGCACCGCCGCCGCCAGCGAGCTGGCCCGGCTTCTTCAGCAACATTGTCGCCACCAGTGCGACAATCAGTGCTACGCCGAGCAGGTAGAAGGTGTCGCTGAAGGCGAGGATGTAGGCCTGCTTCTGCACGACATTGCCGACCGCCGCGATCGCACGGTGGGCGGCCGCTGCCTGGTCGGCAACGCCGTGGTTCAGGAAATACTGGGTCAGTCCTTCAATCCGCGTCCGGGTTGCCTGTTCCAGCATGGAGACCGACTGCATCAGCACGTTGGAGTGATACTGCTCGCGCTTGGTCAGCAGTGTCTGCAGCGCGGCAATACCGATTGCACCGCCGAGGTTGCGCATCATGTTGAACAGGGCCGACGCCGATCCGGCATTCTCCGCCTCAATTCCAGCCGTCGCGACCGCCGACAGCGGAGCGAATGCGAGGGCCTGACCGACGGCACGGACGACGTTGGGCCAGAGCAGCTGATCGGCCGCATAGTCGTTGGTCATGTAGATGTTCATGAAGTTGGAGGCGGCGAACAGCGCAAATCCGACACCGATGACAATGCGGGCGTCGAAGCGCTGCATCAGCCGCGGCACCAGCGGGATCAGCACGAGCTGTGGCAGGCCGGTCCACGCCAGCACCATGCCGATCTGCTCGGCGTTGTAGCCCTGGATGCGCGCCAGATACTGCGGCAGGATGAACACCGAGCCGTACAGCGCGATGCCGAGCAGGAAATTGGCCAACATGCCGAAGCCGAAATTGCGGCGGGCGAGCAGGCGCAGATTGAGCAGCGGCTTCTCCACGGTGAATTCGACGATCAGGAACGCGACCAGCGAGACCGCTGCGATGACAGACAGGCGGACGATGAAGGGTGAGCCGAACCAGTCGTCCTTGTTGCCTTCCTCCAGTACGGTCTGCAGCGCGGCGAGGCCGATCGTCATCGTGATGATGCCGAGCCAGTCGCCCTGGCCGATCAGCGACAGCTTCATCGGGCTCGGATCGAGCGAGGCGTACAGCATCGCGATCATCACGGCGCCAGGCACCAGGTTGACATAGAAGATGTACTGCCAGCCCCAGTTCTCGGTCAGGTATCCGCCGATGGTCGGACCGATCGCCGGTGCGAACGTCGCCGACAGCGCGAACAGCGCGAGCCCGATCGGCTGCTTGGCCTTCGGCAACAGCGTGATGATCAGCGTGAACGCCATCGGGATCAGTACGCCGCCGGTGAAGCCCTGGATGGCGCGCAGCACAATCATCTGCGGCAGGTCCTGTGCCAGCGCGCATGCCGCCGAGAACACCAGGAACAGGAACGCGTTGGTGAGCAGATAGAGGCGCACCGAGAACACCCGCGCGAGCCAGCCGGAGAGCGGGATCACCACGATCTCGGCGATCAGATACGAGGTCGAAATCCAGCCGCCGTCATCGATGCCCGCGCCGATGCCGCCCTGAATGTCGGCAAGCGAGGCGTTGACGATCTGGATGTTGAGCACCGCCATGAACGCCCCGAGCGTGGCACCGATCACCGCGATCCAGGTCTTGGTCGGGATCGCGGGCGCGGCGGGTGCTGCGGGCGACGGGAGGGCGGCGGCGTTGGCTGTGGGCTGGAGTGCGGTCATCGGGGGCGTCCTTGCTGTCCACCCAAGATGTATTAGGCGGCCCGTTTCGATAATCCGGGAAAGACTGGAAGGATTGTCCGGCCGACGTTGATAATCGGAATGCCTAGCCGCTCCGGCGCCTTGTAGCGGCGGCTAGCAGCTTGGTGTTGCGCCAGGTCCGCGCCCTGTTGATGGGTGAGGTGAGCACGCCTCGTCGGCTTCCTCCCCCCTTGCGGGCC
>NZ_JACMYO010000043.1 GCF_020889685.1 Bradyrhizobium oropedii
AGGGCGGCTTTGGCGGCGGCGGTGGCGGCTCCAGCGGCAATGACGGCGGCACTTGCGGGAATACCGGCGGCTTCGGTGCCGGCAATGGCGGCAACGATTCTCAAGGTGGCGCTGGCGGCGGACTCGGTGCGGGCGGCGCCGTCTTCGTCCAGGGTGGTGGAACGCTCAATGTTGCCGGTACCTTCACGGTCAACGGCAACAGCGTCAACGGTGGGACAGGTGGTGTCGGTGCCGGCAATGGCTCCGCGCTCGGCGCGGGCATGTTCCTGCAGGGCAACGGGACGCTGACCTTCAATCCCGCGGCCGGGCAGAACCAGACCGTCTCCGATGTCATCGCCGACCAGACCGGCAGCGGCGGCACCGGCGTCAATGCTGGTAGCTGGAGTCTGGCCAAGACGGGACTCGGTACGCTGACACTGACCGCCGCGAACACCTATTCGGGCGGCACGAACGTGAGCGGCGGCCTGATCAACTTCAACGCAGCGAATAATTTCGGCTCGGGCAACATCACGCTCAGTGGCGGTGGGTTGCAGTGGGCGAGCGGCAACACCGCCGACATCTCCGGGCGGCTGAACGCGATCGGCTCCGGCGGCGCCACGTTGGACTATAACGGCAATGCCGTGACGCTGGCGACGGCGCTTACCGGCACGGGCGGTGTGACGGTTGCGAACTCCGGCAGCGGCGGTGCGCTGACCCTGACGGGGGCGGCAAGCTATTCCGGCGCGACGACCATCAATTCCGGCGCAACGCTGGCGCTGTCGACTTTCGGCAGCATCGCGAGTTCGAGCGTCGTGACGGTCAACGGCACGTTCGATATTTCGGCATCGTCATTCTTCTTCAATCCGATCTCGACGCTCGCGGGCAACGGATCGGTCGCGCTCGGCAACAACTCCCTGGTGATTACCGCTGGTTCGACGGAATTTTCCGGCGCCATCAGCGGCCCGGGCGGCGCGGCCGGCCTCATGATCGCGCACGGAACGCAGACCTTGTCCGGTGTTAACGGCTACCTCGGCGCGACCCAGATCAATGCCGGAGCGACGCTGGCGCTCAAGGGCAGCGGCTCGATCGCCAATTCGGCCTACGTCGCATTTGCTCCGGGCGCCGGCATCGGCACATTCGATATTTCGCAGACCAACAGCGGTGCCAACGTCGCCGGCCTGTATGATCCGACCGGCGGCAGCGTCGTGTCTCTCGGCGCCCGGACGCTGACGTTGACCGGCAATGTCGGCCCCTTCCGCGGCATCATCCAGGATGGCGGTATCGGCGGCGGCGCCGGCGGCAACGTGACCATCGCCTTTGGCGCTGTTGCGACCTTCGGCGGCGTCAACGCCTATACCGGGCTGACCACGATCAACGCCGGCGGCCAACTCGACCTGATCAGCGGTGGCAGTATCGCGTCCTCGAAGGCGATCATTAACAACGGCAACTTCGATATATCTGGCGCGGGCGGTGGCGTCTCGATCAACGGCCTTTCCGGGACCAGCACCGGCGTCGTGAATCTGGGCGCCAACACGCTCACCTTCACCAATGCGAACGGCGTCTTTGCCGGTGCCATCCGGGACGGCGGTGCGGGGGGCGGCGTCGCGATCACCGGCGGCAAGGAAGTCCTGAGCGGTATCAACACCTACACCGGCGCCACCACCGTCACCCATGGCGCGCTTGAAGTGGACGGCTCGATCGCCGGCTCGTCGAAAGTGACGGTCAATTCCGGCGGCACCTTGAGCGGCACCGGCATTGTCGGTCCGGCACCCGTCACGGTGCCGAGCGATGGCGGCGTCACGCTCACATTGGTGTTAAGCAACAACCTCAGCGGCGTCATCATTAGCGGTGGTACGGATCTGGTGCTGCACCCGATCGTCAGCGCCTCCGCACCCGCGAGCGGCATCGTCGATCCGGCGACCACGTCCATCATGAGCGGCGGTACGCTCGCGCCCGGCAGTGCGGCGAATCCGACCGGCACATTGACGGTCAACGGCAGTCTCGCCTTCCAATCCGGCGCGATCTATCTGGTGCAGGTGACGCCAACGCTTGCGTCGTCGACCAATGTCAGCGGGACGTCGACGCTCGGCGGCGCCACCGTCAATGCGGCGTTTGCCAACGGCAGCTATATCTCCAAGCAATATACCATCCTCACCGCCGGCAGCGTCAGTGGGACCTTCGGCGCGCTCGCCAACACAAACCTGCCGCAAAATTTCAGCGACGCGCTGAGCTACGACGCGACCCATGCCTACCTCAATCTGGCACTGAACTTCACGCCGCCGACCGGCCCCACCGCCCCGAGCTATGGCGGCGGTCTTTCCATCAACCAGCAGAACGTCGCCAACACGCTGGTCAACTACTTCAACACGACCGGCGGCATTCCGATGGTGTTCGGCACGCTCTCGCCGGCGGGGCTGACGCAGGCTTCCGGCGAACTGGCGACCGGCTCGCAGCAGACGACGTTCGATGCCATGAACCTGTTCATGGGGCTGCTGACCGATCCCTTCATGAACCGTACCGGAGGAGCGGGAGCGATGCCGGGCGCTACCGGTTATGCGGAGGAGGGCGGTGCCAGCGCCTATGCCGCAACAAAGAAGACCGACGCATTCGCGATGTTTACCAAGGCGCCACCGGTCCCGTTTGTGCCGCGCTGGAGCGTGTGGGCCGCAGGTTTCGGCGGTTCGCAATCGACCAGCGGCAACACCATTGTCGGGTCGAACAACACCACCAGCAGCGTCTACGGCACCGCGGTCGGCGCCGACTACCTGTTCTCGCCGAACACGATTGCAGGATTTGCGATCGCGGGCGGCGGCACCAACTTCTCCGTGGTGAACAGCGGCAGCGGCCGGTCGGATCTGTTCCAGGCCGGCGTCTATGTTCGCCACACCGAAGGTCCAGCCTATATCTCGGCCGCGCTCGCCTATGGTTGGCAGGACATCACCACCGACCGCACCGTGACGGCCGCCGGCACCGACCAACTCCGCGCCGAGTTCAATGCCAATGCTTATTCGGGGCGACTCGAAGGCGGCTATCGGTTCGTGGCGCCGTGGACCGGCGGCATCGGCATCACGCCCTATGCCGCGGGCCAGTTCACGAGTTTCGAACTACCGGCCTATGCCGAGCGGATGATCTCGGGTCTATCGACCTTTGCACTGACCTATGCCGGCAAGAGCGTGACCGACCCGCGCAGCGAGCTCGGCCTGCGCACCGACAAGTCCTTCGCGGTGCAGGACGGCATCCTGACGCTGCGCACCCGTTTCGCCTGGGCTCACGACTACAACCCCGACCGCTCGGTCGCCGCGACCTTCCAGGCGCTGCCCGGCACCAGCTTCGTCGTCAACGGCGCGGCGCAGGCGAGCGACTCCGCGCTGACCACGGCATCGGTCGAGATGAAATGGCGAAACGGCTGGTCGGCGGCCGCGACATTCGAAGGCGAATTCTCCAACGTCACCTCCAGCTACGCCGGCAAAGGTGTGGTCCGGTATCAGTGGTGAGATCATTTCCGCTTCGGACAGCCTGACATCACGCGCGTGATTACCTGGGGCGTAATCGCGCGCGCGAACTCCCTTTGCGATGGTCGGTGCATCGGCGGCGATGTTGCCGTTCGATCCGCAAGGGGAAAGACATCATGGCTAGCCAACCGCATCATGCGTCCGCCAAAGATGGCACGAAACTGTTCGTCCAGGATTGGGGCTCGGGTAGACCGGTGCTGCTGCTTGCCGCCTGGACGTTCAATTCCAGCGTCTGGGGCAGCCAGATCGTGGCGCTCAGCGCCAAGGGCTATCGCTGCGTCGCGCCCGACCGGCGCGGCCATGGCCGTTCCGACATGCCGACCGCGGGATACGACCTCGACACGCTGACCGATGACGTCGCTGCCGTGATCGAGCAGCGCGATCTGCGCGACGTCACGATCGTCGCGCATTCGATGGGATCGATCGAGGCGGTGAACTACCTAGCGCGTCACGGCGCGGACCGTATCGCGCGGCTGGTGCTGGTGGCGCCGACCACGCCGTATCTGATCCAGACCGAGGACAATCCGGACGCGGTGCCGCGAGCGATGGTCGAGGCGCAGAATGCCGCGATCGCGCAGGACTTCCCGAAATGGATGGGCGACAACGAGGCGCCGTTCTTCATGCCCGACACATCAGAGGCCACGCGGGCCTGGATCAGGGAGATGATGCTGAGCGTGCCGCTGCCGGTGGCGCTGGCCTGCCGCAAGACCATCTCCTTTGCCGATCTGCGTGCCGCGGCGAGGGCAATCGATCGCCCGACGCTGATCGTGCATGGCGACAAGGATGCCAGCGCGCCATTGGAGCTCACCGGCGCGAAGACGGCAAAGCTGATCAGGGGAAGCAAGCTCGCCGTCTATGAAGGCGCGCCGCACGCGTTGCCGCTGACGCACAGCGCGCGCCTGATGGCCGACCTGCTCACCTTCTTGGACAGTTAGCTGGCGCGCGCGATATCCGTCCGGATCCATCGCGCCGCCCAGACGAATAGCAGCGCGCCGAGCGTCGTCGTGACCGCTGCCGACAGCAGCGAGTAGCGAACTGCATCGGCGCCGTAGACGCCCTTCAGGGCATCGTTGATCATGCCGACGGCGAGGGGACCAACGCCCTGGCCGAAGCAGGTGGCGGTCAGCAGTACGAGCGCCGAGGCCAGCGCGCGCATGCTGGGCTTTGCCACGGTCTGGGCGATCGCGAAGATCGGGCCGAGATGGAAGCCGACCATGAACGAGGTCAGCGCCAGCGTGGCGACCATCAGCGTAAAGCTTGGCGTCAGCATGCACAGCGCGAACACCGGGCCGGCGAGGCCGGACATGATCGCCGGCGCCCACAGTTTCCAGCGGTCGTCGCGGCGGCCGATCTGCGCCACCACGAGGCCACCGATCAGCGTGCCCGCCATGCCGGCGAGACCCTTGAAGGTGCCGGCATAGGTGCCGATCTCGGCGCTGGTGAGGTGATGGATGCGCGCCAGGAACGGCGGGATCCACACCGCGGTGGCGTAGTTGGTGTAGGTCGTGAGGCAGAAGCCGACCAGCACAATGATGAAGCTCGGCAGCGATGCGAGGAAGCCCAATGTCGGCCCGATCGGCTCGGCCTTGAAGGTCTCGGCCATCGCACCGCGCTTCGGCTCTGATATCGTCAGCCACAGCACGGCGGCGAGGGCGATGCCGGGCAGGCCGGCGGTGAAGAACGCCATCCGCCAGCCATAGTGCTGATTGACATAGCCGCCGATGAAATAGCCGAGGAAGACGCCGAGATAGGTGCCGATCGCGTAGATGCCGAGCGCGCGCGGGCGTTCGTTCTTGTCAAAGAGATCGGCGATCATCGATTGCGAGGCCGGCGTGCCCGCGGATTCCCCGATGCCGACGCCGACCCGCGCCAGTGCCAGCGCGGTGACGCTGGAGGCGAGACCGCAGAGATAGGTCATCGCGCTCCAGAACGCGAAGGCTGACGCGACGATGTTGCGGCGGTTGAGGCGATCGGCCATCCGCGCAATGGGAATCCCGAGCAGCGAATAGAACAGTACGAAGCCGAACCCGGCGAGCAGGCCCATCGTGGTGTCGCTGAGCGCGAACTCCTTCTTGATCGGCTCGATCAGCACGTTGAAGATCGTGCGGTCGAGGAAGTTGAGGGCGTAGATAATGGTGAGCAAGGCGAGGACGTAGTAGCGGTGAGCTGAAGGCGCGGCTGCGGCTTGCGTCGGCACAGCCGCCTGCGGTGCAACATCGACCATGACTTCCTCCCCCGATTGTCGTTTCTTGTTTGCTTTGGCGCGGGCCTCAGGCCTCGCGGATGTAATTCCCTGCTTCGAATTCGACCGGCCGGGCGTCAGTGTCGAACGACACGCCGATCGGGTCGCGGCCGGCGGCCATGGCCTCGAGCTGGTCGCCGAGCATCCGGCGGATCATCAGGATGCCGCGGTCGCTCTGGCCGAAATGCTCTTCGGAGTGGATCGTCACCGGCCCCTGGCCGACCTGCGCCTCGTAGTCGCCGGGGAATTGCTGGTGCTCTTGCTCCGTCATGTCCCACCAGAACTTGCCGTTGAACTTCGAGCGCATGCGGCCGATATCGCCTGCATTCTTGACCCGGCCGGCGACATAGATGCGGAACGAGGTGTCGTCGATCGGCAAGGTCCAGCCGATCGATTCGACGCGGGCGAATTGCGCAACGCGTGGATTGGGCACGACGCGAAGCGTGGGGAGCGCGGCCTCGGTGACGCGATAGAACACCTTGCCGTCGTCCTGCTTGCGGATCGAGCGCACCGCGACGCCGCGCGGCGACATCTCGAACTTCACCTCGGGCATCGAGGCCATCATGTTGGTGAATTGCGGCCCGGAGAACGAGCCGTGCAGCACCGGCACGTGGTAGGGGTCAGCGACGTTCTCGAAATGCTGTAGCCAATTGCACGGGATCACCGCGGGGCCGCCGCCGCCGATCGAGGAATCGTCGGCCTCGACGAACTCGCCGTCGTCCATGGTCTCGAGGCACTCGTAGCGCGGCAGCACCGGCTTTTTCTCGGCCGGGCCCATATAGGCGAAGATCAGGCCGTAGCGTTCCTGCACCGGATACCAGGGCTGGCGCACCTTGTCTTTGAACTGACCGCCCTCGGGCTCGCAGGGTTGCTCGAGGCAGTGGCCCTCGGTGTCGAACTTCCAGCCGTGATAGCAGCAGCGGATGCCGTCTTCCTCGACCTTGCCGTAATAGAGTGTGGTTCCGCGATGGCAGCAGCGCGCGTGGAGCAGGCCGACCCGGCCATGCCTGTCGCGGAACAGGATCAGGTCCTCACCGAGCGCACGGACTTTTCTGGGGATATCGGTGGCGTCGCCTGCGAGGCCGATCGGGTGCCAGTAGCGGCGCAACAGCTCGCCCATCGGCGTGCCGCGGACCACCGAGGTGAGCTCGGTCCGTGTGGTCGACGGCTTCATCGCATAGGCCGTGCCGAGGTCGCGGTCCCGCTGGGTGATCGTCATGTCGGTCTCCTCCCGCCGCCGGACTCTTGCCTGCGGTCGCTGTGTCGTTGATGAAGTCAATGATATATCGATGACATTGTCAACGATCTCGTTTAGCTTGGCAGCGACCGGCTTTGTTGGCAGAGGTTGGCGATGACCGAGAAGCTCAGGAGAGAGAGGGCCTTGCCGCCGGAGGCGGTCGCCGACGCTGAATTGGCGCCGGTCACCGCGATGATGTCGTCGCGGCTGATGGTGCTGGCGAACCTGCTCAGGCGCGGCGCGATGCTGCGTTACAAGCGCCTGACCGGACTGTCTTCGGTCGAGTTCGGCCTGGTCGTCTCACTCGGGCGGCGGCCCCCGATGAGCGTGGTGCGGCTGGCCGAAGCCGTCGGCATGGACAAGGGGCAGATCAGCCGGGCGCTCGCCGAGCTCGTGGCGCGCAAGCTGGTGTCGAAGGCGGCCAACCCGCGCGACAACCGGGAGACACTGATCTCCCTGACCAAGGCCGGCCTTGCCGCCCACGACGCCATCGTGGCCGGCGCGCAGGAGCGAAACCGGCGCCTGCTGGAACAGCTTGATCCACAGGAACTTGAATTGCTGCTTGGACACATCGACCGGCTGACCGCAACGGCCGCCGAGATGCTCGCTGCCGAACGGGAGCTGGGCTGATATGGCGCCCGTGCAGGGCACCGGATGGCCGCCACAGCGTTGGTCATTGAGGCACGCGCATCCGCCCGATGAGGCCAAGAGCCGCGGGAAGGGACGGTAAAAGCGTCAAAATAGCTTGTCTTGCGCCCCCTGTTGCGCTGCGCTAAAGCCTCAAGAACAATTCCAATCAACGAATCTGCGGCACGTCCGAAACCGCAGCAAGAAGGCCTCGCCGATGACCGGCATCCTGCAGAATTACCTCCCACTTGTGGTCTTTATCGGAGTCGCGAGCCTGATCGGTCTGGCGCTCCTGATCGCGCCGTTCCTGGTCGCGTTCCAGTCGCCCGACCCGGAAAAGCTGTCCGCCTATGAATGCGGATTCAACGCTTTTGACGACGCCCGCATGAAGTTCGACGTCCGCTTCTATCTGGTGGCGATCCTCTTCATCATCTTCGATCTCGAGGTGGCGTTCCTGTTCCCCTGGGCCGTGGCGTTCGGAAAGCTGGGCGCGACCGGCTTCTGGTCGATGATGGTGTTCCTGGCCGTGCTGACGGTCGGGTTCGCGTATGAATGGAAGAAAGGCGCGCTCGAATGGGATTGAGCCCCACCGCCGCATCCTCGCAGCCGGCGATTGCGCAAGCTCCGAGAGGCATTCTCGATCCGTCGACCGGCAAGCCGGTCGGCGCCAATGATCCGTTTTTCCTCGAGGTCAATCACGAGCTGTCCGACAAGGGCTTCTTCGTCGCCGCCGCCGATGACCTCATCACCTGGGCGCGCACCGGCTCGTTGATGTGGATGACCTTCGGTCTCGCCTGCTGCGCGGTCGAGATGATGCAGGTCTCGATGCCGCGCTACGACGTCGAGCGCTTCGGCTTTGCGCCGCGTGCCTCGCCGCGGCAGTCCGACGTGATGATCGTCGCGGGCACCCTGACCAACAAGATGGCGCCCGCGCTGCGCAAGGTCTACGACCAGATGCCGGAGCCGCGCTACGTCATCTCGATGGGCTCCTGCGCCAATGGCGGCGGCTACTACCACTACTCGTATTCGGTGGTTCGCGGTTGCGACCGCATCGTGCCGATCGACATCTATGTGCCGGGCTGTCCGCCCACGGCGGAGGCGCTGCTCTACGGCGTGCTGCTGCTGCAGAAGAAGATCCGCCGTATCGGCACTATCGAACGCTAAGGTTTCAGGCATGGACGACGGCAAGCTCGACGCCCTTGGGCAGACGATCGTGAGCGCGCTTCCGGGCGCCGCCACGGCGCACTCGGTCGCGTTCAATCAACTCACTATCGATGTCGAGATTGGCAGAATCGTGGACGTCGTCACTTTTCTGCGTGACGATCCGAACTGCCGCTTCGTCAACTTCACCGACGCGACCGCGGTCGACTATCCGAGCCGCGAGAAGCGCTTCGACGTCGTCTATCATCTGCTGTCGCCGACGCTGAACACCCGCATCCGCGTGCGCGGCCAGGCCGACGAGACCACGCAGGTGCCGTCGATCATCGGCGTCTTCCCGGGCGCCGACTGGTTCGAGCGCGAGACCTACGACCTCTACGGCGTGATCTTCATCGGGCATCCGGATATGCGCCGCCTGCTGACGGATTACGGCTTCGACGGCCATCCGCTGCGCAAGGACTTCCCGCTCACCGGCTTCGTCGAGGTTCGCTACGACGACCAGGAGAAGCGGGTGCTGTACGAGCCGGTCCGGCTCAACCAGGAATTCCGCAAGTTCGATTTCCTCTCGCCCTGGGAAGGCGCGGACTATCCGCTTCCCGGTGACGAGAAGGCCAAGGCGGAGCCGAAGCCATGAACGAGCAGCCGCATAATCTTCGTAACTTCACAATCAATTTCGGTCCGCAGCATCCGGCGGCCCACGGCGTGTTGCGCCTGGTGCTGGAGCTCGACGGCGAAGTCGTCGAGCGCGTCGATCCGCATATCGGCCTGCTTCACCGCGGCACCGAGAAGCTGATCGAGCACAAGACCTATCTGCAGGCGATTCCGTATTTCGACCGGCTCGACTACGTCGCGCCGATGAACCAAGAGCACGCGTTCTGCCTCGCGGCGGAAAAGCTGCTCGGCATCACGGTGCCCCGCCGCGGCCAGTTGATCCGCGTGCTCTATTGCGAGATCGGCCGCATCCTGTCGCATCTGCTCAACGTCACCACGCAGGCAATGGACGTCGGCGCGCTGACCCCGCCGCTGTGGGGCTTCGAAGAGCGCGAGAAGCTGATGGTGTTCTACGAGCGCGCCTCGGGCTCGCGCATGCACGCGGCGTTCTTCCGCGTCGGCGGCGTGCACCAGGACCTGCCGCCGAAGCTGGTCGACGATATCGAGGCGTGGTGCGATCCGTTCCTCAAGGTCGTCGACGACCTCGATACGCTGTTGACCGGCAACCGTATCTTCAAGCAGCGCAACGTCGATATCGGCGTGGTGCCGCTGAAGGAAGCCTGGGAGTGGGGTTTCTCCGGCGTGATGGTGCGCGGCTCGGGCGCGGCCTGGGACCTGCGCAAGTCGCAGCCCTACGAGTGCTACGCCGAGATGGATTTCGATATTCCGATCGGCAAGAACGGCGACTGCTACGACCGCTACCTGATCCGCATGGAAGAGATGCGCCAGTCGGTGCGCATCATGAAGCAGTGCATCCAGAAGCTGAAGGCGGCGGACGGGCAGGGCCCGGTCGTGGTCGAGGACAACAAGATCGCGCCGCCGCGCCGTGGCGACATGAAGCGCTCGATGGAAGCGCTGATCCATCACTTCAAGCTCTACACCGAGGGCGTGCACGTGCCGGCCGGCGAAGTCTACGCCGCGGTCGAGGCGCCCAAGGGCGAGTTCGGCGTCTATCTCGTCGCTGACGGCAGCAACAAGCCCTACAAGTGCAAGATCCGCGCGCCGGGATTCGCCCATCTGCAGGCGATGGATCACATCTGCAAGGGCCATCTCCTGGCCGACGTTTCCGCCATCCTTGGCTCGCTGGATATCGTGTTCGGCGAGGTCGACCGGTGATGATGTCCGCATCCGCACCGCGCGCTAATTGAGAGTTTGATCGATGTCCGTCCGCCGCCTTGCCCCGAAGGAATTGCAGCCCGCGAGCTTCACGTTCACGGACGAGAATCTCGCCTGGGCCAAGAAGCAGATCGAGAAGTATCCGCCGGGCCGTCAGGCCTCGGCTGCGATCGCGATCCTGTGGCGCGTGCAGGAGCAGCATGACGGCTGGGTCTCGGAAGCGGCGATCCGCGCCGTCGCCGACCTGCTCGAGATGCCGCATATCCGCATGCTAGAGATCGCGACCTTCTACACCATGTTCCAGCTCTCGCCGGTCGGCAAGAAGGCGCATGTTCAGGTGTGCGGCACCACGCCGTGCCGGTTGCGCGGCGCCGCCGACCTGATCGAGGTCTGCCAGCATCGCATCCATCACGACCCGTTCCAGCTGTCGAAGGACGGCAACTTCTCCTGGGAAGAGGTCGAGTGCCTCGGTGCCTGTGTGAACGCGCCGATGGTGCTGATCTGGAAGGACACCTACGAGGACCTGACCAAGGAAAGCTTCGGCAAGGTGCTCGACGGTTTTGCCGCCGGCAATCCGCCGAAGCCGGGCCCGCAGACCGACCGTCAGTTCTCGGCGCCCGCAGGCGGGCCGACCACGCTGAAGGAAACCACCTGATGCGGGGCTCTCAGGTGCAGGCGAATGAGACGGGGAGGGCGGCTTCGATGAAGGCCTGGCGCACGATCGCGCTGCATACCACCGTCGCGGCTGGCTTCATGTTCCTGCTGCAACGTTACGGCCTCAGCGCCACGCTGGAATCCAGCCTGTTGTGGGCCATCGTGTTCGGCGGCTGCGCTGCCGGGCTCGCTTACTCCCAAGCCAATCGGTGATGTTCGGAAAGTTTTTGTTATGCTCGACGACAAGGACCGCATCTTCAAGAACCTCTACGGCCTCCATGACTGGGGCCTCGAGGGCGCGCGCCGCAGAGGCGCCTGGGATGGCACCAAGGGGATCATCGACAAGGGCCGCGACTGGATCATCAACGAGATGAAGGCGTCGGGCCTGCGCGGTCGCGGCGGCGCCGGCTTCCCGACCGGCATGAAGTGGTCCTTCATGCCCAAGGAATCCAAGGACGGCCGTCCGAGCTATCTCGTCGTCAATGCGGACGAGTCGGAGCCCGGCACCTGCAAGGACCGCGAGATCATGCGGCACGATCCGCATCTCTTGGTCGAGGGCTGCCTGCTCGCGAGCTTCGCGATGGGCGCGCATGCCTGCTACGTCTATATCCGCGGCGAATTCATCCGCGAGCGCGAGCGCCTGCAGGCGGCGATCGACCAGGCCTATGAGGCGAAGCTGGTCGGCAAGGACAATATCAACGGCTGGCCGTTTGACATCTATGTCGCGCACGGTGCCGGCGCCTATATCTGCGGCGAGGAAACCGCGCTGCTCGAGAGCCTCGAAGGCAAGAAGGGCCAGCCGCGGCTGAAGCCGCCGTTCCCGGCCAATGTCGGCCTCTATGGCTGCCCGACCACGGTCAACAACGTCGAGTCGATCGCGGTCGCGCCCGACATCCTGCGCCGCGGCGCCGCCTGGTTCGCCGGCATCGGCCGTCCGAACAATGTCGGCACCAAGCTGTTCTGCATCTCCGGCCACGTCGAGCGTCCCTGCAACGTGGAAGAGGCGATGGGGATTCCGTTCCGCGAGCTGATCGAGAAGCATTGCGGCGGCATTCGCGGCGGCTGGGACAATCTGAAGGCCGTGATCCCCGGCGGCTCGTCGGTGCGTATGGTGCCGGCCGACCAGATCATCGACACGCCGATGGATTTCGACAGCTTGAGCAAGCTGCGCTCGGGTCTCGGCACCGCGGCTGTCATCGTGATGGACAAGTCGACCGACCTGATCCGGGCGATCGCGCGCATCTCCTATTTCTACAAGCATGAGAGCTGCGGCCAGTGCACGCCGTGCCGCGAGGGCACCGGGTGGATGTGGCGCGTGCTGACCCGCATGGCCGACGGCCGCGCCCACAAGCGCGAGATCGACATGCTGCTGGAAGTCACCAAGCAGGTCGAGGGTCACACGATCTGCGCGCTCGGCGACGCTGCGGCGTGGCCGATCCAGGGTTTGATCGCGCATTTCCGTCACGAGATCGAAGAGCGCATCGACCAGTATTCGCACAAAGCCGATCTCGACGATCAGGGCGTTCGTGATCCCGTCCATATGGTCGCGGCGGAGTAGAGAAGAGACATGAGCAAGATCATCGTCGATGGCAAAGAGATCGATGTGCCGGCTGAGTACACGCTGTTGCAGGCGTGTGAGGCGGCCGGCGCCGAGATTCCGCGCTTCTGCTATCACGAGCGGCTGTCGATCGCCGGCAATTGCCGGATGTGCCTGGTCGAGGTGAAGGGCGGCCCGAAGCCGGTCGCCAGCTGCGCCTGGGCCGTGCGCGACTGCCGTCCGGGCCCGAAGGGCGAGCCGCCGGAGATCTCGACCCGTTCGCCGATGGTCAAGAAGGCGCGCGAAGGCGTGATGGAGTTCCTGCTGATCAACCATCCGCTGGACTGCCCGATCTGCGACCAGGGCGGCGAGTGCGACCTGCAGGACCAGGCGATGGGCTACGGCGTCGACACCAGCCGTTTCGCCGAGAACAAGCGCGCGGTCGAGGACAAGTATCTCGGCGCGCTGGTCAAGACCTCGATGAACCGCTGCATCCAGTGCACGCGGTGCGTTCGCTTCTCCGCCGAAGTCTGCGGCGCGCCGGAGATGGGCGCGACCGGCCGCGGCGAGGACATGGAGATCACCACCTATCTCGAGCATGCGCTGAGTTCGGAGCTGCAGGGCAATCTCGTCGACATCTGCCCGGTCGGCGCGCTGACCTCGAAGCCCTATGCTTTCGCGGCGCGCCCGTGGGAGCTCGGCAAGACGCAGTCGGTCGACGTCATGGACGGCGTCGGCTCGGCGATCCGCGTCGACACCCGCGGTCGCGAGGTGATGCGCATCCTGCCGCGCATCAACGAGGCGGTTAACGAGGAGTGGATCTCCGACAAGACTCGTCACGTCGTCGACGGCCTGCGTACGCAGCGCCTCGACCGTCCCTATGTGAGCGAGAACGGCCAGCTCAAGCCTGCGACCTGGCAGGAAGCCTTCGCCGCCATTGCCGCCAAGGCCGGCCGCAGCGACGGAAAGCGGATCGGCGCGATCGCGGGCGATCTCGCCGCGGTCGATGAAATGTATGCGCTGAAGGAGCTGCTGGCGAAGTTCGGCTCGGTCAATCTGGCGGTGCAGGGCGGCGACGCCTTCGACGCCAAGGCGGGCCGCGGCTCCTACATCTTCAACCCGACCATTGCCGGCATCGACCAGGCCGATGCGATCCTGATCATCGGCTCGCATCCGCGCAAGGAAGCCGCGGTGCTGAACGCGCGGATCCGCAAGCGCTGGCGCACCGGCGGCCTCAAGGTCGGCATGATCGGCTCCAAGTCCGATTTCACCTATGACCATGAGTATCTCGGCGCAGGCACCGACACGCTCGCCGATCTCGCGGCGGGCAAGCACTCCTTTGCCGACGTGTTGAAGAACGCACAGCACCCGATCATCCTGGTCGGCCCCGGTGCCTACACTAGGCACGACGGCGCGGCGGTGCTGGCGCAGGCCGCCAAGCTCGCCGCCGATGTCGGCGCGCTGAAGGACGGCTGGAACGGCTTTGCCGTGTTGCAGGATACCGCCTCGCGCGCCGGTGCGCTCGACATCGGCTTCTCGCCCGCGGCCGGCGGCCTGACCACGGCGCAGATGACGACCTTCGGAACACTCGACGTGCTGTTCCTGCTCGGCGCCGACGAGATCAAGGCGCCGGACGGCACCTTCGTGGTCTATATCGGCACCCATGGCGACCAGGGCGCGCACCGCGCCGACGTCATCCTGCCGGGCGCGGCCTACACCGAGAAGTCTGGCATCTACGTCAACACCGAGGGCCGGGCGCAGATCGCCAACCGCGCCGCGTTCCCGCCGGGCGAAGCCCGCGAGGACTGGGCGATCATCCGCGCGCTGTCCGACGTGCTCGGCAAGAAGCTGCCGTTCGACTCGCTGCAGGCGCTGCGCCAGGCGATGTTCAAGACCTACCCGCATCTGATGCGGCTCGACCAGATCGAGGCCGGCAAGCCCGACGACGTCAAGGCGCTGGCGGGCAAGGGCGGCAGCGTCGACAAGGCGGCGTTCAAGCCGACGGTTGAGGATTTCTATCTGACCAACCCGATCGCGCGTGCCTCTGCCGTGATGGCGGAATGCTCGCGGCTGGCGTCGGGCCGAATGCTGAAGGCAGCGGAGTGAGCGTGACCTGATGGCTGAATTCTTCGCAAGCTCGTTCTGGACCGGCTTCCTCTGGCCGCTGATCATCATGGTCGCGGAAAGCCTGTTGCTGCTCGTCGTGCTCCTGATCGCGATCGCCTACATCCTGCTCGCCGACCGCAAGATCTGGGCGGCGGTGCAGATCCGCCGCGGCCCCAACGTGGTCGGGCCGTTCGGATTGCTGCAATCCTTCGCCGACCTCCTTAAATTCGTGTTGAAGGAGCCGGTCATCCCGTCCGGCTCCAACAAGGGCGTGTTCCTGCTGGCGCCGCTGGTCTCCTGCGTGCTGGCGCTGGCGGCCTGGGCCGTGATCCCGTTCAATCTCGGCTGGGTGATTTCCGACATCAATGTCGGCGTGCTCTACATCTTCGCGATCTCGTCGCTGTCGATCTACGGCATCATCATGGCCGGCTGGTCGTCGAACTCGAAGTACCCGTTCCTGGCCGCGCTCCGCTCCGCTGCGCAGATGGTGTCCTACGAAGTCTCGATCGGCTTCGTCATCATCACCGTGCTGCTCTGCGTCGGCTCGCTGAACCTGTCGGCGGTGGTCGAGGCCCAGAACACCCGCGGCCTCGCGCATCTGATCGGCCTGCCGCAGCTCACCATCCTGAACTGGTATGTGTGGCCGCTGTTCCCGATGTTCGTCGTGTTCTACGTCTCGGCGCTGGCGGAAACCAACCGTCCGCCGTTCGACCTGGTCGAAGCTGAATCCGAGCTGGTCGCCGGCTTCATGACCGAATACGGCTCGACGCCGTATCTCCTGTTCATGCTCGGCGAGTATGTCGCGATCACCACGATGTGCGCGCTGGCGTCGATCCTGTTCCTGGGCGGCTGGCTGCCGCCGGTCAATCTGCCGCCGTTCACCTGGATTCCGGGCATCATCTGGTTCGCCCTGAAGGTGTTCTTCATGTTCTTCATGTTCGCGATGGCGAAGGCGATCGTGCCGCGCTACCGCTACGATCAACTGATGCGGCTCGGCTGGAAGGTGTTCCTGCCGCTGTCGCTGGCGATGGTGGTGATCGTGGCCGGCGTGCTGCAGTTCGCCGGCATCGCGCCGAAGTGAGGCCGTCATGAGTGTCAATGTCAACGCAACAGCCCGCTCGCTTCTGCTCTCGGAATTCGTCTCGGCGTTCGTCCTCGCCATGCGCTATTTCTTCAAGCCGAAGCCGACGCTGAACTATCCCTTCGAGAAGGGCCCGATCTCGCCGCGCTTCCGTGGTGAGCACGCGCTGCGCCGCTATCCGAACGGCGAGGAACGCTGCATCGCCTGCAAGCTGTGCGAGGCGATCTGCCCGGCGCAAGCGATCACGATCGAGGCCGGCCCGCGCCGCAACGACGGCACCCGCCGCACGGTGCGTTACGACATCGACATGGTGAAGTGCATCTATTGCGGCCTGTGCCAGGAGGCATGCCCGGTGGACGCCATCGTCGAGGGACCGAATTTCGAATTCGCGACCGAGACCCGCGAGGAGCTCTACTATGACAAGGCGAAGCTGCTCGCCAATGGCGACCGCTGGGAGCGCGAGATTGCGAAGTCGATCGCGCTCGACGCGCCGTACCGTTGAGGTGAGGGCATGATCCTTCCGGCGCTGTTCTTCTATCTGTTTGCCGCGGCCTGCGTGGCCTCGGCGGTCATGGTGATTGTCTCGCGCAATCCCGTACACTCCGTGCTGTTCCTGATCCTGGCCTTCGTCAACGCGGCCGGGCTGTTCATCCTGATGGGCGCCGAGTTCCTCGGGATGATGCTGATCGTGGTCTATGTCGGCGCCGTCGCGGTGCTGTTCCTGTTCGTGATCATGATGCTCGACGTCGATTTCGTCGAACTGCGCGAGGGCTTCATCCAGTACCTCCCAATCGGCATCGTGATCGGCGGCATCTTCATGTTCGAGCTGCTGCTTGTCGTCGGTGCCTGGGTGATCAACCCGCAGGTGACCAAGACGATCACGGCCGCGATCCCGACCAATGTCAGCAACACCGAGGCGCTCGGCCTCGTGCTCTATACGAAGTACATCCATTACTTCCAGCTCGCCGGCATGGTGCTCTTGGTCGCGATGATCGGTGCCATCGTGCTGACGCTGCGCCACAAGGCCAACGTCAAGCGGCAGAACATCAACGTGCAGAACGCGCGCACGCCCGAAATGGCGATGGCGATGCGCAAAGTGGCGTCGGGGCAGGGCCTGCAGGATGCCGATGCGGCGGAGTGGGTGAAATGACGATCGGGCTAGGGCACTATCTGGCGGTCGCCGCGATCCTGTTCACGCTCGGGATCCTCGGCATCTTCCTCAACCGCAAGAACATCATCGTCATCCTGATGTCGATCGAGCTGATCCTGCTCTCGGTCAACATCAACCTGGTGGCGTTCTCGACCTTCCTCGGCGACATCGTCGGCCAGGTGTTCGCGCTGCTGGTGCTGACGGTGGCGGCGGCCGAGGCCGCGATCGGCCTCGCCGTGCTGGTGGTGTATTTCCGCAACCGCGGTTCGATCGCGGTTGAAGACGTCAATCTGATGAAGGGCTAACGCGCCGATGTACCAGGCAATCGTATTTCTGCCTCTGCTGGGCGCCATTCTGGCGGGGATTATCTCGCTGACCGGCGCGCACGCGCGCTGCCCGAGCGGCGACACCGTCGATCATCACGACGACGCGCATGGCGACGCTCACGCCTCGGCGGGCCATGACGATCACGGTCATGACGATCATGGCCATGACGATCATCACGTGTCCGAGCCGCCAGCGGCGGGATCGCGACTGGCAGAGCTGATCACCACGGGCCTGCTGTTCGTGTCCGCGGCGCTGTCCTGGTTCGCGCTGGTCGATGTCGGCTTCATGCATCATGACGCCCGCGTCGTGCTGCTGCCCTGGATCACCTCGGGCGATCTGCAGGTCGCATGGTCGCTGCGGATCGACACCCTGACGGCCGTGATGCTGGTCGTCGTCAACACCGTGTCTGCGCTGGTCCACCTCTACTCCATCGGCTACATGGACGAGGATCCGAACCGGCCGCGTTTCTTCGGCTATCTCTCGCTGTTCACCTTTGCGATGCTGATGCTGGTGACCTCGGACAACCTTGTGCAGCTGTTCTTCGGCTGGGAGGGCGTCGGCCTTGCGAGCTACCTCCTGATCGGGTTCTGGTACCAGAAGCCGTCGGCGAACGCGGCCGCGATCAAGGCTTTCGTGGTCAACCGCGTCGGCGACTTCGGCTTCGCGCTCGGCATCTTCGCGATCTTCGCGCTGGTCGGCTCGACCGATTTCGAGACCATCTTCCACGCGGCGCCCGGGCTGACCGGCAAGACGATCAACTTCTTCGGCCATCAGGTCGACGCGTTGACGTTGACCTGCCTGTTCCTGTTCATGGGCGCGATGGGCAAGTCGGCCCAGTTCCTGCTGCACACCTGGTTGCCGGACGCGATGGAAGGCCCGACCCCGGTGTCGGCGCTGATTCATGCCGCGACCATGGTCACCGCCGGCGTCTTCATGGTGGCGCGCTTGTCGCCGCTGTTCGAGCTGTCGCCGACCGCGCAGGCGGTGGTGATGTTCTTCGGCGCGACCACGGCGTTCTTCGCCGCCACGATCGGCCTGGTGCAGAACGACATCAAGCGCATCGTCGCGTATTCGACCTGTTCGCAGCTCGGCTACATGTTCGTGGCGATGGGAGCAGGGGCCTATTCGGTCGGAATGTTCCACCTGTTCACGCACGCCTTCTTCAAGGCGCTGCTGTTCTTGGGCTCCGGCTCGGTGATCTATGCGATGCATCACGAGCAGGACATCCGCAACATGGGCGGCCTGTGGCGCAAGATCCCGTACACCTTCGCGGTGATGTGCATCGGCACCCTGGCGCTGACCGGTTTCCCGCTGTTCGCCGGCTACTTCTCCAAGGACGCGATCATCGAGGCCGCCTACGCCGCGCACAACCCGTTCGCGACCTACGCCTATCTGTTGACGATCGTGGCCGCCGGCCTGACTTCGTTCTACTCCTGGCGTCTGATCTTCAAGACGTTCTTCGGCGAGCCGCATGACCAGAAGCACTACGAGGCGGCGCATGAGAGCCCGGTCTGGATGCTGGTGCCGATCGGCGTACTCGCCGCCGGCTCGATCCTGGCCGGTCTGCCGTTCAAGGAAGTGTTCGCCAGTCCGCATGGTGTCGAAGAGTTCTTCCGCGAATCCGTCAAGATGAACCCGCACATCCTCGAGAACATGGAGCACATGCCGAGCTGGCTCGCGCCGCTGCCCACCGTGATGATGGCGCTCGGCCTGTTCGTCTCGTACCTGTTCTACATCCGCAGGCCGTATCTGCCGGTCGAGCTCGCGAACCAGCAGCCGATGCTGTACCAGTTCCTGCTCAACAAATGGTACTTCGACGAGCTGTACGACTGGATCTTCGTGCGTCCGGCGAAGTGGCTCGGCTACACGCTCTGGAAGAAGGGCGACGGCTTCATCATCGACGGCTTCGGTCCCGACGGTGTCTCGGCCCGCGTGCTCGACATCACCCGCAATGTCGTGAAATTGCAGACCGGCTACCTCTATCACTACGCGTTCGCGATGCTGATCGGGGCGGCCGGATTGATCACCTGGTTCATGTTCGGCTTGGGAGGCCAGTAAATGACAACCTGGCCCATCCTTTCCGTCACGACCTTTCTGCCGGCGGTCGGCGCGATCCTGGTCTACCTGCTGGCGCGGGGCGGCGACGAGAGCGCCAACCGCACGGCGCGCTGGATCGCGCTGTGGACCACGCTGATCACCTTCGCGGTGTCGCTGATCCTGGTCGCGCGCTTCGATCCCGCGCAGACCGACTTCCAGTTCGTCGAAAAGGCGTCCTGGCTCGCCACCGGCATCACCTATCACATGGGCATCGACGGCATCTCGCTGCCGCTGATCATCCTGACCACCGCGATCATGCCGCTCTGCATCATCGCGAGCTGGAAGTCGGTGACGAGCCGCGTCGGCGAATACATGATGGCGTTCCTGATCCTGGAAACGCTGATGGTCGGCACCTTCTCGGCGCTCGACCTCGTGCTGTTCTATCTGTTCTTCGAGGGCGGCCTGATCCCGATGTTCCTGATCATCGGCGTCTGGGGCGGCCCGCGCCGGGTCTACGCGTCGTTCAAGTTCTTCCTCTACACGTTCCTCGGCTCGGTGCTGATGTTGCTCGCCATCATGGCGCTGTACTGGAACGCCGGCACGACCGACATCCCGACCCTGATGCACACCGCGGTGCCGCGGTCGATGCAGACCTGGGCCTGGCTGGCGTTTTTCGCCTCGTTCGCGGTGAAGATGCCGATGTGGCCGGTGCACACCTGGCTGCCTGATGCGCACGTCGAGGCGCCGACGGCGGGCTCGGTGATCCTGGCCGCGATCCTGCTGAAGATGGGCGGCTACGGCTTCCTGCGCTTCTCGCTGCCGATGTTCCCGCTGGCCTCGCACGACTTCGCGCCGTTCGTGTTTACGCTGTCCGTCATCGCCATCATCTACACCTCGCTGGTGGCGATGATGCAGGAAGACATGAAGAAGCTGATCGCGTATTCGTCCGTCGCACATATGGGCTTCGTCACCATGGGCATCTTCGCGGTGACGACACAGGGCGTCGCCGGCGGCATGTTCCAGATGATCTCGCACGGCATCGTCTCCGGCGCGCTGTTCCTCTGCGTCGGCGTGGTCTACGACCGCATGCACACCCGCGAGATCGCGGCCTATGGCGGCCTCGTGAACCGAATGCCGCTCTATGCGCTGACCTTCATGGTCTTCACCATGGCCAATGTCGGTCTGCCCGGCACCTCCGGCTTCGTCGGCGAATTCATGACGCTGCTCGGCACCTTCAAGATCTCGCTGCCGACGGCGTTCTTCGCCACCACGGGCGTGATCCTGTCGGCCTGCTACGCGCTCTGGCTCTACCGCAAGGTGGTGTTCGGCGCGCTGGTCAAGCCGTCGCTGATGTCGATCAAGGATTTGACGTTCCGCGAATGCGTGACGCTGTTCCCGCTGATCGCCCTGACCATCCTGTTCGGCGTCTATCCGAAGCCGGTGCTCGACATGTCGGCGGCCTCGGTCCAGCAGCTCGTCAACAATTACCAAACCGCCGTGACTGCCGTGAAGGCAGCCGCGCTGACCGTCCAGTAAGGCCCTCGTCATGAGCTTTTCCAGTGCAGGTTATCAGTTGCAGCCGGTGCTGCCGGAGCTGGTGCTCGCGGTCGGCGCCATGGTGCTGTTGATGATCGGAGCCTATCGCGGGCAGGGGACGACCCGGCTGATCACCACGCTCGCGGTGTGTCTCCTGGTGCTGACCGGCGTGCTGGAGCTCTGGCTGCCGGCCGGCAAGCTCGTGACCTTCGGCGGCAGCTTCATCGTCGACGATTTCGCGCGATTCCTGAAGGTCCTCGCGCTGATCGCCTCGGCGGCGACGCTGATTCTGTCGACCGAGTACCTGTCGCAGCCGTCGACCCGCAACTTCGAGTTCTCGATCCTGGTGCTGCTGTCGACGCTCGGCATGATGGTGCTGATCTCAGCCGGTGACCTGATTTCGCTCTATCTCGGTCTCGAGCTGATGGGCCTTGCGCTTTACGTCGTCGCTGCCAGCCAGCGGGACAATGCCAAGTCGAGCGAGGCCGGGCTGAAGTATTTCGTGCTCGGCGCGCTGTCGTCGGGCATGCTGCTCTACGGCGCCTCGCTGATCTACGGCTTCACCGGCACCGTCAGCTTCGCCGGTATCGCGGCAGCCGCCACCACCGGCAGCATCGGCATCGTGTTCGGCCTGGTGTTCCTGCTCGCCGGCCTCTGCTTCAAGGTCTCGGCAGTGCCGTTCCACATGTGGACGCCGGATGTCTATGAGGGCGCGCCGACGCCGGTGACCGCCTTCTTCGCCTCCGCCCCGAAGGTCGCCGCGCTCGCAGTGTTCACCCGTGCGACGCTGACCGCGTTCCCGGGCATTGTCACCCAGTGGCAGCAGATCCTGGTGTTCGTGGCGATCGCCTCGATGGCGCTGGGCTCGTTCGCGGCGATCGGCCAGTCCAACATCAAGCGGCTGATGGCCTATTCGTCGATCGGCCATATGGGCTTCGCGCTGGTCGGCCTTGCCGCCGGAACGGTCGAGGGCGCGCAGGGCGTGCTGGTCTACATTGCGATCTATGTCGCGATGACGCTCGGCACTTTCTCCATCATCCTGGCCATGAAGCGGAACGGCCAGGCGGTCGAGCAGATCAGCGATTTCGCCGGCCTGTCCCGCACCAACCCGCTGCTCGCCTTCACCTTCGCGATGCTGCTGTTCTCGCTGGCCGGCGTGCCGCCGCTCGCGGGCTTCTTCGGCAAATGGTACGTGTTCGTCGCCGCGATCAAGGCAAACCTGTTCACGCTCGCAGTGATCGGCGTGCTGACCAGCGTGGTGGGCGCGTTCTACTATCTGTCGATCGTCAAGGTGATGTATTTCGACCAGCCGCTGACCAAGCTCGATCCGGTGCGTTTCGAGTTGCGCACCGTTCTTGCGGTCGCCGGCATCTTCAACATCTTCTTCTTCGCCTATCCGGGCCCGCTGGTGAGCGTGGCAACGGCGGCGGCGAAGTCGCTATTCTGATGCGGACGGTTCCGAAAACGGGATGCTGGCTTTCGGAACAGATCATGCGCATAACTCCGACATGACATTCACGCTCGGAGCCCGGGCCGTTGCGGCGGGCTACAAGCTCGCCGCCTTCGATCAGATCGGCTCGACCAACGCCGAGGCGATGCTGCGCGCCCGCGACGGCGAGCAGGGGCCGATGTGGTTCGTGACGCCGGAGCAGACCGCGGGCCGCGGGCGGCGCCAGCGGGCCTGGATCGCGCCGCGCGGCAACCTTGCCAGCAGCATCCTCGAGGTGACGGACGTGCAGCCGGCGGTCGCCGCGACGCTCGGCTTTGCCGCCGGGCTGTCGCTCGATGCCGCGCTGCAGAAGGTCAGCATCGAGGCCGCGCTGCGGCTCGGACCGGACAGCCCGAAGTTCACCCTGAAATGGCCGAACGACGTACTGGCCAATGGCAAGAAGCTGTCGGGCATCCTGCTCGAGGCCGAGGCGGTCGGCAACCGGCTGGCGGTCGTCGTCGGCATCGGGACCAATGTCGTCGCAGCGCCCGAGGGAACGCCGACACCGGCGGTGTCGCTGGCGACGCTCGGCATCCAGATCGGCGCGGAAGAGCTGTTCGCCGCGCTGTCGGACGCCTGGGTCGAGTTTCGCGGCATCTGGGACGATGGCCGCGGCTTTCCCGAGATCCGCAGGCTGTGGCTGGAGCGTGCCGCTGGGCTTGGCCAGAAGGTCGCGGTCCAGACCGGCACCGCGACGCTCGAAGGCACATTCGATACCATTGACGACACCGGCTGCCTGATCGTTCGCTCCGCTGACGGACAGCGCAAACCCGTGACCGCCGGCGAGGTCTATTTCGGCAGCGCGGCCTCCGTGAGGGCTAACTGATGGCGCGTCCCGACGAGCTCACCTTTGCCCCGCTCGGCGGCGTCGGCGAGATCGGCATGAACCTGTCGATCTATGGCCTCGGCAACCGCGAGCAGCGGTCCTTCCTCGCGGTCGACCTCGGCGTCTCCTTCGGCGACGAGGAGCATCTGCCGGGCATCGACCTGATCATGCCCGACGTCCGCTTCCTCGAGAAGGAACGCAACAATCTGGTGGGCCTCGTGCTGACGCACGCCCATGAGGACCATTTCGGCGCCATCATCGACCTCTGGCCGAAGCTCGGCTGCAAGATCTACGCGACGCAGTTCTCTGCGGCGCTGTTCGAGGCCAAATGCGCCGCCGAGCGCAATCCGCCGAAAATCCCGATCACGGTGATCCCGTCGGGCGGGCGGGTCGATATCGGCCCGTTCAATGTCGAGTTCATCCCGGTCTCGCATTCGATTCCGGAATCGCACGCGCTGGCGATCAAGACCGACGTCGGTACCGTGCTGCACACCGGCGACTGGAAGATCGACCCGACCCCGATCATCGGCCAGCCGACCGACGAGCGGCGGCTGCGCGAGCTGGGCGACGAGGGCGTGCTGGCGCTGGTCGGCGATTCCACCAATGCGGTGCGCGACGGTCGTTCGCCCTCGGAGACCGAGGTTGCCGCCACGATCAAGAAGCTGGTCAAAGCGGCCAAGGGCCGGGTCGCGGTCACCACCTTCGCCTCCAATGTCGCCCGCGTGCGGGCGGTGGCTGATGCCGCGAACGCCGCCGATCGCGAGGTCGTCGTGGTCGGCCGCGCCATGGAGCGCGTGGTGCAGGTCGCGCGCGAATGCGGCTATCTCGACGGCTCGCACAAGTTCCGCAGCGCCGACTATTACGGCCATTTCCCGGCCGACAAGGTGCTGGCGCTGTGCACCGGCAGCCAGGGCGAACCGCGCGCCGCGCTGGCCCGGATCGCCAATGACGACCATCCGCAGGTGACCCTGAACAAGGGCGACACCGTGATCTTCTCCTCCCGCACCATTCCCGGCAACGAGAAGGCGGTCGGCGGCATTATCAACGGGCTGGTGACGCAGGGCGTCGAAGTCATCACCGACCGTGAGCATCTGGTGCACGTCTCCGGCCACCCGCGCCGCGACGAGCTGCGCGACATGATCTCCTGGGTGCGGCCGCAGCTCCTGATCCCCGTGCATGGCGAGGCGCTGCATCTCGCCGAGCACGCCAAGCTGGCGCGCGCCGCGGGTGTCCCGAAAGTCCTGACCTGCCGCAACGGCGACCTCGTCAAGCTTGGGCCCGGCGATCCCGGCATCATCGGCGAAGTGCCGTCGGGCCGGCTCTACAAGGATGGAACCATCCTGGAGGATTCCAAGTCGCGCGCCGTGGTCGAGCGACGCCGGATGGGCTTTGCCGGCTGCGCCTTCGTCGCCATCGCCATGACCCAGCAGGGCGAACTGGTCGACGAGCCCGAGGTTGATCTGGTCGGCATGCCGGAGAACAATGCCACAGGCGAATTGCTCGACGATATCGTGTTCGATGTGGTGGTATCGACGATCGAGGGCCTGCCGCGGGCGCGGCGGCGCGATCCGGATGCGCTGGGTGAATCGGTGCGGCGGGCGGTACGTGCGGCGCTGAACGAGCAATGGGGCAAGAAGCCGATCTGCGTCGTGCACGTACTGACGGTCTGACAAGCGCCTTCGAAGCGCGCACAACGATACAAGGGAGAGAGAGATGCTGGGCCGGCTCAATCACGTCGCCATTGCAGTCAAGGACGCCAGGCAGGCCGCGAAGATCTACGGCACCGCCTTCAACGCCGAGATTTCCGACGCCGTGCCGCTGCCGGAGCACGGCGTCATCACCGTGTTCGTGACGCTGCCGAACACCAAGATCGAGTTCATCGAGCCGCTCGGCGAGGCCTCGCCGATCGCGAAATTCGTCGAGCGCAATGCCGACGGCGGCATCCACCATGTCTGCTACGACGTGCCCGACATCATCGCGGCGCGCGACCGCATGATCGCCGAGGGCGCGCGGGTGCTGGGCGACGGCCAGCCGAAGATCGGTGCGCACGGCAAGCCGGTGCTGTTCTTCCACCCCAAGGACTTTTCCGGCGCCTTGGTCGAGATCGAACAGGCCTGAGCGCGCATGGCGTATCAAATCTCCACCAGCCTTGCGATCTACTTCGTGCTGTGGTGGCTCGTGCTGTTCCTGACGCTGCCGTTCGGCGTGCGCAGCCAGCATGAAGACGGCGTCGGCGCGCCCGGCACCGACCCCGGCGCGCCGATCATGGCGCGGATGGGCCGCAAGCTGCTGTGGACCACGCTACTTTCGGCCGTGATCTTCGCGATCGGGATGTGGGCCTATTACGCCGGCTATCTGTCGGTCGAGCGGCTGTCGAAGCTGATGGGAATGCCGTTCTAGAACTCACCGGTTCACCTCGCCCCGTGTGCGGCAGGGCTATCGCATGTAGCCGGCCTCTGCAGGGGCGGACTGTCAAAATATCGAAAACAACCCCATGCAAAGTAGCCGGCGGCGTGCCGGCATTCGACACGGCAACTTGACATGTCGGGCAAATCAGCGGCATTATTCTATTATACAGAAATTGTGCAGACGTGCCTCTCTCCGTGGGAACGCGTAGAATGGGGCGAGGGAGCGCAGCGAAGTCGCCCGCATGAGCGAAGCGACATGCGGGAGCATTGCCCCGGGTATTGCAGAGCCTGTCATCGGGCGCGCGTTCGCGCGACCCGTTGGCTCACCCGGTCCACGAACCGGAGCAACGGGCTCAGCTTTGCTCCGGCCGGAACCACTCCGGCGACGGGCCGGTGATCGCCTCGATCTCGGGGACGAAGCTGCGATCGAGCGCCGCGACGAGCGTTGCCAGATTGTCGACGATTTGCGTCCATCGCTCGGCGCTGCCGATCGGAAACTGGCTCGGCAACTCGACCCCTCTCACTTCGCCGCGGACTGCGTGGCGCGAGGCATGGAGCGGCAGCGTCGCCTTGAAGCCGTGCCCATTGACCATGCCGATCACCTGCATGAAGGCCACAACCGAACTGTTCCAGCTGCCGACATCGGCCTGGAGGCTGACGGTGAGGTTGCCCGGGGTGCGCCGTTGCAGCCTGAAGGATCCGCTCTCGCCGCGACAATCGTAGCCGAGCGGCGCGAAGGCCCGAACCAGATCCGGCTTCTTGGGGCCGGTGCCCGGGCTTCCATCGGGAGCAGTCGCGGCGGCGCTCTCGACCTGATGCGGCAGATCGTGCGGGAGGGTATTGAGTAGTTCGCTCATCCCGGCCCGATAGGCGCGCACGACCGTGCGGATGGCCTGGTCCATCTCAGGAGACAGGCCGCCGGCTGGCCCGGCGGCCGCCGCCGCAGCGGCGGGCGCCGTGACCATCGGGACCTGCACCGTCTTGCGGACCTTGCCGCACGCCGCGAGCAGGGCCGCGATCTCGGCCGGAGGTGCCGGCAATTTCTTGGCCTGCGGATCGGCTTCGACGATGCGCAGCGCGGCCAGCGACCGCTGCCGCCCATTCACCCACCACTTGTCGTGCACGCCGATGCCGGGCGAGGTCGGGTGGCCGGCGCCGATGTCGACGCCGGCACGCATCAGGCCGCGAAGCGTCTGAAGGTCGGGCTGCGCGGGCAGCTGCGGACCGTCTGAAAAGCCGGGCACCGAGAAATGCAGGTCGATGGCGTGGCATGGAAATGACTTTGGGACGCCCTGTGCGATCTCCCTGATGATCGTGAAGTCGATCGCCTCGACGGCGCCGCTCTCGGTCACGTTCGACATCACGCGTGCTTCCGCCCTGCCAGGTCCAACCGAGCCGGTCGTTCGCACGAAGCGCCCCAATTCCGGCCAGCGCTTGATCACCCTTGCAATGCTGGAAATGCGCTTCGTTCCTGCCGCAGCTTGCACGGCGGCGATCTCGGCGGTGAGAGGGGGATCGGACAGCCTGAGGCGTACCGTCGGCTCGCCCAATCCGGCGGCGAGGAAGCCGGCGTGCACTCGCTCGACCATATCGACAAGCGCGTCCTTGCGGCTGGCGGCAAATATCGAGAACACGGCGACGAGCATGGCAACATCCTCCACTCGAAAATGTCATCGTGAATTCTGAAACAACGCCGGCGGGGTAGGGCCTGATCTGTGGCTTCGGGGACTTCGTCTGGGGCATTGCGGCGCGTCCCGCCGCCTGCGATTGTGGGCGTCGAACCGGGCTGTCAGCTCTTGCGGCAACGTGTCCGGAATAGCACAACGAGCGGCCAATGGCTCGGGTCTAAGTCTTGGGGAGGCGACCACGATGAACCTGCAGGCGCAACCAGGCTCCGGGCAGAGCCAGTATCGAATCCTGCGGGAAGCCGATCTGCGGGACTATCTCGCGAGCTTACCTGCCATCGTCACGCAGCTCGGCGGCACGCCGGCGGACTGGTCGATCAGCGAGGTCGGCGACGGCAACCTCAACCTCGTCTTTATCGTCAAGGGACCGAGCGGCGGCATCGCCGTCAAGCAGGCGCTGCCTTACGTGCGGCTGGTCGGCGAGAGCTGGCCGCTGCCGTTGTCGCGGGCGCATTACGAGCATCTGGCGCTGGTGCATCAGGTGCGGCTGGCGCCGAGCCTGGTGCCGGCAGTGCTGCATCACGACGCGCCCCTCGCGCTCACCGCAATGGAGCTGCTCGAGCCGCACATCATCATGCGCAAGGGCTTGATCGGCGCCACGCGCTATCCGCGTTTCGTCGAGGATATCTCGACCTTCCTGGCGCAGACGCTGCTCTTCACGTCCGATCTCGCGCTGTCGGCCGCGGAGAAGAAGGAAGGGATTGCGGCATTCGCCGGCAACCACGCGCTCTGCAAGATCACCGAAGATCTGATCTTCACCGATCCTTACCGCATCGCCGAGCAGAACCGCTGGACCACGCCGTATCTCGACGCCACGGCGGCGGCGTTCCGCGAGGATCTCGATCTGCATGTCGCGATCTCCAGGCTCAAGCTGAAGTTCATGGCGAGCCCGCAGGCACTGCTGCACGGTGACTTGCACACCGGCTCGATCATGGTCACCGACGGTGAGACCAAGGTGATCGATCCCGAATTCGCTTTCTACGGCCCGATGGGCTTCGACATCGGCGCCGTGATCGGCAATCTCCTGATGGCCTATCTGGCCTCCGCCGGCCACGAGCGCACGCCGGGTGAGCGCGCTTCGTTCGAGGCCTGGCTGCTGGAAACCATCGAGGGCGTCTGGACCGAATTCTCGCGAAAATTTCTCGCGCTCTGGCGCAACGATGCCAGGGGCGACGGCTATCCGGTGTCTTTGTTTGCGGGCGAGGCAGGCGCCGCGCGACTGGAGGCGGAGCGGCAGGCCTACGTAGCGAGGCTGTTCCAGGACACGGTCGGCTTTGCCGCCGCCAAGACCATCCGGCGCATCCTCGGCCTCGCGCACAACATCGATTTCGAATGGATCGCCGACGAGAAGCAGCGCGCGATCTGCGAGGCACGGGCCCTGAAGCTCGCACGCAACATGATGCTGGAGGCAGCGTCTTACGCGACGATCGGTGCCGTCACCTACGCCGCGCGCGAACTGCGCCACTGGCAGCCCGATTTTGCCAGATGACGATATCGATGGTCATGTACGGGAAACGCAGCGGCACAGATCAGCTTTCGGCCGGACGCACAAAACAGAGAATGCCTGCCTCAGGCGTGAAACAGACGACGGCGCGGTTCGTCGGGTTGTCGGTTCTGTCGATGATCCTGTTCGACGGGACCCGCAGCCAGAACGGTTTCGACATCTTCCAGCGACCATCGATCAAGACCTCGTAGCCGTCTCGGTCCTGTCGAAACTCGACCGTCCGGCAATCCGCAATCGAGCAGCACGACGCACCGGTGCCTGGTTGCTTCAGGCTCTCAAACCATGGGGCGAGCGCGGGATTCGGGCTATCGGGCGGTGCGGCTACCGCGGCCTGGCTCAGAGCAAGCCCGACGGCGACGACGATCGTCTTGCCAATCCTCCCGTCTATCTCCCGATGTGCCATCGACGCTGACAAGAGCGTAACCCTCCGCTGCCGGCCGGAGATTAGCGCCGGCTCGGCTGGGCTTGTTCGAAAATTTTAGCGCGTTGCTGTCCGGAAAGCGGCCATACGTTCGGCCGGCGGGGACGGGACAACGACCGCTCATGACGCAGGGCAGGCGCGGCCGCGGGCGTCGCCTTATGATCTATCCTTCACAAATCTTCTTATTTCATGGACAAGACGACCGGACCTGCGACGGGATCGGTGACGCCGAGACCGCCGCCCAAGTCTTCGAGCGTATCGCGAAAAGTATTGAGAGTGGAAATCATGTGTGGCCGGGCCTTGATGCACGCGTCCATGTCTTGCCACTCGGCGATAATGCAATAGGAACGGTCACCGGTCTTGATAATATTGGCGCGCAACAGACCTTGCCAGGTTGCCCCGATGGTCTTGTGCGCGTCCAAAAACTCCTGATCGCGCGCAGGCTTCACCCGAAAACGCACAGCGTTGAAAGCGGTCACGGTCTTCTCCCCTGGTTCTGTGATGTTCCCCGAAATGCTGGCGGCGACTTAAGTAAATTCACAACGGCAACTTTGCTCCGGATGCGCTGCCGACGCTACCAGAATTGGCAGGCCGTCAGCACCGCGCGTTTTCATGGCTTCCGACTCCCGGTTCGTCGAAGGCGCCATGCCAATGAGTTGCCCGACGGCCAAGCCCCCCGCAGCGGCGCGCTCAGCGCGGGACGGGCGCTCAAGCTCGCACGCGGCTTGATAGTGGAAGCGTCCTAGTCGACGATCGGTGCCGTCACTACGCCGCACGTGAGCTGCGCCACTGGCAGCCGGATGTTGCCAGGTAATCGTTTATGGGCCGGGGTCCGGAATCGGGCCCTCGGCTTCCAGTGCGGCTTGAACTGTCGGACGGCGGCCGATGCGCGCATGGTGCGCGAGCACGTTGGGGTAGGGCGAAAGATCAAAGTCGACGCGCGGGGCCCAGATCGTGACCGCGAACGAGTTGGCGTCCGCGACCGTGAAGTCCTCGCCCAGAAGGTATGTGTTGTCAGCAAGGTGACGATCGAGGTGCGCGTAGCGCGTTCTCAGCCGGTCGCGAAACACCTCCTTGGATTGCTCCGATATCCCCTTGTGGAAGATCGGTCCATACGCGCCTTTGTGCATCTCGCTTGAAAAGAAGTTGAGCCACGCCTGCAGCTTGGCGCGCTCGATCGAGCCGTTGGCCGGCGCCAGCCGTCTGGAAGGGGCCTGATCGGCGATGTACTGAACGATCGCAGCTCCCTCGGTGAGCAAGGTGCCGTCGTCGAGCAGCAGAGCCGGCACATAGCCCAGCGGATTCACCGTTCGATAGTCGCCGCCACCTTCGATGGCCTTGGTGTGCTCGTTGATCCTGATGGCCGTGAACGGCAATGCGGCCTCGAGGAACACGATATGCGGCAGGAGAGACAACGTACCTGGCGCGCAGAACAGCTTCATGGCGAGCCTCTACCGGGGTTTCGCTTCGCCCCAGGACAGCGCAACACATTCGATGTCGTCCCTGCCTAGCGCGCAATTGCGCACGGGAGCAGGGACCCATAACCACCGAGAGTCATTCTTGCGCGATGGCAGAATGACTAGTCCCGTTCATCACACCCGCCGCGGAGTATGGGTCCCTGCCTTCGCAGGGACGACGAATGGAGAGAGCGCCACACTAATCCGCCGCTTGCTCCCGCAGCCGCTGCGCGTAGACGTTGATGATCAGCGCCGCGAGCAGGATCAGGCCGCGGATCAGGATCTTCAGGAAGCTGTCGATATTGACGTGGTCGAGGCCGTTGTTGAGCACGCCAAGCACGAACAGGCCGACGATGGTGTTGCCGATGCCACCGCGGCCGCCGAACAGGCTGGTGCCGCCGACCACCACGGCCGCGATCGAATCCAGCAGATAGGTGTCGAACTCGTTCTGCTGCGCGCTGCCGAAATGGGCGACGCCGAGCATGCCGCCGATCCCCGAGCAGACCGCCGAGATCACCATCACGCTGCCGAGGATGAGCTTGACGTTGAGGCCGGCAAATTCCGCGGCTTCGCGGTTGCCGCCGACCATGTAGACGTAGCGGCCGAAGCGCGTGTAGGTCAGCACCAGATGGCCGCCGAGCAGCATCACCGCGGCAACGATCACGATCCAGGGGATGCCGCCGATCGAGCCCGAGCCGAGCGTCGTGATCAGCGGCGGCACCTTGTAGGCGATCTGGCCGCGCACCAGCAGCGCCGAGACGCCGGCCGCGATCTGCATCATGGCGAGCGTCATGATGAAGGAGGGGATGCCGATCGCGGTCAGCCCCAGCGCATTGACGAGGCCGAGCAGCGCGCACAGCGCCAGCGCCAGCAGGATCGCGGCAAAGCCCGGCATCGGGATGTTGGCGATGTTGACGTAGGAGTCCTGCAGCGTGAAATAGGCCACCGCAATGCCGGTGACGTTGGCGATGCTGGCGACCGACAGGTCGATCTCGGCGCACAGGATCACGAAGGTGAGGCCGACGGCGATGATGCCGGTGACCGACACCTGGGTGAGGATGTTGCCGACATTGTCGATGGTCGCAAACGACGGGCTCGCGATCGCAAAGAAGGCGCTGAGGAAGATCAGCGTCAGGAACGGCGCGATGTTGCGCATCTGCGAGCGCAGGAAGGACGCCAGCCCGCGCGGCCGCTTGTGATCCGCAGGTGCCGTCGCGCTGTCACTGCTTGCCATTATGTCTCTCCGTTAAGCGCGATGACGCGGTCATCGCGCTTTCTCGATTTGTTTGCGCACGATCTTGTCGGAAAACCGCTTCGCACTTTTCCGGATCATGCTCTAGGCAGCCTCGAGCAGCCGATCCTTGCTGACCGCTTCGCCCGCGAATTCGCGCACCACCGAGCCGCGTTTCAGCACCAGGATCCTGTCGGCCAGCGACAGCACCGTTTCCGGCTCGGTCGACAGCACGATGATCGCCAGTCCCTTGGCGCGGAGATCGCGCACGATGTTGATCACGTCGTTCTTGGCGCCGACGTCCATGCCGCGGGTCGGCTCGCACAGCACCAGCAGGCGGGGCGGGTAGGTCAGCCATTTGGCCAGTGCCACCTTCTGCTGGTTGCCGCCGGAGAGCATGCCGAGATCGAGACCGACCACCGGCGGCCTGATCTGCAACTGCTCGACCTGGCGCTGGGCGATGGCGCGCTCGCGCACCGGCTTGAGCAGCAGCGCCGAGATCCGCTCGAGGATGCTGATCGAGATGTTCTTGTAGACCGGCTCCTGGTGAAACAGCATCGCGCGCCGGCTCTCCGGCACCAGCGCAACGCCCGCCCGCCGGGCGGCCGCGGTGCTGCGGAATGTCTTGGCGGAGCCGTCGACCACAAGCGTCCCGCCGTCGGGCCTGAGCTTGCCGAACAGGATGCGGGACAGCTCCAATTGTCCGCAGCCCATGAAGCCGTAGATGCCGAGCACTTCGCCGGCGCGGGCCTCGAACGAGACATCCTGCAGGCTGCGGCGGAGCGAGAGCTGATCGACCTTCAGCACCACCGGGCCGGCGCCGGATTGCGGCAGCATCAGGTCGTCGGTGTAGCTGTGCTCCAGCTTTTCGCCGCCGCGGCCGATCATGGCCTCGATCAGCGCGCCCTTGGTGGTGTCGGCGGAGGCGGTTTCGGCGATCTTCCGCCCGTTGCGGAACACGGTCACCACGTCGGAGACCCGCAGGATGTCCTCGATGAAATGCGAGATAAAGACGATGCTGGTGCCTTCGTCCCGGAGCTTCTGCAAGGTCGTGAAGAGACGCTCGACCTCCGGCGGGGAGAGGGCGGAGGTCGGCTCGTCGAGGATGATGATGCGAGCGCCCGAAAACAGCACGCGGGCGATCTCGATCAGCTGCTGCAGCCCGATCGGCAGGTCGCCGAGCCGCGTCATCGGATCGACGTCGATGCCGAACCGAGACAGCTGCTCGCCGGCCTCGCGCGCCATCCGCCGCCATTGCACGAAGCCGAGGCGGTTGGTCGGCTGGTTGCCGAGGAAGACGTTCTCGGCGACGGTCAAATCAGGCGCGACGCTGAGCTCCTGATGCACCATGCCGATGCCGGCGGCGTGCGCGTCGCGGGTGGAGCGAAACCGGGTCTCCTTGCCGTCGAGCATGAAGCGGCCGGAGAACTCCGGATGCACGCCGGCGATGATCTTCATCAGCGTGCTTTTTCCGGCGCCATTCTCGCCGACGAGACCATGGATCTCGCCGGCGTGGAGCGCGAAGTCGACCCCACGAAGGGCTTCGACACCGCCGAAGGCCTTCGTGATCTGGTTCAACTCGAGGATCGGGGAACGGCCCTGCGACATGAGGTCCGCTCAGATCAGGAAGTGATCCTCCATCCATTGCATGCCGGCGGCGTTGGCCTTGGTCACGACGGGACCGTCGGTCACGACGTTCTTCGGAATGCCCTGGCCGCTCTTCTCGCCGCCGACCACGGCCGCGACACCCGCGACGATCGCGCCGCCGTGGATGCGGCAGGACGGATTGCGGACGGTCGCGAACATGCGGCCTTCGCTGACCGCCTGGATCGCCGGCGGCATCGCGTCGACGCCGCCGATCAGGATGTTGGTGCGGTTATGCGCCTTCATGATGTTGGCGGCCGCGAGCGCCATGTCGTCATTGTGGAAGAACGCCGCGTCGATCTGCGGATACTTCGTCAGATAGGTTTCCCAGAGCCGGGCGGTCTTGGAGACGTCCCAGTCGGCGGGCTGGGTATCCAGCACCTCGATGTTCGGGAACTGCTTCACGACCGAGTTGAAGCCCTTGGCCCGGCCCTGCGCGCCGGTATGGCCGAGCGCGCCCTGGGTCATGATGACCTTGCCCTTGCCGCCGATCGCGTTGCACAGCGCCTGCGTCACCGAAGCGCCCATGAACTCGTTGTCGGGCGCCAGGAACGAATGCACGTTGATCTGGTCGAGCGGCGCAATCAGCGTGTCCATGTCGATGACAGGGGTGCCGGCGTCGATCATCTTCTGCACCGGCTGGGTCAGCGTGCCGATGCCGAATGCCTGGATGGCGACGAAGTCCCATTTTTGCGATGCCATGTTGTCGATGGCGGCGCGCTGCTTGACGGCGTCGAGCTGGCCGTCGAACCAGGTGACCTCGACGTTGAACAGCTTGCCCCAGAACTCGGCGGCCTGCTTGCCCTGCGCGCACCACGTCGCCTGCAGTCCGGCGTTGGAGAATGCGGCCTTCAGCGGTTTTTCCGAACGTCCCATTTCGGCTGCGAGCGCGGACGTCACGCCCATTCCGCCGAACAGGCCGGCCGCAGCTCCACCTGCCGCCGCCATCTGCAGAAGGTCGCGCCGCGTCGTCGACGCCTTGTCCATCCCCTTGTCGGTGCCATTGTCGATTCCTGGCATTGCTTGCTCCCTCTTCGTTTTTCTGACCGTCGGCGTCAGTTGCACGCGCCGCGGATAAAGGGAGTGTGTCACAATCGGAACGGTGACGCTACGTCTTCGCGTCCACGAGATGTTTCTGTTGCAGCACGATGGCTTCGATGTCGCGGAGCAGCTTGTGCCACGCAGCATCGATCTCCGCGGACCATTGCTCGCCGAGAATGTCGCGCAAGCAGTCCGCGATCACGGCGAAGAAGGCCACGAACAATTCGCGCGGCGTCCCGTAGGCGTCGTGCGAGAACACTTCCGATTCGATCAGGCGAAAACGTCCGCGGCGTTCGCCGGCGAAATCGAGAATGGATTCGATCGTGAGAGACAGCATCGAACCCTTCACCGGCTCGCTGCCTTCGGTGCGAAACATCGCCTGCGCCTCGGGATGTTCGCGAAACAACCGCCGATACACCAACGGCGTGAGATCATCGCAAGCCGCTGCTGCGAGTTCAAAGCTGCGTTCGATTGGATTCGATGATGGAGCCATCGTTGATTGCGATCATCAGACAAAAAAGAGCAGGGCTCCAAGCCCTGCTCCAAAAATTGTGTCGACCCTATTTGCCCCAAAAATTCGGTTTGATCTTGATTGATGGGGTGACGCTGCTTGTGCGCGTCGGGCTCCTCCCGAGACTTGGACCACCAGGACACGCCTCGCGGCTAGCCTGCGCCCGAATTGGTAGACCATCTTTCCAGCCTTGTCACCATTTTCGGCAACGATTGTTCAAATTTCGGGCAATTTGCGAAATGATTGGGATGGCGCCACTGCCGGTTGTGAAAGTGATGTGAAAACACGTGGCGGAGTAAGGAGATACGGCGGCTTGTGCGGCGGCCGTGATGCAACTGCCACGCTCGGCTATTTCCGTCGGCTGGAAGAAACCGGACGTGTCCGCGATCTCGACTTCCGAGGCTGGTGGTGGTTAGTTCGGTTCCGGATGGGTTTTGCGATGCGCCGGCGGCTGAAGAATTTTCTGCCCATAGTCCTGGTTGCCCTGCTGGTGCAGATTTTCGCACCGATCGGGGCCTGCTGGGCGGCGAGCCTTGCCGTATCCGATCCGCTCGCGGCCGCCACCATCTGCCACGGCAGTGCCGGCTCCGGAGCCGGGCAGGGCGACCAGACCGGTCACGACGCTCATGACGGTTGTTGCTCCGCATGCAGCGTGCTGCAGACTGGTGCGCCCGTTGATCATCCGCAAGTTGCGGCCCAGGCCGTCGAACGCGTACCGAGCCGGATCGTTTGGCTCGATTTCGCCGGCGAGCTCGATCGGTCGCCGGCGGGCCTCTCCGCGCAAGCCCGCGCGCCGCCGCTTTTTTCCTGACGAGACTGTCGCTGCCGGTGCTTGTCCGCGCCGGCAATTGCCATTGAGCAAGCCGGCCGAAGAGCCGGTGTCAGGATTCATCCATGTTTCGTTATCACCCGCTGGGGGCGGCAAGCGTGCTCGCGCTGAGCGCGGCGCTTTGCGCGTTGCCTTCCGGAGCGGAAGCCCAGACGTCGACCACAGTATTGCCCTCCGTCACAGTCGATGCGCCACATGCGGCGGCGCGCGCCAAACCGGCCGGATCGAAGCCGCGCGTTCGTACCGCGTCGACCCAGCGGCCACCGAAGCTGCCGGCGGCACCGACCGTGGCCGCAGCCTCGGCAGGCGGCGCGAGGCCCGGGGAGACGCTTGCCGCGACCCGCGATGGTTTGAACCGGGCGCCCACGGGGCAGACCCAGACCACCATCGACCGCAGCCAGTTCGACAACCGACCGTCATTCTCGGTCGCCGACGTGCTGCGCGACAGTCCGGGCATCTCGATCAAGCAGGGCAACGGGCCGCGCGACTTCGGCATCTCGATCCGCGGGTCTAATGCGCGCAACGGCTTCGGCATCCGCAACCTCGTCATCTTCGACGACGGCTTCCCGGTCACCCAGCCGGACGGCCTGTCACGCAGCGACCTGATCGATCCACATGCTTACGGCGCGATCGACGTGGTCCGCGGCCCGTCATCGGCGCTGTACGGCAATTACGCCACCGGCGGTGCGTTGAATTTCCGGACCCGGCCCGGCGGGACCATCGACGGTGTGGAATACGGCGTCGACGGCGGCAGCTTCGGCTATCTCAACAACTATCTTGCCGCAGGCAAGAAGGTCGGCAATTTCGAGGGCTCGCTGTTCGCGAGTGATGCCCGCGGCGACGGATTTATCGGCAACAGCTGGTTCAATACCCAGACCGTCAATTTCCTCGGCACCCTGCAAGTCACGCCGGACGATCGTTTCACGGTGAAGCTGATCAACAACGACCTGACGGCACGCCTGCCGATCCGCTCGTCGCTCAATCAGTTCTATCAGAACCCGTTCCAGCAGGGCTGCGCGACGGGTGCGACCGCCGCGCCGGGGTGCGGAACCGTGACCTTGTTCAACAACGGTTTCAATTCCGCGGCGGGGACCGACAAGGAAACCGCGGTCCAGGCCGGCCTCGGGCGCAACGACCGGCGCACCATCGTCGGCGGTCGCTGGGAGCACGATTTCGACAACCAGACCACCTGGCGCAACCAGTTCGTGTTCGACGACCGCAACATCAGCCAGCCGACGGGATCGACGAGCGCGATCGGCGACTTCCCGTCCTACAACTACATGAGCGACGTCGTCAGGCGCGGCGATATCTTCGGGATGGATTCGACGGCCTATTTCGGCGGCTTCTACAACACGCTCACGGCTTCGAGCGATACCCGCAATGTGGTGCCGGGCGGCAATGCGACGCTTGGAAGCCTGTCCAGCAACCTGTTCAGCACGACGACGAATTACGGCCTGCGTGCACGCGAGGAGTTGAAGCTCACGTCGGCGTTGACGGCCATCGCCGGCATCGGCTGGGAGACCACCAATCTCACGGGGCGAAACACCCTCTACGGCTACGCCGGTGCCGCCGGAGCTACGTCCACCGCAATCACGACGGCGGACCGGCAATTCCAGAATACGGCGCCTGAGCTCGCGTTGCTCTACCGAGTGAACAGCGATTGGCAATTCCGCGGACGGGTGGCAACGGGCTATGGCACGCCGCAGGTCAGCAACCTGTTCGTCCTGCCAGATGGCAGCTCGGGCAATAACACCGGGCTGCGGACGCAGAAGAATCTCGGCTACGACGTCGGGGCCGACTGGACGCCGAACAATGCGCTCAAGGTGAGCGTCACCGGGTTCTACGAATTCTTCAAGGACGAGCTTGTCTCGCAGGCGACCCAGAAATCGGGCATCTCCTACACGTTCAACGCGCCACGATCGGAGCATCGCGGCGTCGAACTCGCCGCCGACTGGAAGTTCCTGCCGGGCTGGCGGTTCTCGGCCGCCTATACCTATCTCGACGAGGTCTATACGGAATACGTCGAGAACATCAGCAACGGCGCGGTGTTCGGCTTCAATCGCGCCGGCAACAAGATCCCCGGCATTTCGCCGAACGAGCTGACGACGCGGTTGGGTTACGACCAGTTGTCGGGGCCGTTGCAGGGGCTCGGCGGATTTGTCGAAGTCCAGTGGAAAGACAGCTTCTACATGGACAATGCCAATCTCCTGAAGGCGCCCGGCTACGAGCTCGTCAACCTCAATTTGCATTACAAGACCGATCTCGTCTCCGATTCCTTCAAGTCGCTGAATCTGTATGTCGAGGTCCGGAACGTGTTCGACCGGACCTACGTGGCTTCGGCAAACAACATCGCAAATTCGGTGACCGCGGCCGGCATTCAAAATCCCGCGAGCATACTGGCGAACTCGACCAACTCGATCTATGCCGGATCGCCGCGCGCCTTCGTGGCGGGCATGAAGATTGCGTTCAAATGAGCAACGCATCGATGACATACCGAAAACCTGCGGCTCTGACGGTGCTGGCAACGGTCATGCTTGCGGCCGTGCCGAACCTCGCGGTCGCGCAGATGAGCCATCAGCACGCCTCCGAAGCGGCCTGCGAGGAGACCGTGCTGCGCTGCGCGACCAAGGTCACTCCCGCCTTTGGGCCGGATGGGACGTTGTGGCTGACGTGGATGGCCGGAGGCCAGATCTCCGTCGCGAGTTCGAAGGATCAGGGCAAGAGCTTTTCCGCGCCGGTCCAGGTCACCCGGGAGCGGCTCAACCTGGATTGGGGTCCGGACGCGCGGCCGAAACTTGCGATCGATGCCAAGGGCGATATCGCCATTGCCTTTTCGACCTTTCGCGATCAGGCCTTCAACGGCCAGGTTCTGACCACGCGGTCGACCGACGGCGGCCGCAGCTTTGATCCGCCGAAACCGATCACCGCAAACAATGAGAGCCAGCGCTTCGAGGCGATCGGCTTCGATCCCGCCGGCGCCGTGTTTACGGCGTGGCTCGACAAGCGCAACCGTGTCCCGGCGCAGCAGCGCGGCGAGAAATACGACGGTGCCGGATTGTTCTTTGCTTCATCGAAAGACAGCGGCGCGACCTATTCCGATGCGAAGCTTGCGGCCGACAACACTTGCGAGTGCTGCCGTCTCGCGCTGGCGTTCGATGGCGCAGGCCATCCGGTGGTGGTGTTTCGCAACATCTTCGAGGGCGGTGTACGCGACCATGCGATCGTGACGTTCACCGATCCGGCCACGCCTGGCGATTTGCATCGGGTGAGCCGCGACGACTGGCAGATCGCGGCATGTCCGCATCACGGTCCTAGCCTGACCATTTCGGCGCAAGGAACCTACCACGTGACGTGGTACACCAACGGCAAGGCGCGCAAGGGCCTGTTCTATGCGCGGTCGCGCAACGGCGGTAAGACGTTCTCCGATCCGCTCGCGGTCGGTCAGCTAAATCGAAGCCCGTCACGGCCGCAGATCATCGCGGGGCCGCAGGGGCTCGTGATGGTCTGGAAAGAGTTCGACGGGCAGAAGACGTCGATCAATCTGATGACTTCGCATGACGATGGAGCGACTTGGTCGAAGCCCACTGTTATCGCCGACACCGCCGACAGCTCCGACCATCCGCTGCTGGTCTCGGATCGCCGGCAGACCTACCTGTCCTGGATGACAAAGGCCGACGGTTACCATCTTCAAACGATCGAGGGCGAACCATGAAACGTCACTTGCTGGCCGCCCTCATGCTGCTGGCAACGCTGCCGTCCGCACTGGCGGCGGGAGAGGGTGCGCCAAGGCCGTTCGAACGCGGCAGCTGGCAGAAGCTGCTGCATGCGCACGCCGGTCATCCGACCCTGGTGCATTTCTGGGGCGTCACCTGTGGCCCATGCAAGGTGGAGCTGCCGGAGCTCGGCCAGTTCATGAAGGTCCATCCGGGTATCGACGTCGTGACGATCAGTGCGGATCTGGTTCCGAACCTGCCGGATGCGACGCGATCGATGCTGGATCGCGCCGGACTCGGATCGGCCGAGAACTGGATTTTCGACGACGGCTTTGCCGAGCGATTGAGATTCGAGATCGACCCGGCATGGCAAGGCGATATCCCGCGAACCATGCTGATTGCCCGTGACGGAACGATCACGACGATCGAAGGCTCGGCCGAAATCGCCGATTTGAACAAATGGTCTGACGCCCAGGCTGCAACAATCCGATAACACGACAACTTCAATCTGAAAGGACCCCGTCGCCATGAACACTTTGTCCCGCATCCTCGCTCTCACCACGCTGACTGCCGCACTGGCGTCGACCTCCGTACGCGCGGAGGACGTCAAGGCCGGCGACCTCGTGATCACGCAGGCGTGGACGCGCGCGACGCCGAACGGTGCCAAGATCGGCGGCGGCTATCTGACCATCGAGAACAAGGGAACGACGGCGGACCGGCTGGTGTCGGGCTCCGCCGACGTCGCCGGCAAGGTGGAAGTCCACGAGATGTCGATGGACAACGGCGTCATGAAGATGCGCGCGCTCGACAAGGGATTGACCATCGAGCCGGGCAAGACCGTGAAGCTCGCGCCCGGCGGCTTCCACCTGATGATGTTCGACCTGAAGAACCCGCTGAAGCAGGGCGACAAGGTGCCGGTCACGCTCGAATTCGAGAAAGCCGGCAAGGTCGCGGTCTCGCTGGACGTGCAGGCGGTCGGCGCGCAGGCGCCGGGTGGTGGTGATCATTCCGGCCATGGCGACCATTCCGGTCACATGGACATGAAGAAGATGTGAGGGCGCCATGAGATCACAGACGCTCCTCATTGCCGCGGCGGCGCTGCTCGCAGCGCAGCCTGCGCTTGCGCATATCACGCTTGAAGGAAAGCAGGCGCCGGTCGGCTCGTACTACAAGGCGGTGTTCGCCGTTCCGCATGGCTGCGCGGGGTCGGCGACGATCAAGATCCGCGTGCAGGTTCCGGAAGGCGTGATCGGGGTGAAGCCGATGCCGAAGCCTGGCTGGAGTCTCGATACCGTCACCGGAAAATACGCTGCCCAATATGATTATCACGGTGCCAAGCTCTCCGAGGGCGTCAAGGAAGTCGCCTGGAGTGGTGGCAAGCTCGCGGACCATAACTACGACGAGTTCGTGATGCAGACGTTTCTCACCGACACGTTGAAGCCTAACACCACGCTGTATTTCCCGGTCGTGCAGGAGTGCGAACAAGGCGTCAGCCGCTGGATCGATATTCCGGCCGAAGGGCAGGGCGGCGGGCACGACCATGGCAGCAAGACACCGGCGCCCGGCGTCAAGTTGCTGCCGAAACCGTAAGCCGTGCGGCTGGTCGCAACGCTTGTGAGAGCAGGCCTAGCCGCACTGCTCGTGGCGCTGTGCGTTGCGACCGCCGCCCAAGCGCATGCCGTCCTGATCGGGGCCGAGCCGGCCGACGGCAGCGTGGTGGCGGAAGCGCCGAAGACGGTGGTGCTTCGCTTCAACGAAGCGGTGGCGCCGACGGCAGTCAGCCTGCGCGACGCTACAGGCAAACCGCGCGACGTCGCAATCCGCACCGTCGACCAATCGGTGATGGTGACGCTGCCGGCGGACCTGCCGCAGGGTACGCAGGTGGTGAGCTATCGCGTGGTGTCGCAGGATGGCCATCCGGTCGCGGGCTCGCTGCTGTTCTCGATCGGCGTCGTCACCGGCTCGGCGGCGCCGTCAGGCGACGGCGTGCTCCATGCGTTGATCTGGCTGGCGCGGCTCGGGCTCTATCTCGGGCTGTTTGCCGGCGTCGGGGGGGTGTTCTTTGCCGCCTGGATCGGGCAGGGTCCGGCAGGCGAACGACTGATCATGTGGTCGCTCAGAATCGGCCTTGTCGGCGCCGTCGCCTCACTTGGCTTGCAGGGCGTCGATCTGCTGAACCTGCCGCTCTCGGGCATTCTGACATGGGCGGCATGGGCCAGCGCCGCCGGCACCAGCCTGTTTCCCGCCCTGCTGCTCGCGATTGCCGCGATGTTGATCGCGGCAATTGCCTGGCGCAGCCCGTCGTTCGGCGCGGCCTTTATCCGCACTGCCGTCGCAATGATCTGTGTCGGACTGTCGTTTGCGGTCAGCGGCCATGCCGCCACTGCCTCGCCGCAATGGCTGACGCGGACCGCGCTGTTCATCCATGGCGTCGGTCTGGCGTTCTGGATGGGGGCACTTGGGCCGCTGGCCGTGCTCGCCTGGCAGCGCAAGGATTCACTGCTCCGCGTGCTCCGGCGCTTTTCGATGCTCGCGGTGCCGGTCGTCGCGTTGATAGCCTTGTCGGGCCTCGTGCTCGCGGTCATCCAGCTCGAAAGTCTTCGCGCGCTGATCGACACCGGATACGGCAACGTCCTCGTCGCGAAACTCGGGCTGGTGGTGTTGCTGCTCGGGCTCGCTGCGCTGAACCGGTTGGTGTTCACACCGGCCATCGCGCGCGAATTCCAGCGGACGCGGCCGCTGCAACGCTCGATCGCGCTCGAGTTTGTGCTGATGATCGGCATCCTTGGCCTGGTTGCGCTATGGCGCTTCACGCCGCCGCCGCGCGTGCTGGCGATGTCGGACGATGTTCCGCTCGCGGTTCACATTCACACCGATGCCGCGATGTTCCAGGTGCTGATTGCACCGGGCAAGGTCGGGCAGAACGACTTCGTCCTGCAATTGATGAACGGCGATGCCAGCCCGTTCGCGGCCAAGGAGGCGACGCTGACGCTGAGCCTGCCCGAGCGTGGCGTCGAACCGATGGAACGCGCCGCCGCGCTTGGTCCCGACGGCTATTGGCACGTGCGCAAGGTGCCGTTGACGGTCCCGGGCCGCTGGCACATGCAGATCGACGCTCTGGTGAGCGATTTCAAGAAAGTGACACTGGAAGACGATTTTGAGGTCAGGTAAAGCCACGGTCAGCGAGCTCAGTACTTCGGCGGGACGCAAATCGCTCGAATGGCCGAAAATCGCCTGATTTGAAGGGTTTTTGTCATTTGGCGGCCTTGTGTTTTCGCACCCGATCCGGTTTCACTGCAGCTCTTCCCACGCTTTCCTGATTCCCGAGTAACGCCATGCGATTGTCGCGGTTTTTCCTGCCTATCCTGAAAGAAAACCCGAAAGAGGCGGAGATCGTCTCGCATCGGCTGATGCTGCGCGCGGGCATGATGCGGCAGGAGGCCGCCGGCATCTATGCCTGGCTGCCGCTCGGCTTCCGGGTGCTGAAGAAGATCGAGCAGATCGTTCGCGAGGAGCAGAACCGCGCCGGTGCGCTCGAGCTGTTGATGCCGACGCTGCAGCTCGCCGACCTCTGGCGCGAAAGCGGCCGCTACGACGCCTATGGCCCGGAGATGCTGCGCATCCTCGATCGTCACAAGCGTGAGCTGTTGTACGGGCCGACCAACGAGGAAATGATCACGGAGATCTTCCGCTCCTACGTCAAGTCCTACAAGAGCCTGCCGCTCAACCTCTACCACATCCAGTGGAAGTTCCGCGACGAGCAGCGTCCGCGCTTCGGCGTGATGCGCGGCCGCGAATTCCTGATGAAGGACGCCTATTCGTTCGATCTCGACGAGGCCGGCGCGCGGCGCTCCTACAACAAGATGTTCGTTGCGTATTTGCGCACCTTTGCGCGGATGGGCCTGAAGGCGATCCCGATGCGTGCCGAGACCGGTCCGATCGGCGGCGACCTCAGCCACGAGTTCATCGTGCTCGCGGAGACCGGCGAGTCCGGCGTCTTCATCAACCGCGACGTGCTGGACCTGCCGGTGCCGGGCGAGGACGTCGACTATGACGGCGACCTCACGCCGATCATCAAGCAGTGGACCTCGGTCTATGCTGCGACCGAGGACGTCCACGAGGCCGCGCGCTTCGAACAGGAAGTGCCGGAGGCAAAGCGGCTCAACACCCGCGGTATCGAGGTCGGCCAGATCTTCTATTTCGGCACCAAATATTCCGACACCATGAAGGCGATGGTGGCGGGGCCCGATGGCGTCGACGTGCCGATCCATGGCGGCTCCTACGGTGTCGGCGTGTCGCGTCTGGTCGGCGCGATCATCGAGGCATGTCACGATGACGCCGGCATCAAATGGCCCGAGGCGGTCGCGCCGTTCCGCGTCGCGATCCTCAACCTCAAGCAGGGTGACGCCGCGGTCGATGGCGCCTGCGAGCAGCTCTATCGCGACCTCTCGGCGAAGGGCGTCGACGTGCTCTACGACGACACCGACCAGCGTGCCGGGGCCAAGTTCGCCGCGGCCGATCTGATCGGTATTCCCTGGCAGATTCTCGTCGGACCGAAGGGGCTTGCCGACGGCAAGGTCGAGGTGAAGCGCCGCAGCGACGGTTCGCGCGACAATATGAGCCCCGCCGACGTGGTCGCGAAGCTCGTGGGTTAAAGTTTATTCACGCCGCGCTGTCGGCGGGGTAATCCGGCCACATTTGGCCCGAATCATGGGATTATCGAGAGATGGATGAAACCATGAGCGAGCCAGTCCGTACCCCGCCTTTTGCGCCATTCGAATGGCTGCTGTCCGGACGCTATTTGCGCGCGCGCCGCAAGGAAGGGTTCATTTCAGTCATCGCCGGCTTTTCGTTCCTCGGCATCATGCTCGGCGTTGCCACGCTGATCGTGGTGATGGCCGTCATGAACGGCTTCCGCAAGGAGCTGCTCGACAAGATCCTCGGCCTCAACGGGCATCTGCTGGTGCAGCCGCTGGAATCGCCGCTGACTGACTGGAAGGACGTCGCCGACCGCATCAGCCAGGTGCAGGGCATCCGCCTCGCCGCGCCGGTCGTGGACGGGCAGGGGCTCGGATCGTCGCCGTTCAACGCGGCCGGCGTCTTCATCCGCGGCATTCGCGCCGACGATCTCAACAATCTCACCTCGATTGCCAAGAACGTGAAGCAGGGCTCGCTCGAGGGCTTTGACGAGGGGCAGGGGGTTGCGATCGGCCGCCGGCTTGCCGATCAGCTCTCGCTGCATGCGGGCGACATGATCACGCTGGTCTCGCCGAAGGGCGCGGTGACCCCGATGGGCACCACGCCGCGCATCAAGCCCTACAAGATCACCGCGGTGTTCGAGATCGGCATGTCGGAATACGATTCGACCTTCGTGTTCATGCCGTTGGCCGAGGCGCAGGCCTATTTCAACCGAAACAACGACGTGTCCTCGATCGAGGTGTTCACCACCAATCCGGACAAGATCGACACCTACCGAAAGCTGGTGACGGAGGCGGCCGGGAGACCGGTCTTCCTGGTCGACTGGCGGCAACGCAATTCGACCTTCTTCAATGCGTTACAGGTCGAACGCAACGTGATGTTCCTGATCCTGACCATGATCGTGCTGGTCGCGGCGCTCAACATCGTCTCGGGGCTCATCATGCTGGTGAAGGACAAGGGGCAGGACATCGCGATCCTGCGGACCATGGGCGCTTCGCAGGGCTCGATCATGCGGATTTTCCTGATCACCGGCGCCTCGATCGGCGTGGTCGGAACGCTGACCGGGTTCGCGGTCGGCATGCTGATCTGCCTGAACATCGAATCGATCAGGCAGTTCCTGTCATATCTGACCAACACCGAGCTGTTCTCGCCCGAGCTGTACTTCCTGTCGAAGCTGCCGGCCGAGGTCGATTTCGGCGAGACGCTCGCCGTCTTGATCATGGCGCTGACGCTGTCCTTCCTTGCGACACTCTACCCGTCGTGGCGCGCCGCGCGCCTCGATCCGGTCGATGCGCTCCGGTACGAATAAGGAGCGCACATGGCGGAGGGGGCGGAAGACACACCGGTCATCTATCTTCATGACATCAAGCGGGAATACCGCCAGGGCGAAACGACGCTGACGATCCTGAACGGCGCCAAGCTCGCGCTGTGGCCCGGTCAATCGGTGGCGCTGGTGGCGCCGTCAGGATCGGGCAAGTCGACGCTGCTGCACATCGCGGGCCTGCTGGAGACCCCCGATGAAGGCGAGGTCTATGTCGCGGGTACGCCGACCTCGCAGATGTCCGATGTCGACCGCACGCAGATTCGCCGTTCCGATATCGGCTTCGTCTATCAATCGCACCGGCTGCTGCCGGAGTTCTCGGCGCTCGAGAACGTCATGCTGCCGCAGATGATTCGTGGGCTCAAACGCTCCGAGACCGTGAAACGGGCGACCGAGATCCTGTCCTATCTCGGGCTCGGCGACCGCATCACCCATCGTCCGGCCGAACTCTCGGGCGGCGAGCAGCAACGTGTGGCGATCGCACGCGCGGTTGCCAACGCACCGCGGGTGCTGTTTGCGGACGAGCCGACCGGGAACCTCGATCCGGGCACGGCCGATCACGTCTTCAATGCGCTGATGCAGCTCGTGAAGGCGACCCGCGTCGCGATGCTGATCGCGACCCATAATCTGGATCTCGCCGCACGGATGGATCGCCGGGTGTCACTTTCGAACGGGCAGGTCGTCGAGCTCGAATAGTTTCGAGTGAAGCGGGTCACGGTTCGTGTGAAGAAAGCGCGCTAAAGGCATGAATCTGAAGCGTTTTTCGTTCCGTTTCAATCGGAGCGGAAAGGCTTGGCCCTCAAGAAAGACTTGGGGCCCTCAAAAAGACTGTGGCCTCAAAAAGAGTTGGGCCCTCAATAGGCCGGGTGGTGCCGTCTGCCGGATTGGCTCGGACGACGGTCGATCGGCGGCGGCCCGGCATAATAGGGGTTGTTGATGCACATGGCCGCCAAGCCCGACGCCGAGGCGCGGCACTGCTCCAGCGACGTGTAGCCGCAGTCGGTATCCTCACCGCCCCATCGGTAGTTGGTTTTGCAGACCGGCGAGGTCGAATCGTACTTCTGGGCGTTGGCTGGTGCGCTGGCGACGATGCCGAGGACTGCGACTGCTAGAAACAGGCTGCGCATCAGGGTCTCCTGTCGATCAGGTGCCGGCGCGTTCGTGCCGGGCGCGCGTGAATAGGCACCCTTACGTGAATGTGCATCAAGTCACATTCCCGTAGCCGTCACCCGAAGCCTGGGCTGTCAGTGGATGAACAGATCGAAGAAGCTGTCACCGCGCTCCCGCGCGCGCGTATGAAGATACGAGCGCGGGTCGTTGTCGCCGGCATAATAGGGATTGGCGACGCAGGTCTGCCCGATGCCCGAAGCGGTGGCCAGGCACGCTTCATAGGACGGATACGAGCAGGCGCTCAGACCGGGATAGCGGTCGCCCTGAATGCAGAACGGGTAGCGCACGCCGACGGCATGGGCGGGCGCGGTACCCAGCGTTGCGAATGCGACCACCGACGCGACAGCAGCAAGAATCATCGTCCGCATGTGCATTCCTTTTGCTGCGCAGATTCGATTTCGACGACGATCCAAATCGGACAAGCCGGTTCCGGTCAACACGATCCTGCGCGCAGCTGCGCACGCAGATTTGAATTGTGAAAATTGTGCGGCAGCTATGTGGCAAAAGTTCCAAGAAGTGCTTGTAATACAGTATTAACTTAAAATTTGAGAGAAGTCGTTTGGCCCTGCCTGTTGCAGCGAAGTTACAGCAATTCCGTCGAGGGCTGCTATGACGGTGTCTCGCGGCCTTGGGGGCCTGTAGAAAAAGTTGGAACGGGAAAATGAAAAAGATTTTGCTTGTCACCGCCAGCATGATCGCGCTCAGCGCGACGGCTGCCTCCGCGGCTGACCTCGCGGCTCGCCCTTACACGAAGGCTCCGCCGCCGATCGTCGCCACTGTCTATGACTGGACCGGGTTCTACATCGGTATCAACGGTGGTTGGGCCCAGAGCCACGACAACCGTTCGGTCGACGGCCTCGGTAGCGTCGGCAGCTACGACGCCAACGGCGGCACCATCGGTGGCCAGGTCGGCTACCGCTGGCAGACCGGTGGTTGGGTGTTCGGTCTCGAAGCTCAGGGCAACTGGGCTGACCTGAAGGGCAGCACCAGCAACCTGGTCGTCCCGGGCGGCGTCGTCCGTTCGAAGACGGATGCGTTCGGCCTGTTCACCGGCCAGATCGGCTATGCCTGGAACAACGTCCTGCTGTACGCCAAGGGCGGTGCTGCGGTCACCGATCGCAACTACCAGTTCCTGGCGCCCGGCGGCGCGCTGGCGTCCTCGACCGGCTACGACACTCGTTGGAGCCCGACGGTTGGTGTTGGCCTCGAATTCGCCTTCGCCCAGAACTGGTCGCTCGGCATCGAGTACAACCACATCTTCGAAGACACCCACGGCGCGACCTTCGTCACCCCGGCTGGTGTTGCTGTGTCTGGCTTCCACACCGGTGGCGACACCGACATGGTCCTCGGCCGTCTGAACTACAAGTTCGGTGGCCCGGTCATCGCGCGTTACTGATCGCTCGCTTCATTCAAGCAGCGTCGAAAACCCCGGGCCTCGGCCCGGGTTTTTTTGTTGGCTTGACGGATCGAACCATTGGCCGTGATGGCGGCGCGGCGTTTCCTGGTTCGGCGGTGAGGCCGGGACACTCCGTCGCACGATCCTAGACCTCGCCGGGCCGTTTTCCTCAGCTCAAACCGAGTGCCTGCATCGTGCGGGTAGGGCTCAATGTCGGGCATCCTCGGGTCGCCGCCGATGGACGTCCTGGTTGGGACAGCACGCGGCCGCCGCGGCATTGACTAGGAAGGCAGCCTCACGCGACCAGCAGGTAGACTAAGCTGGCGGTCACTATCGCCACCCAAACTAGCGATAACCGGAAATAGAGCAGATCGCGCTTCATGGGCGCGAATGGTAGGGCGCACGCCTGACGCGGACCTTACGCTGCCATCTCCCGCCACGGTTAACCACGGGAATTCTTTCGGGGTCAGTTTTCAAACTGACCCACGACCCTCGCTTGACTCCAGGAACAAAAAAAGAACATTGTTCTGCATACGTTCCAGTTCAGGGAGAGCGGCCATGTTGAAGATTTTCGTGCAGGAAGCTGCAGCGCTGGCATCGATCACGCTGTTCGTCGGGATGATCGCGGTTTGGGCCCAGCTGATCACCCAATTCTGAAAATGCGTCCGTGGGGCTAGAGACATAGCCGGCGAGTCCGGCTGGCCTTGGGGATAAGCGGGAGGACCGGCCGCCACGCCGCGTTGGGCGTGGACTTGGCGGGGGCGAGGCTCCACGATGGCGATGCGAGTCGAGCCTGATGCTTTCGGGTTCCGGCTTTGGTACTCGCGCCATCCCTGACTCAAAGAGATCCCCCGAGCAGCCATGCCGAACGCCGGATTCGTTCATCTTCACGTTCATTCCGCTTATTCGCTGCTGAAGGGCTCGATCAAGATCGCCAAGCTCGGCGAACTCGCGAAGGCCGACCGCCAGCCGGCGCTGGCGCTCACCGACACCGACAACATGTTCGGGGCGCTGGAATTCTCCGACAAGATGGCCGGCTACGGCATCCAGCCGATCGTCGGCTGCGAACTGGCGGTGGACTTTGGCGACGTCGATCCGAATACGCGGAGCATCCTGGCGACGACCGGACCGGCGCGCATCGTGCTGCTGGCGGCGCGCGAACGTGGCTACCAGAACCTGATGCGGCTGAACTCGCGGGCGTTCCTGGAGACCCCGGTCAACCAGACCCCGCACATCAAGTTCGACTGGCTGACCGACCACGCCGAAGACCTGATCGCGCTGACCGGCGGGCCGGACGGGCCGATCGCGCTGGCGCTGCGTGCCGAGCAGGCGGCGCTGGCGACCACCCGCTGCGAACGTCTGGCCGGCCTGTTCGGTGATCGCCTCTACATCGAATTGCAGCGCCATGGCATCGACAAGGAGCGCCGCACCGAGGGCGGCCTGATCGATCTCGCTTATGCGAAGGGCCTGCCGCTGGTCGCGACCAACGAGCCGTATTTCGCCAGCAGTGACGACTATGAATCGCACGATGCTCTGCTGTGCATCGCCGGCGGCCACCTGATCGCCGAGACCAACCGCGAGCAGCTGACCCCGGATCATCGCTTCAAGACCCGCGCCGAAATGGCGGTGCTGTTCGCCGATATTCCGGAAGCGCTGGCCTCGACGGTGGAGATCGCCGAGCGCTGCTCGTTCCGGCCGAAGACCCGCAAGCCGATCCTGCCGTTCTTCACGGTCGGTGGTGCGGCGAGCGCTGACGCCGCAGCCGACGAAGCCGCCGAGCTGAAGCGCCAGGCGGAGGAGGGGCTCGCCAATCGCCTGCGGGTGCACGGTCTCTCGCCGGGAATGACCGAGGAGGACTACAGCAAGCGGCTGGCGTTCGAGCTCGACGTCATCATGCGCATGAAATATGCGGGCTACTTCCTAATCGTCTCCGACTTCATCAAATGGGCGAAGGCGCAGGGCATTCCGGTTGGACCGGGCCGCGGCTCGGGCGCCGGCTCGCTGGTCGCGTGGGTGCTCACCATCACCGACCTCGATCCGATGCGGTTTGCACTGCTGTTCGAACGCTTCCTCAATCCCGAACGCGTCTCGATGCCGGACTTCGACATCGACTTCTGCCAGGACCGCCGCGGCGAGGTGATCCAGTATGTGCAGGAACGCTACGGCCGCGAGCAGGTGGCGCAGATCATCACCTTCGGTACGCTGCAGGCGCGCGGCGTGCTGCGCGACGTCGGGCGCGTGCTGCAGATGCCGTACGGGCAGGTCGACAAGCTGACCAAGCTGGTGCCGCAGAATCCCGCGGCTCCCGTGACGCTGGCGCAGGCGATCGAAGGCGAGCCGAAGCTGCAGGCGTTCCGCGACGAGGATCCGGTGGTGGCGCGCGCGTTCGATATCGCGCAGCGCCTCGAGGGCCTGACGCGCCACGCCTCGACCCACGCCGCCGGTATCGTGATCGGCGACCGGCCGCTGAGCGAGCTGGTGCCGATGTACCGCGATCCGAAATCGGACATGCCGGTAACCCAGTTCAACATGAAATGGGTCGAGCCGGCGGGCCTCGTGAAGTTCGACTTCCTCGGCTTGAAGACGCTGACGGTGCTCGACGTCGCGGTGAAGCTGCTCAAGCAGCGCGATGTCCATGTCGATCTCGCGACGCTGCCGATCGACGACGCGCCGAGCTACCAGATGCTGGCGCGGGGCGATGTCGTCGGCGTGTTCCAGGTGGAAAGCCAGGGCATGCGGCGCGCGCTGATCGACATGCGGCCAGACCGCTTCGAGGACATCATCGCGCTGGTGGCGCTGTATCGCCCGGGCCCGATGGCGAACATCCCGACCTATTGCGCGCGCAAGCACGGCGACGAGGAATCGGAATATCTGCATCCGATCCTGGAGCCGATCCTGAAGGAAACCTTCGGCGTCATCATCTATCAGGAACAGGTGATGCAGATCGCGCAGCAGATGGCCGGCTACTCGCTCGGCCAGGCCGACCTGCTGCGCCGCGCGATGGGCAAGAAGATCCGCGCCGAGATGGACAAGCAGCGCGACGTCTTCGTCGCCGGCGCGATGAAGAACGGCGTGGGCAAGGGCCAGGCGGAGACGATCTTCGAGCTGCTCGCCAAGTTCGCCGACTACGGCTTCAACAAGAGCCACGCGGCGGCCTATGCGCTGGTGTCGTACCACACCGCCTACATGAAGGCGCATTACCCGGTCGAGTTCCTCGCAGCGTCGATGACGCTCGAACTCAACAATACCGACAAGCTGTCCGAATTCCGTTCCGAGGCGCAGCGGCTCGGCATCAAGGTCGAAGCGCCCAACATCAATCGTTCGGGCCCGACCTTCGAGGTCAGCGGCAACACGATCTATTACGCGCTCGCCGCGCTGAAGGGCGTCGGCATCCAGGCCGTCGAGCAGATCATCGAGGAGCGCAACAAGAAGGGCGCCTTCACCTCGCTCGCCGATTTCGCCGCGCGGGTGAGCCCGCGTGCGGTCAACAAGCGGATCATCGAGAGCCTTGCGGCGGCCGGCGCCTTCGACACGCTGGACCCGAACCGTGCCCGCGTCTTCGCCGGCGCCGATTCGATCCTCGCCGCGTGCCAGCGCAGCCACGAGGCGGCAACTTCGGGCCAGAACGACATGTTCGGCGGCGCGGCCGATGCGCCCAGCATCATGTTGCCGCAGGTCGAGCCGTGGCTGCCCGCGGACCGGCTGCGGCGTGAATATGACGCGATCGGCTTCTTCCTGTCGGGCCATCCGCTCGACGACTACGCGACCGCGCTGAAGCGGCTGCGCGTGCAGTCCTGGGCGGAATTCTCGCGCGCGGTGAAGACCGGCGCCACCGCGGGCAAGGTCGCGGCCACCGTGGTGTCGCGCATGGAGCGGCGCACCAAGACCGGCAACAAGATGGGCATCATGGGCCTGTCGGACCCGACCGGCCATTTCGAGGCGGTGCTGTTCTCCGAAGGCCTCGCGCAGTATCGCGATGTGCTCGAGCCGGGGGCTGCCGTGCTGCTGCTGCAACTCGGCGCCGAGCTGCAGGGCGAGGACGTGCGGGCGCGGGTGCTGCACGCCGAGCCGCTGGATCACGCTGCGGCCAAGACGCAGAAGGGCCTGCGCATCTTTGTGCGCGACACCAAGCCGCTGGATTCGATCGCCCGCCGCCTCAACATGCCGGAAGCCGCGCCGGCCCCGGGCGGCGCCGCAAAG
>NZ_JACMYO010000044.1 GCF_020889685.1 Bradyrhizobium oropedii
CATCCGGCGGCCAGACCAGCGCGCTCGGCGCGACCGGCGCAGGCGGCGGCGCGCTTGAGGCCATCAACGGCAACAGCGTGGCCACCGGCATTTTCAGCTTCACCTCGTCGGTCTCGTCATCGGGCAACGGGCCGACCGGCGCGACCACGGGTACCACGCTCATCTCAACCGTCACTCCCTGAGCGGGCCTCCGATCGCCAATGGAGAACTCTCTGCAGCAGTGCGCTTCGGTGTCGGCGGCGGGACGCTTCGCAGGATCATTGGAGGCCGCGAGGGCAGGATCCATCCTGCCGGCGCGGCGATAGGACGAGATGCTTCAGCGCAACCAGATCTCACCGTCTGTCGATCTGAGAAATCGTCCGGCCGAATTGCCGTCGCTGGCGGAAACGTTCGATGCCTTCGTCACCTATCTGCTCCGGCAGTACTGGGTCATCCTCGGTACCGCCGGGCTCTGCCTGTTCGGCGGCATCTGCTACCTCGCGACGGCGGCGCCGAGCTATACCGCGCTTGCCACGATGATCATCGACACCCGAAAATTCCAGGCCTTCCAGCAGCAATCGCCGGTGAGCGAACTCCCGGTCGATTCCTCCGCGGTCGAGAGCCAGGTCGAAATTCTCAAGTCGGAGAACGTGGCGCTTGCTGTGATCCGCGACCTCAAGCTCAACGAGAATCCGGAATTCATCGGCTCCAGGGCCGGCGCGGCAGGAGCGGTGCTGGATTTCGTGACCGGCCTGTTTGCCGGCAGCGCGCCGCCCAACGAGTTCGACCGGACCCGGCGCGCGGTCCGCAGCTTCCAGAAGCAGCTCGATGTCCGCCGCCGCGGCATGACCTATGTCATCGAGGTCAGCTTCCGCTCGTTCGATCCGGAGCGCGCGGCGCAGATCGCCAACGCCGTCGCCGACGCCTACATCGTCGACCAGCTCGATTCCAAGTACCAGGCGACGCGCCGCGCCAGCGTCTGGCTGCAGGACCGCATCCAGGAGCTGCGCACGCAGGCATCCAATGCCGAGCGCGCCGTGCTCGACTACAAGAAGACCAACAACATCGTCACGTCCAGCGGCAAGCTGCTCAACGAGCAGCAGCTCGGCGAGCTCAACACGCAGCTGCTCCATGTGAAGTCGCAGGTCACCGACGCCAAAGCCAAGCTCGACCGCATCGAGGCGGTGGTGAAAGGCGGCGTCCCCGACGCGACGGTCGCCGATACGCTGAACAACCAGGTCATCACCAAGCTGCGCACCCAATATCTCGAGCTCGCCAACCGCGAGGCCGACTGGTCGTCGCGCTATGGCTACAATCATCTGGCCGCCGTCAATCTGCGCAACCAGATGCGCGAGATCCAGTCGTCGATCATCGACGAGCTGAAGCGGCTCGCCGAAAGCTACAAGAGCGACTACGCGATCGCCCTGCAGCGCCAGAACGAGATCGAGCGTGCCGTGAACGATTCGGTGTCGCAGTCGCAGTCCACCAACCAGGCGCAGGTCACGCTGCGCGAGCTCGAGAGCTCGGCCCAGACCTACCGCTCGCTCTATAACAACTTCCTGCAGCGCTACATGGAGAATGTGCAGCAGCAGTCGTTCCCGGTCAGCGAGGCGCGGGTGATCACCCGTGCTTCGCGTCCCCTCAGCAAGAGCCATCCGCAGACCTTAGTCGTGCTGGCGCTCTCGGTGCTCGGCGGCCTGGTCGCCGGGCTCGGGCTCGGCGTGTTGCGCGACCTCTATGACCGGGTATTCCGTACCGCTGAAATGGTCGAGACCATCCTCGACGCCGATTGTGTCGCCATCGTTCCCCGCGTCTCGCCGAGCCAGCTCAAGCCGCCGGTGGCCGGTCGCCCCAATCTGCCGGTCGGCCCGCGCACCATCCGGCGCGGCGACGAGCCGGTGCTGTGGGCGGCGATCGATTCGCCGTTCTCGCGGTTCTCGGAGGCGATCCGCTCGATCAAGGTCAATGCCGACCTCAATGTCACCAAGCCGTCGAAGATTCTTGGCCTGACCTCGGCGCTGCCCAACGAGGGCAAGTCGACGCTGGCCTTCGTGTTCGCGCAGCTGGTCGCCCAGAGCGGGGCGCGCGTGCTGCTGGTCGATTGCGACCTGCGCAATCCCTCGCTCAGCCGAAAGGTCGCCGCGAACGCCGAGCGCGGCATTCTCGACGTGCTGTCGAACAATGCGACATTGCATGATGTGCTGTGGCGCGATCCGGAGACCGGCCTTGCTTTCCTGCCGGGCGCCACACGGTCGCGCATCGCGCATTCGCACGAGGTGCTGGCCTCCGACCAGATGAAGGATTTCATCGACGCGGTTCGGGGGCAGTATGACTACGTGATCGTCGATTTTCCGCCGTTGACGCCGGTGGTCGATGTCCGCATCACCGCGCACTTCGTCGATTCCTTCGTGTTCATCGTGGAGTGGGGCAAGACCCAGGTGCAGGTGGTCGAGCGCGCGCTACGCAGCGCGCGGGCGGTCAACGAGAACCTGCTCGGCGTCGTGCTCAACAAGGCCGATATCGCCGCGATGAGCCGCTATAGCGGCTATGGCGGCAAGAACTACTATTACAACTCGCATTATGGACGATATGGCTACACCGAGTGAGATACGCGGTGAAATGCCCCGGCGCGCCGCCATCTGGCTTGCGCGCGGCTTCCTGGCCGCGCTCGCGTGCTCGTCGGTCACCTGGGGCGCGACCACCTTGCCGGCCTTTGTGGAGCAGACCCGGCTGGATGGCGCCGGCGACCTGATCCTGCGTAACGTGCCGGTCAGCGACGCCGAGCTCGGTGACCTCGGTCCACTGCTGTCGCGCGCCGCGGCGCGATCCGATTGCATGCCTGCAAGCGATCGCAGCGCGGCAGTGATCCGGCTGCGGCTTGCCGAGAACGCGCTCGTGTCCGGCGATCAGGTCGACGCCCGGATGGGCGAGCTCGACACGGCTGTCCGCAAGGCACTCGGCTGCGCACCGGCCGATCCCTATCTTTGGCTGGTGCTGTTCTGGCTTCGCAACACCAGGCAGGGTCTGAACGACGCCAATTTCGACCTGCTGCGGATGTCGTACCGGCTTGGCCCGAATGAAGGCTGGATCGTCGTCAAACGCAGCGCCATGGCGCTCGCCATGTTTGATGCGCTGCCGCCCGACCTTTCGGCCGAGGTCGTTGCCGAGTTCGCGCGTCTCGTGAAGACGGAGCTCTACACCGAGGCGATCGATCTCCTGAAGGGACCGGGCTGGGTGCACCGGGACAGGCTGCTGGCCGGCCTTGCGGCAGTTCCGCAGCGGAACGTCGACATCCTGACCAAGACCATGGCCGACATTGGATACGATCTCGATCGACGCTCGCCGGCGGAACGGCGCAATCTGCAGCGTGAATCGAACGACCGCGGCGACGAGCTTGCCCGAATGCCGCCGGAGGCGAGAGCTAGACCATGACGATGGAATTCAGCGTCGGACGACACAACGCGCATTATGAGGGCGTCTATTCGGCGCAGGAGCGCGACTGGCGCCGCGTCTGCGCGGTCGATAAGGCGGATCACATCGCCGGCTTGCTCGGCGCCTGCGCAGCCAAAATCGGCAGCGTGCTCGAGGTCGGTTGCGGCACCGGCGCGGTGCTGGCGCGGCTGTCGGCGATCGGTGTCGGCCGCGATTTCACCGGCATCGACGTCATCGATCCCGCGACCAATCTGGAGACCGACGGCGCTGCCCAGGCACCGTTCCGCTGGTCGAGCTATGACGGTGCGACGATCCCGTTCGCCGATGGAACGTTCGACCTCGTCTATGCCAGCCACGTGCTGGAACACGTGCCCGAACCGCGCGCATTGCTTTACGAGCTCGCCCGCGTCTCGCGGGACTTCATCTATGTCGAGGTGCCCTGCGAATTGCACGCGCGGACCAGTCGCGGGGCGCTGCAATCGACGCTCGGCATCGGCCATATCAATTTCTACACGCCCGATACGTTTCGGCTGCTACTGGAGACCGTGGGGCTTAAGGTCAAGGACTTCGGCACCTGGGACCACAGCCTGCCGGTGCATACGTTCCACACCTCGCATATAAAGGGGCTCGCCAAGAGCATCGTGCGGAAGTCGTTGCTGTCGGTCGGCTCGGGGCTTGCGACCCGGCTTGCGACGTATCATTGCGGGGCGATCTGCCGGCACGACGCGGCGCTGCCACGGGACCGATAAGCCATGGCCCCGCGTGTGGTGGTCTTCAACAACATGATCACACCCTACACGAACCGGCTCTACAACGAGCTGGTTGACCGTGGGCTGGATCTCGCCGTGCTGTCCTGCACCGCGCAGGAGGCCGACCGCTTCTGGGCCGGAACGTTCACGCCGCGCTACACCACGCGCACGGTGCCCGGCATATCGATCCCACTGTCGCGGTCGCGTCACACCCATCTCAACATCGGGATCGGGCGAGCGTTGAACGCGCTCGCGCCGGACCTGCTGTTCGTCAACGGGCTCTATCCCTCGATGCTGGCGGGCGCGGCCTGGGCGCGTGCCAACGGCAAGGCGCTTGCGCTCACCATCGACGGCTGGCGCGAGACGATGCCAGATACGGCCTATCATCGGCTGGCACGGCCATGGCTGCTGCGGCAGTGCGACGCGGTCATCTGCTGCAGCGACAAGGGCAGGGCCTACTTCCGCGATCAGGGCGTTCGCGACGATGATCTGTTCGTGGTGCCGCTGGTGCCGGCATGGGATCCGCCGGCGACCGTGCCTACCTTCCACGACCGTCCATTTCACCTGCTCTGGTGCGCCCGCATCAATGACGACGCCAAGAATGCCATCTTTTTCGAGAACGTTGCCATCGCGCTTGGGCGGATCGTGCCGGGGCTCAAGGTGCGCGTGGTCGGGTCCGGCGCCGCCGAGCAGCGCATGCTGGCGCGATTTGGCGAGGCCGGCATCGACGTCAGCCACGACAGCTATGTGCCGTGGCAGGCGATATCTGAAGTCTATCTGCAATCCCGGCTGCTGCTGTTGCCCTCGCTGCTGGAGCCGTGGGGGCTCGTGTGCAACGAGGCCTTGCAGTGCGGCGTTCCTTGCCTGGTGTCGCCCCATGTCGGGGCGGGTGGCGAATTGGTACGCGACAGCGACAACGGCCATGTTTGCGCGCTCGATAAACAGATGTGGGTCGACGCTGCGCGCGGCCTGCTCGAACATCCCACGCGCTGGGAGACGATGTCGGAGCGGGCCGGGCAAAGCGTGCGACGCGATGCGCTTGCCGACTCCGCTGCGCGCTTCACGGCCGCGATCGATCATCTCCTGAGCGCGCCGGTCCGGCAGGAGGCCGTGCCATGATCGGCCGATGGTGGTGGCGAACCGATGTCTTTCTGCACGCCTATCTGGTGATGGTGCTCGGCTGCATCTATTTCCTGTTCAATTTCGTCGAGGGCATCTCCTTCGCGGAACGGGCCGGCGAATCCACGCTGTTCCGCGTCGCGTGGCTGCTGCTCTATGTCCTGCTGATGCTGCACATCGCGGTCGATCGGAAGCGCTTCGGCCTGCTGATGCTGCAATCGCATCTCTATCTGACATTCACTGCCTTCGCGCTGGTGTCGCTGGCGCTGAGCGCCGACCCCGCGGGCTCGTCGGTCAAGTTTGCGATGTATCTGCTCACCACGATGTTCTCGGCGTGGGTCGTGGTGAACTGCCCGGTCGATCGCCTCGTCGACACCCTGTTCCGGATCGGGATCGTGGTGTTGATCGTTCACGTCGTGCTGTTTCCGGTGATCGGCTCTCAATGGGATTACGACCCGCTGCATCGGCCGACCGTGCTCGGGACCCAGGCCTATGCCGGCGTGTTCGGCCATAAAAATCTCGCGGGCGCCTTCTTCGGCCTCATGGTGCTGATCTGCTTCGTGCGCATGCTGGCGGGGCCACGCCGGCAATTCGGCTGGTCGCTGCTACTGATGGGATGTCATCTCTTTGCGCTCGCCGCGGCCGGCGCCGCAGGACCGTTGATCAGCATGTTGACCGCTCTCGCGGTCACTTTTGGGCTGCTGCTGGTGGTGCTCGGGCACAGAGGGGCTGCGTCGATCTACTGGCTTTGCCTCGCCTTTGTTGCACTCGTCGTGTTTGCCGTGCCGAGCGACGAGTTGTACGGGTTGGTCGGCCGCAGCGGAAACCTGACCGGCCGCTCGTTCCTCTGGTCGGTCTGGCCATATTTCTTCTGGCAACATCCCTGGCTCGGCTACGGCTTTTCGGGCTTCTTCAACGAGCTGCCGAACTCGCCGGCGAACGAACTGACCAGCATGGCGCCGTGGAATACCGAGTTCGGTTCGTTCGAGAATTCCTATCTCGACGCCTTCCTCCAGTTCGGCCTGCTCGGCGGCGCGCTCTATATACTGCTGCTGGCGCGGGCGCTATGGAACAGCATCGTCTTCACGTTCGAACGGAAGGGAACGTACTGGCTGGTGCCGTTCGCGATGCTGCTGTTCGTCGTGATCGCGTCCGCCAACGACTCCAGTCAGCTGCTGCACAATTATTTCGGCTGCGTGCTGGTGTTCTGGTGCTATTTCGGCCCGGAGGCGAGGCTGCAGATGGCGCCGCGGCGGGCGTTCACCAGACTGCGTGTGAGTGAAGCGTGAGTGCGTTGACCGACAGGTTGGATCGCGTCGCGGCCCAGACCCGGGTCGTCGCTGCGGCGAGCGGAGCTCTCCGTCGGCTGCGGCGCGCCGGCGGCAACGTTGCGCTCGGCCTGATCGATCAGGCGCTGCTCAGCGGCTCCGCCTTCGTGCAGACGATCGTGCTTGCCAATGTGCTCGATATCGTTTCGTTCGGCCGGTTCAGCGTCGCCTGGTCGTTCTCGATCCTGATCGAGGCGGTCTTTCTGCGCGGCATGTTCGACGACGGCTTGCCGGCGACTGCGCATCGCATCCCGAGATCGCGATGGCCGCAGCTGCGGCTCGGCCTTTATCTGTCGTCGCTGCTCGTCTCGGCGGGGCTTGGTCTGCTGCTGGTGGTTGCGGGGCTGGTGATGGTGACGATCGGCGGAGATGCAGGTGGGCTCGTGATCGCGACCGGCCTCGCGATCCCGGCGGTTCGGCTGCAGAGCATGTTCCGCCGCATCTGCTATCTCGACGGGCGGCTGCCGCGCGCGCTGGCGTCCTCGCTGACCTATTGCGTTGTGCTGGTCGCTTCGGCCGGGTTGATGATCGTCCTCAAGCTCACCGGCGCAGCGGCGGCGATGGCGTGCATCGCGATCTCCGCAGCTGTCGCCGGCAGCTTGATGCTGTGCTACACGCGCGAGCTGGCCTGGCCGCAAGCCAGGATCTTCCGCGGCTCGCTGCGGCGGCTGTTCCGGAACGGCCGCTGGTTCGTCGCGACCTCGCTCACCTACTGGATCGGCAGTATCGGGCTGATCCCGGTCTGTGGTGCTCTCATCGGACTCGACGCCAGCGCGTCGTTGCGGATCCTGCTCCTAGTCTTCGCACCGCTCAGCCAGTTCTGCGCGACGATGTTCTCGGTCCGCTTGCCGGAGATCGCGGCCGAGCTGCGCGCCGGCCGGCGCAGCACGGTCACTGCGGCCGCGCGCGAAAATGCCCTGCTGCTCGGCTCGATCGCAGCCGCCTATGGCGCGGCGGTGATGCTGCTCGGCCAGCGCATTCTCGCGTTCGTCATCCACGGACAGACCTATGACATCGGCACCGGTAGCCTTGCCCTGATGGGAATTGCGATGGGGCTCGATGCGGTATGGCTCGGCCTCGCGCTGCCGCTGTTTGCGACCGGCAGGCCGCAGCGGTTCATGCTGAGCCGGATCGCCGGGCTCGTCGCGCTGTGCTGCGTGCTGCCGTTTGCGGCGCAAGCCTGGCAGGTGATGGGCGCGGTTGCGGCGATGGTCGCCTCCAGCGGGGCGTCGGTGATCACGGTCGTGCTGACCAATTCGGCGCGGAAGCAGGCATGAGCAACGACGTACCCGGCCGCGCGCTCTCGAAGCTGCATATCGGCGCCTTCAATTGCGGCATCGAGGGCTGGATCAACACCGACATCACGATGCATCTGTGGATCGCGCGCCTGCCGTTCGCGGCGAAGGCGCTGCATCTTGCGGGCCTGCTGAGCGATTCCCGCTATGCCGAGCATCAGCAAGGCAAGTTCGCCGGGCTCCGCTACATGGACCTCACCAGGCCGCTGCCGTTCGCGGATGGCAGCCTCTCGGCGGTGTTCAGCGCGCATGTGTTCGAGCACCTGTTTCCCGATGAGGTCGAGCGGCTGGCGCGGGAGATCGCGCGGGTGCTGGCGCCGGGCGGCGTGTGCCGCATCGTTGTCCCCGACATGGAGAGGATCGTCGCGCTCTACGATCCGGCCGCACCGCAGGCCTTCCTCAAGGGCGTGTTCGAGGTCGAACGCCGCAAGGAGGCCGCCTTCGCGCATCACTGGGGCTATACCCGTGCGTCGCTGGCGGTGCTGTTCCGCGACGCGGGGTGCGCGGAGACCCATACAAGGGCCTATCGCGAGGGCATCTGTCCCGACATCGATCGGCTCGACAATCGCCCGGACGAGTCGATCTTCTTCGAGGCCATCAAGTAGCAGGAGACGGATAGTGCTCGGCGCGATTCAAGCCCGATTTTCCAGTGCAGCGCGCCAGCGGCGCGGCGAGTTCCTCGTCCGCACGGTGAACCTTCCGCTGGATGCGAAAATCCTCGATCTCGGCGGCGGCACCGGCCGGCACATTCGTGCGATCCTGCCTCGCCATACCGACATCACGGTTTGCGACATCTCGGCGGACGATTTGAAGGCTGCGCGTGAGCGTTTCGGCTTCAAGACGGTGCTGCTGCAGGAGACCGAGCGCCTGCCGTTCGACGACCAGGCGTTCGATTTCTGCTTCTGCTCGTCGGTGATCGAACATGTCACCGGGCCGAAGCAGGACGTCGTGACGATCGAGAGCGACGCGGATTTTCTGAATGTCGCGCGCGAGCACCAGAACCGCTTTGCCGGTGAGATCTCGCGGGTTGCGAAATCGTTCTACGTGCAGACGCCGTATCGCTACTTTCCGGTCGAGAGCCATACCTGGCTGCCTGGCCTCATCGTGCTGCTGCCGCGGCGACTGCAAATCGCACTGATCGCAGTGTTCAACCGCTTCTGGTTCAAGCGGACCGCGCCCGATTGGCATCTGTTCGACTGGCGCGAGATGACGGAAACGTTTCCGGATGCGAAGATCTACCGCGAGCGCTATCTCGGCATGACCAAATCGCTGATGGCGATCAAGGCGTGAGGCAGGCATCCGCCTGCCGCATCAATCGTCGCGGCGGGCGAGGATATTGATCAGCGTGCCGACCGCCGCCCGGCGATCGAGGGCCGGCGGCAGCGGGGAGCCGGCAAAGCTTGAGTCCAGCATTGCGAGACCATGCTGGCGCAACATGGCCTGCATCGCGGCCGGCGAGGTGTCGAATTTGGAGAAGGCGAGGTAGCGGAACAGCGGCCGCGCCGACAGGCGCGACGAGGCCGCGTAAGCGAGCTTGTAGCCCCGGCGCAGCAGCGATCCACGATTGGGGATCGAGACCAGCAACAGTCCGCCAGGCCTCAGCACACGATGGATCTGGGCGAGGCACTGCGGCGCGTCCGGGACATATTCGAGCACGCTCGCGCAGAGCACGCCGTCGAAGGATCGATCGGCAAAGGGCAGGCTTGCGATGGTCGGGATTTGCCGGAATGCGAGGCGTTCGGCCGGCGTGCTGTCCGCGGGGCGGCCCCGCGCAACCGCAATCATCTCCGCCGACGCATCGACGCCGGTGACGTCGCAGCCGCGCGCGGCGAGCAGGCGGGACAGTGTTCCGGTGCCGCAACCCGCATCCAGCCAACGCTGCCCGTTGAGGTCGGTATTCCCGAGCAGGCCGAACATCGCGGCGGTACGCGCCTTGAAGGTGCGGCTCCGATGCAGCGTCTCCCACCCCGACGAAATCTCGTCGTGGAAGCGGATCTCGGGTCGGTCGCGGGTCTCGGCCATAGCGGCCATGGTCATTCCTACCAGTGGAAGCCGCTCACTCTGGCGCTGACTTCGTCGGGCAGTCCGATATCCGACAGTTCGAGCACGATTTGGTCGGGGCGGGTTGCCGTCAGTGCCGCAACGAAGCGCGGATCGGCCGTCGTCAGCACGATGATGTCGGCCCATTCGATCGTCGCTGTCACGTCGTCATGCAGCAAGCCGACCAGCTCCGGGTTGCGCATCAGGAAATCCCGGTTGGCGCCGATCAGCTGCGATAGCCGCACATTGGGGTCGTAGATCCGGATCTGGCGCTGCTCGCCGCGCAGGCTTTTGACCAGTTCGACGAAAGGGCTGTCGCGAACATCGTCGGTGCCGGCCTTGAAGCTGATGCCGAGGAAGGCGATGCGGCGGCCCTCATGCGACAGGATCCAGTCGGCGCCGCGCGACATGATCATGTCGTTGCTCGGCAGGATGCTCTCGAGCACCGGCGTCGACAGCCCGCGGCTGTGTGCCAGGTGCTTCAATGCCTTGACGTCCTTGGGCAGGCAGGAGCCACCGAAGGCGAAACCCGGCCGCAGGTAGGCCGGCGAGATGTTGAGCCGCGTGTCCTGCAGGAAGATGTTCATGACGTCGCGGCCGTCGATGCCGAGCGTCTTTGCGATGGCACCGATCTCGTTGGCAAAGCTGACCTTCAGCGCATGCCAGCTGTTGTCGACATATTTGACGAGCTCTGCGGTCTCGACCGGCGGGGTGATCTTGGCGCCGGGCAAGTCCTTGTAGAGCGCCATGACGCGGTCGGCGGTTTCCTGGTTGAAGGCGCCGACCACCGTCTTGGACGGCGCGTTGAAGTCTGCAATGGCGCTGCCTTCGCGCAGGAACTCCGGATTGAAGGCGAGGTCGAAATCGCGACCGATCTTGTTGCCGGAGGCTTCCTCGATCAGCGGTCCGACGGTGTCGCGGGTGGTGCCGGGCAGCACGGTGGAGCGGATCGTCACGGTATGCGGCGCGTTCTTTGCGCGCAGTCCGCGGCCGATTTCGACGGCGACCTGTCTGATAGCGGTGAGGTCGAGATTGCCATTGCCGGACGAGGGCGTGCCGACGCAGACCATCGAGATGTCGCTGTTGACGATCGCCTCGGTGGCGTCAGTGGTCGCCGTCAACTGACCCGTCGCCACCGCGCGCGCCACCTTGTCGGAGATGCCCGGCTCGATCACCGGCGATCGGCCTTCGCGGATCAGGTCGACTTTCGCGACGCTCTTGTCGACGCCGATGATCTGGTGGCCGAGCTCGGTGAAGCAGGCTGCACAGACCGTTCCGACATAGCCAAGGCCGAAAATGCTGACGTTCATGCTTCGACCTTCAACTGTGGAGGGATTTGCGCGTGGCCGCGGCCACGTCGCGTTTGACGTGTGTGAGGGAGCGGAGCGTTCAACGCGATGCCCGCCCGGCGGCTGCATTGGCGTTGACGCCGGACGCCTGTGAGGTCGGCCGCTCCGCGGTTGCGGTCGTGCGTGGCGCACGGCTCTGCGCGGACGCCTTGCCGGCGAACAGCGCCTCATAGGCAGCGAGCAGCTTCGGCTCCTCATGGGTCCAGGACAATTCGCTCTCGACGCGGCTGCGGCCAAACGCGCCCATCGTCTGACGGAGCGACGGGGCATCGATCAACGTAATGATCTTGCTGGCGAAATCCTTCGGGTCGTTCTTCGCCGCATAGAGCGAGGCATCGAGCGCCGAGCGCCGGCCTTCACGAACGTCGAACTGAACGATCGGCCGTCCGAGCGCCATGTACTCCATGATCTTGTTCATCGTGGAGATGTCGTTCATCGGCGTGACGCGATCCGGATTGACGCAGACGTCAGCGGTCGAGAGCATCGTGAACAGCGCATCGTCAGCGATGGCGCCGGTGAAGTTCACGTAGTCGGAGAGCTGCATCTCCTCGCAGAGCTTGACCACCGCATTCCACTCCGGGCCCGTGCCGGCGATGTTGAACTGGATGTCGGTACGTCCGAGATCGTGCACAATGTGGCCGATCGATTGCAGCAGCAGATCAATGCCTTCCGACTGGCCGATGACGCCGACATAGCCGACGCTGTAGCGCCGGCCGCGGCGCCAGGCCGGATCGGCCGGGCGCGAGCGCACCCGGTCGAGATTGGGGCCGGAGCGCACCACGAACACCCGGTTGGCCGGCATATGGCCGCGCGCGATCGCGATCTCGCGATAGGATTCGTTGGTCGCGATCGAGATGCTTGCCGTCTTGAAGGTGAGATATTCGACCAGCCGCAGCAGATGCCAGAAAAAGTCCCGGCGGCCGAATTTTGCCTCATAGAGCTCGGGATTGACGTCGTGATGATCGAACACGAAGCGCTTGCCGCCGAGCTTGAACAGGAGACCGATCAGGAAGATCAGGTCGGGCGGATTGCAGCCCTGGATCACGTCGAAGCCGTGCTTCCACGCGACCTTGATCGCAAGCCACGTCTCCCAGAATAGCGCGACCGGATATTCGATGAGATAGGCGGCGATCCCCCGTGCTTCCACCGGCATCGGGTGGCGGTAGATGTGAATGCCCTCGAGGCATTCGTAAGTTTCGTCATGGCCGCGGCCCTTCGGGCAGATCACCGAAACTTCGTAGCCTGCCTTGCGCAGCGACGTTGCTTCGCACCACACCCTGCGATCGAAAGGAACCGGGAGGTTCTCGACGATGATCAGGATCCGCCGCGGTGATGGTTCAGCTCTCGACATCTGCGATGATCTATACCATTGACCTAACAACATCACAATCTGACTAACATCGGCATTAACATGCGCGGCTTGCATGATGCAATCCCAACACCGATGTGACGGCGGCGAGACACGGAATGGCGGGCAGAGTGAGGGATTGGGGTCAAAGGGCATTGATTGCGCTGGTTTTGAGCGCGCTGGTGCCGCTGGCGCACAAATGGCCGCTGCACTGGGATGGTTTGACCGGTAACGATGCGCTCAATGCGAGCCGCGTGAACGCGGTGATCCCGCCGACACTTTTCGGCATGACGGTCAACGCGATCGGGCAGTCGCAACCATGGCCCGAATTGAAGTTCGACGGCGTGCGGCTGTGGGGCGCGATCTACTGGGCCCAGATCAACCCGGCGCCCGGCATCTACAATTGGGCGCGCTTCGACGCCATCCTTGCGGCGGCGGAGCGGGAGCATGTCGAGATCGTTCTCAATCTCGCCTTCACGCCGCGATGGGCCGCGTCGGTGAAGGACGCGCCGCCTGCGTTCACACCCGGTGCAAGCTCGCCGCCTGCCGATCTGGCGTCATGGGATGACTGGGTGCGCGCGACGGTCACGCGCGCCGCCGGCCGCATCAAATACTGGGAAATCTGGAACGAGCCGGAAGACCCCAAATACTACTCGGGCGATATCGCCACCATGGTCCGGCTGCAAAAGCGGGCCTACGAGATCATCAAGGCCAGCGATCCGACGTTGACCGTGCTGACGCCGCCGTCCAACGGCACGCCCGATGGGTATCGCTGGCAAAAAGACTTCATGGCGCAGGGCGGCGGGCAATATGCCGATGTCTTCGCCTTCCACGGCTATACGAGCGAACCCGAAGCCGTGATCGGAATCATCGCGCGCTTCAGGCAGATCCTCACCGCGCATGGCCTTTCCGCAAGGCCGATCTGGGACACCGAGGCCGGCTGGTCGTCCTATGAGGAAAATCCGGACGGGTGCCTGGCGCGCGCCTACATCCTGAAATGGATCAGCGGCGTCGACCGGTTCTATTGGTACGAGTTTGCCGGTGGGGGCAGCGACTTCGGGAAATTATGGGATCCGGCGCGCGGACTGCTGCCGAGCGGAATTGCCTACCGAACGGTCCAGTCATGGCTGGTCGGCGCAGGCGTGGTGACCGCGGGCAAAACATCGCCGTCGACCTGGCGCGTCGAGCTCCGCATGCCGGATGGTCGCAATGGTTTGATCCTGTGGACCACCAAGGGCCGGTCCGTCTATCGCGTCGACCCGCATTTCAGCCGTTACCAGGGCCTCGACGGTGGCGAAGGACCTATCGCCAATGGCGAGGTCGAGATCTCGCCCAAACCGGTCCTGTTGCTGGAATGATATCGATGTTAATCCGCCGGCGATGAGCTAACTTTGACAATGTTCTTGTCTTCATTATGGGCGACAAGCGCGATACAAGGTGCTGTTAACTTGAGGCGATTGATCGACCGTGAAGCAGATCGCGCAGAACTATAAGAGCGGCGAGCTCAAGCTGATCGATGTGCCGGCGCCGCGCTGCCGCCCCGGCGGGGTTTTAGTGCGCACGGCATTCTCGGCGGTGTCGACCGGCACCGAGATGATGAAGTTCACCGAAGGCCGCCTGTCGCTGCTCGGCAAGGCGCGTGCGCGACCGGACCAGGTTGCCAAGGTGGTGCGCTCGGTTCGCCAGCAGGGATTGCTGGCGACCTATCAGAAGGTGATGAACCGCCTCGATTCCTATACGCCGCTCGGTTACTCGCTGTCGGGCACCATCGTCGAAGTGGGTGAGGGCGTCGGCGGCTTCTCGATCGGGCAGCGCGTCTGCTGCGGCGGCAATCAATATGCAACCCACGCTGAATACAATTGGGTGCCGGTGAACCTCTGCGTGTCGTTACCGGACAGCGCTGCGCTCGACCAGGCCGCGTTCACCACCATCGCCTCGATCGCATTGCAGGCGATGCGCCAGTCGGAGATACGCTTCGGAGAGACCGCCTGCGTGATCGGCCTCGGCCTGATCGGGCAGATCATGGTGCGCCTGCTGCGCAGCGCCGGTGTCGTGGTCACAGGGCTCGACAGGCTGGAGGCGCGCTGTCGTCAGGCGGAGGCTGCGGGCGCCGCGCTCTGCGCCGTCGCATCTGACGATGCCGCGGCCTCTTTTCGCGCGCGGATCGATCAGCTGACGGCGGGCAACGGCGTCGATTGCGTGTTCATCACCGCGGGCAGCGACGATCCCGATCTCGCATCGCGTTCAGCGGCGTTGCTGCGTGACCGCGGCCGCATCGTCGATATCGGCAAATGCACGCTGAACCTGCCGTGGAACGAATTCTACGACAAGGAGCTCGACGTCCGCTTCTCGCGCTCCTACGGCCCCGGCCGCTACGACCCGCTCTACGAGGAGGGCGGCATCGATTATCCGATCGGCCATGTGCGCTGGACCGAGAAGCGCAACATGGAGGCGATCGTCGCGCTGCTTGCCGACGGACGGCTCGATTTTTCGTCGCTGATCTCCGAAACGGTGCCGCTGGAGCAGGCGACGTCGGCGTTCGAGCGCATGAGCCGGGGCGAGGTCGGCCTCGGCATGGTGTTCGCTTATCCCGACGCAGCCCCGCGCGCGATGCAGATGATCTATCGTCCGGCCGTCGCCCTGCGCAGCGGCCGGGTGCGGCTCGCCGTCATCGGCGCCGGAAATTATGCCTCCAGCATGTTGCTGCCGCAGCTTGCAAATAACGCACGGGTCGATCTCGTCGAGGTCGCCACCAACACCGGCCTGAGCGGCGCCACCGCGGTGCGCAAGTTCGGCTTCGCGCGTGCCTCGACGGATGCGGCCTCGGTGCTCGAGGCCGACGATATCGATGCCGTGCTGATCGCGACGCGCCATGCATCCCATGCCGAGCTCGCGGCGCAGGCGCTGCGCGCCGGCAAGGCGGTGTTCGTCGAAAAGCCGCTGGCGATCGACAGAGGTTCACTCGACCAATTGGAGCGAGTGATCCGCGAGACCGGCAACGACCGGCTGATGGTCGGCTTCAATCGCCGCTTCTCGCCGTTGTTGCAGGGCATGCGCGCGGCGTTCGCCCCGGCCGGGCCGCAGACCCTGCAATATCGCGTCATCGCCGGCCCGCTGGAAAAATCATCCTGGTATCTGCAGGCCGAGAGCGAAGGCAGCCGCTTCGCCGGCGAAGGTGGCCATTTCATCGACGTGTTGTCCTGGTGGCTCGGTGCCGATCCGGTACGTGTCTCCACGAGCGTAGCCGGCAAGGATATCGACAATCTCGTTGCCACATTCGAGTTTGCCGACGGCTCGGTCGCGAGCCTCAGCTATCTGACGGGCGGCGATCCACGGGTGCCGAAGGAGGCGCTCGAAATATCGGCGAGCACCGGCTTTGCCGCCTTCGATAATTTCTCGCGCTTCGAAGTTTGGCACGCCGGGCAGCGGACGACGAAAAAAGCGCAGCTCGACAAGGGCCAGCGGCCGATGCTGGATGCCTTCGTCGCCGCGATCGCATCCGGGGCCGCGATGCCGATCGGGCTCGAATCGCTGCTTGCGACTACCCGCGCAACGCTCGCGGTGCAGGAGAGTGCGGCGGCCGGGATGCCGGTCGATCTGACGACCACGGCAGCAGAGCAGGGCGTCGCGCGCGCCTCGACCGCGTGAGATGAATCCGGCCTGGTATCTGCGCAGACTCCAGCGCATGGAGCCGTCCGAGCTTGCCGGACGAGTGAATGACCAGGTGCTGCGCCAGCTTTGGCGCATCACGCCGCCCGATATCGCGCGACGCGCCGGCGCCAAGCTTACTCCCGGCACGCGCCAACTGCGATTGAAACTGCTGCCTTTGCCGGCCAGGGCTCCGCGACAAGCAGCCGACGGGGTGATCCAGTGCGCCGATCGGATTCTCGCCGGACACTGGCGGATATTTGCCAGAGATCAGGCGGCCCTGGGCGAACGGCCCGACTGGTTCGTCGATGTCCGCAGCGGCAAGCGGGCGCCCGCTGACATCTACGCATTTGCGGTTCCCTATCGCGACGAGGCCGCGCTCGGCAACATCAAATATATCTGGGAGCCGTCGCGTCACCATCATCTCACGGTGCTCGCATCAGCGTATTACCTGACCTCGGACGAGCGCTACGCCAGGCGCGTGGCCGAGCATCTGGAAAGCTGGTGGCGCGAAAATCCATTCCCGCGCGGCCCGCACTGGATCAGCGGCATCGAGCTCGGCGTACGGCTGATCTCCTGGGCCTGGATACGCCAGCTGCTGCAAGGCTGGCCCGGCGCTGCCGCGCTGTTCGAGGACAACGAGCTGTTCCTGACGCAGCTTTACGCGCATCAATACTGGCTGTCGCAGTTCCCAAGCCGCGGCTCCTCCGCCAACAACCACATCATCGCCGAGGCCGCCGGACAGTTCGTTGCGGCCTGTGTGTTTCCCTTTTTCCGCGACAGCGCGCGATGGCGCGCGCAATCCGCCGGCACGCTGGCACACGAGGCGGTGGCGCAGACGCTTGCCTGCGGCAGCAATGGCGAGCTCGCGACCGACTATCACGGCTTCGTCCTCGAACTCCTGCTTGCCGCAGCCGTGCAGGGCGAGTCGTCCGGCCATCCGCTCGACAATGCGGTCTGGAGCACGATGTGCCGCATGAGCGACGTCATTGCCGCGATGCTGGATGATCGCGCGCATCCGCCGCGTCAGGGCGATGGCGACGACGGCATCGGCCTGTTGCTCGACGATCACTCAGGCAATCGCTGGCTCGGGCTGCTCGCGACCGGCGCGCGCCTGTTCGGTGCTCTGCCATGGTGGCCGCCACTGCCGGAGCCAGATCTGCGGACGTTTGTCTTGACCGACGGCGTCGCGGCGCGTGCGATTGCAGGGCGGCCGGCGCGCCGTCCGCATTTGCTGGCTGAGGCGGGACAGGCCTTTCTCGTCGATGCCGAGCGCGCGGTGTGGTGCCGTTGCGACCACGGCCCGCACGGCTTCGGCCGCATCGCGGCGCATGCCCATGCCGATGCGTTGTCGCTTGAATGCAGGATCGGCGGGGTCGAGATCCTCGCCGACCCCGGCACCTATTGCTATCACGGCGATCCGCGATGGCGGGCCTACTTCCGTTCAACGCCGGCGCACAACACGCTTTGCCTGTTCGGGCGCGACCAGTCGGTGTCGGGCGGCCCGTTTCTCTGGACCCGGCACGCGCCGAGCCGGCTGGTTGCATCAAGCGGCCTCGATGATCGAGATGCGGATGCGAACTGGGTCGCGGAACACGCGGGATACCAGGATGGAGCAGGTCTCGTGCATCGCCGCGCGGTGCAATTGCGGCGGCAAGCGGCGCGGCTCGTCGTCACCGATATTGTGCTTGGTGATGAAGGGCTTGCGGTGCCCGCGAGCCTCAGCTGGCACCTCGGTCCCGAGGTCGAATGCAGGCTCGACGGGCGCACGGCGCAGCTCGCATGGCCTGGCGGGGGCGCCGAGCTCGATCTGCCCGTTGAGCTGAGCTGGACGCCGTATCGCGGTGACGAGACCGTACCGGCCGGCTGGTATTCGCCGTCGTTCGATCTGAAAGTGCCGGCGACCACGCTGATCGGCTCCGGTACGCTCGCCGCCGGCCAAAGCCTGGTGACGGAGCTGCGCTGGTTTTCCGACCCTGCGCCCCGATCATGAAGATACTTGTCGCTCACAACAGATATCAGGGACGCGGCGGCGAGGACGTCGTGTTCGAGGCCGAAGTCGAGCTGCTGCGCGGCGCGGGACACAGCGTCGAAATGCTTACGGTCAGCAACGAGGCGATCGATTCGTTCGCCGCGCGCATCGCGACGACACTGTCGATCGCCGATAATGCGGACGGAAAACGGATCATGGTCGAATCGATCGACCGCTTTCGCCCCGACGTCGTCCACGTCCATAATTTCTTCCCGCTGCTGTCGCCCGCGGTGTTCGATCTCTGCCGGCAGAAGCGCGTGCCCGCGGTGGTGACGCTGCACAATTATCGCACCATCTGCACCGGCGGCATGCTGCTGCGCGACGGCCGCATCTGCCACAAGTGCCTCGATCACGGCCATCTCTGGGGCGTGGCGCATCGGTGCTATCGCGGATCGCTTCCGGGCTCGATGGCCTCGGCCTACATGATCGCGCGGCACCAGCGCCGCGGCACCTGGAGCCGTCCCGGTTTGCGCCTGATCGCACTGACGCAGTTTGCAAAAACCCTGTTCACGCAGGCCGGATTCGACGCGGGCCGGATCGACGTGAAGCCGAACTTCATGGCCGATCCGGGGGCGCCTGATCCGGCCGCGCCGCGCGCCGGGCTGCTCTATGTCGGACGGCTGAGCCGCGAGAAGGGCGTCGGCGTGCTGCTCGAGGCCGTTGCCGGGACCGGTGTGCCGTTGCGGATCGTGGGCGAGGGGCCGGAGCGCGTTGCGCTCGAGGCTCGGGTGTCCGGCGATGTCACGTTCCTGGGCGCGCTCTCGCGCGCCGAGGTGCTGCGGGAAATGGCGAATGCCCGGGCGTTGGTCGTGCCGTCGTTGTGGTACGAGGGTTTTCCCATGGTCGTGGTCGAAGCCTTCGCGCGGGGAACGCCTGTGATCGCGTCCGAGATCGGCGGACTTGCCGAAGTCGTGACCGCGGGCAAGACCGGCGTGTTGGCGCCGCCGGGCAACGCGGTCGCGCTCCGAAGCCGGATCGTGGACATTCTCGGTGCGCCGGACCTCGCCGCGGCGTGGGGACGGGCCGCACGGGCGGCTTATCTCGAGCTCTACGCGCCGGATGAGAACCTCCAGCTGCTCGAGGCGATCTACGCGCGCGCCGCCGCTGGATAATCGCCGCGGTCGGTCGCTTCGTCGGCGACCGGACGCGGATTTGCCGTTTCCGCGTCCTCGTCACCGGCAAATCGCGGCAAATCTGATGTTAATTTGTTATTTCGGCGTCCCGCACCAGGTTCGGCCTGGCGATCGACGTGCCTCGATTCTGCGGTCGATTCCCTGGATTTCGTCCGGCTGGAGCCCGCAGCCTGCAACTAGAACTCGTCATAACACAGCTCGGGTTGCCGACCGGTTGTGAAGTTTGACGCTTTTTTGGAAGAGCTCTCACGCCGCGCAGAAATATTTTTTCAGATCGGAAAATCGCGTCGAAGCGCGCGCAACAACTGCGAAATTCTGCGCTCCCGCGCAATCTCGGCAGCCAATGAAACCCCGTATAATCACTACCCTTTTTTGCGCCGCGGCTAACATTTGTGAATCGCCTGCGCTGAATGTTATGGCGCATCCGAATTGGCGCTAAGTCTCACAAAAGCCTCATGGAACCAGACGTTAATGGCGCATTGCTGATTGACACTCCGGTATTGCGGACTTAACAATGGACTTAACAAGTTCGTAACGTATGTCCATATTTGAGCTGCGTCGCAACAGACCAGTTGTGAATCAACAGCTTAAGTGCGGACGAGCGGCTTGAATCCTCGTATCCCAAGAGGGGCTACCTCGATGGCGACTTACAATCTCGACCAGACTGACCTCAAACACGCTCTCCACGGCACAATCGACCATGCAACCCAGCAACAGATTCTTGACTATCTGATCAACGCTGGGATCGGGTACACCAGCCCGGACGATGGCACCTCGATCCCGGTGCAGGTGGGCGCTGGCATCACCAACCCGGATCCGAACGCCAATGTTCTGATCGAAACCAACCCGAATAACACCGTTACCACCGACGCCAACCTGAAGGCGATCATCGAAGACACCAACAAGGACGTGACCTTGACGGTGAACGGCAGCACCCCGGTGCTGGTCGCGACCGGCAACGGGAACGATCAGGTCTTCCTCAACAACACCGGTGACACCACGGTTCTCGCCGGCAACGGCAACGACACGATCTTCGGTGGTGCCGGTCACGACTCGCTCTCCGGCGGCAACGGCAACGATGTCCTCATCGACAACGTCTCCGGCCACAGCACGCTCGATGGCGGCAAGGGCAACGATCTGCTGTTCGGCACCGGTGCCGACACGCTGATCGGCGGTTCCGGCAGCGACACGCTGTACGGCGGCAGCTCGTCGACTCTCGAGGGCGGTACCGGCAACGACGTGCTGGTGTCTGGCAGCACTGCCGGTAATTCCAGCACGCTGGAAGGCGGCAAGGGCAATGATGTGCTGTACGGCGGTGCAGGCTCCGATCGCCTGTATGGCGGCGACGGCAACGACACGCTCTACGGCGGTTCTGGCGACCAGGTTCTCTACGGCGGCAAGGGCAACGACGTCCTGGTCGGCGGCGCGGGCAATAACCAGCTCTACGGTGGTGCAGGCAACGACGCGCTCTACTCGAACTCGGATGCGTCGCACGCTTCGATCCTGGACGGCGGTGCCGGCAACGACTCGCTCTACGGCGGTGCCGGCAACGACACGCTGTATGGCGGCTCCGGCCACGACACGATGGTTGCCGGTTCGGGCAACCAGACGCTGATCGGCGGCAACGACGGCTCGTCGTTCGTCGGCTCCGCGACCGGTACGGCTTCGATGGTCGGCGGATCTGGTCAGGACTACTTCTACCTGTCCAACCTGCACAGCAGCGACACCATCGACGGCGGTGCTGGCAGCAAGGACTCCCTGACCTTCCTGGATCACGCCTCGACCGACGTGACCGACATCACCGCGGGCAAGGACGGTTCTCTGGACATCAACTTCAGCAATGGCCAGGTGACCCAGATCAGCAACATCGAATACCTGATCTTCAACGATGGTCACTCGACCAAGCTGTAAGATGCTAGGTCTTCTGCACTGAGCTAAGGCGCCGCCTCAACCCAGGTTGAGGCGGCGCTTTTCTTTCAGGGGCTACATCGATGGCGACCTCCAATCTGGACCAGACGGGCCTCAAGGCAGCGATCCACTCCGCGATCGATCACGCAACCCAGCGAGAGATTCTTGACTACCTGATCAACGTTGGCATCGGCTACACCAGCCCGGATGACGGCGCGACGATCCCGGTGCAGGAGGGGGCTGGTATCAGCAACCCGGATCCGGCCGCCAACGTTCTCATCGAAACCAACGCCAGCAATACCGTTCACGCCGACGCCGGTCTGAAGGCGATCATCGAGGCTACCGACAGCGACGTGACGCTGAAGATGACCGGCAGCACTCCGGTCCTGGTCGCGACCGGCAACGGCAACGATCAGATATTTCTCAACAACACCGGTGACACCACCGTTCTCGCCGGCAACGGCAACGACACCATCTTCGGTGGTGCCGGTCACGACTCGATCCACGGCGGCGCCGGTGACGACACGCTCTATGGCGGGAGCTGGTCGACGCTGTATGGCGGCAGCGGCAACGACGTGCTGCTGTCGGGCAGCCAGGTGGGCACCTTCAACACGCTTTACGGCGGCAGCGGCAACGATCGGCTGTTCGGCGGTTGGGGCAATGATCGCCTGTTTGGCGGCACCGGCGACGACTGGTTGAGCGCGGGTTTGGGCAACGAGAGCCTCTACGGCGGCGCGGGCAATGACACCCTGGTCGCCGGTGTGAATAGCTGTCAGCTCTACGGTGGCGCCGGCAACGACGTGCTCTACGCGAACCTGTTCGCGGAGCAGGGCTCGCTGCTGTCGGGCGGTGCCGGCAACGACACGCTGAATGGCGGTGCCAGTGCCGCGGCCGACACGCTGGATGGCGGCTCCGGCAACGACGTGCTGATCGGCGGCGTCAGGACTGCTGCGGAGTACGGCGGCAGCGGTAACGACGTTCTCTATTCAGGCTCCGGCGCGACGTTCGGGACGTTGCTCGATGGCGGTGCGGGCAACGACACGCTGGTTGCCGGTGCGGGGTATAACCCTGCTGATATCGGTTCCGACACGCTGGACGGCGGTGCCGGCAACGACCTGCTGATCGGCGCTGCCGGAACTGTTGCGGAGTATGGCGGCAGCGGCAATGATGCGATCTACTCGCACTCGGATGCGTCGCATGGCACGATCCTCGACGGCGGTGCGGGCAACGACTCGCTGTATGGCGGTGCGGGGGCCGACACGCTGAATGGCGGCGCCGGCAACGACCTCTTGGTCGGCGGTGCCCGCACCGTCGCGGAGTACGGCGGCAGCGGTAACGACATCCTCTACTCGGGCAGCGACGCGTCGCACGCGACGAAGCTCTATGGCGGTGACGGCGACGATTCGCTCTACGGCGGTGCCGGCAACGACACGCTGCGTGGCGGCTCGGGCCACGATACGCTGATCGCCGGCTCGGGCATGCAGACGCTGATCGGCGGCAACGATGGTTCGTCGTTCGTCGGCTCCGCGACCGGTACGGCTTCGATGGTCGGCGGCGCCGGTCAGGACTATTTCTATCTGTCCAATCCCCGCAGCAGCGACACCGTCGACGGCGGTGGCGGCAGCAAGGATTCCCTGACCTTCCTGGATCACGCCTCGACCGATGTGATCGACATCAGCGCTGGAAAGGGCGGATCTCTGGACATCAACTTCAGCAATGGCCAGGTGACCCAGATCAGCAACATCGAATACCTGATCTTCAACGATGGTCACTCGACCAGGCTGTAGGATCGCGGCTTTGCACCAAGCGAAGACGCCTCAACTCATGTTGAGGCGGTGCTTTTGTTGCATGCCAATTGGACGTGATTGGAACATGCGCTGGTCTCTATCACAAGTTCCGTTTGGGACATGTTCGCCGACGGATGTTAGACGTTAGTTGGTCACATTCGGACCACGTAGCTTTTGTAAAGCCGTGGTGCTCGCTTGATACAACGGGAACCGTGGCTGATCGCTTTCTGCGGCCGGGGCACGTTCGGTCAAGACGAACGATCGCTGCAGAATTCAGCCGCTTGATGCGCGAACCCGCGGAGCTCTCGATTGGCCAAGAAGAAAATGCTGAATGCCGGCGCTGGATTGACGGTGACCAAGCGCATCCAGCCGCTCATGACATCGCACGAGTGGGAGGAGATCCGGCTCGACGTCGACGGCGGCGTGAATCCCGATGTGGTCGGATCGATCACCGATCTCGGTCGATTGTTCCCGCTGGCCACGTTCGATGCGATCTGGTGCTCACACGTCATGGAGCATCTCTACGCCCATGAGATTCATCCCACCTTTGTCCAGTTCCGCGAGGTTCTCAAGCCGGACGGCTTCGCGCTGATCATGTCGCCCGACCTGGAGGCCGTCGCGCAGCACATGCTGATCCACGGCCTCGGTGCCGTGGCCTATGTCTCGCCGGCCGGCCCGATCCGGCCACTTGACATGATCTACGGGCATTCCGGCGCAATCGAACAGGGACGCCACCACATGGCGCACAAGACCGGCTTTTCGTCCGAGCGGATGGGAAATCTGCTGCTCAGCGCTGGCTTTCCGACAGTCTCCGTGCGCAGCGAGAACTTCGAGGTGTGCGCGCTGGCGCTGATGCCGGAGGCCGAGGATGAGCGGATCCGGCCGCAGCTGGAGGCCTGCGGCTTCGACTTCCGGGAGACGGTGACCGCCGCCCCGTAACTGTCGATGTTAATAAATGTTATAAGTTCCGTGGTTAAACCGTCCGCGGCGAATGTTCGAGGCCGGCTTCTTGCCTGTCGCGAAACATATCTTTTTGATGCGACGTGCCGAAAATGCTGCGTTAGCGAACTAACAGTGATAAGTTATAGTTCGCTAAGGCCGGGAACTGCGCAGTCGAAACTTTGAGGCATCCATGACCAAACACCTCTCGCTCGTCGGCGCACCTTCGGTGGAAGGGCTGCCACCCTCGGGTCTCGCCTGCCTCGTCATCGTGGCAAGGCAGCATGGGCTGCATCTGACCCCGTCCCAGCTCATCCACGACAATCTCCTGGGTGACCAGGAAGTCACGCTTCCCGAGCTTCTGAAGTGCGCAAATACATCCGGAATGACGGCAAAGGCCGTCACGCTGGATTGGAAGGGGCTGAGCCATCTCAAGCGGGCATTGCCGGCCATCGTTCGCCTGCGCGACGGCAGCCACATGGTGTTGCTGCGCCTCGAAGGCGATGAAAACAGCTCGCGAGTGGTGTTGCAGGATCCGAACGCGAGCGAGGATGCGCTGCTCGTCATCGATCAACCGCGCTTCGAGGACATCTGGTCGGGCGACGTCGTCATGGCCAAGCGCGACTACGAGATTTCCGACGAAACCCAGCCGTTCAGCTTCGGCTTTGTCACCGCCCTGCTGTTCCGCGAACGGCGCATCCTGCGCGACGTCGCGATCGCGGCGTTGATCCTGGGCTTCATGGGCCTCGGACCGATCATGTTCTGGCGGCTGCTCTCGGACAAGGTCATCTTCTACAAGGCCTACAACACGTTCTACGTGCTGTGTATTGCGATGTTCGTGCTGATCCTGTTCGAGGCGGCCTTCACGTTCCTGCGGCAGTACCTGGTCCAGCGTCTGACGGCGCGGCTTGACGTCAAGCTGTCGACCTACGTGTTCGAGAAGGTGCTCAATCTGCCGATCGATTATTTCGAGCAGAATCCGGTCGGCCTGATTTCGCGGGACATCCGCGAGGTATTTCGAATTCGCGGCTTCCTGACCGGACAGTTGTTCGGGACCATCCTCGATTCGACGACGTTGTTCTTCTTCCTGCCCGTCATGTTCTTCTTCAGCCCGATCATGACGCTGATGGTGCTTGCCTTTGCCGGATTGATCGTAACCTGGCTGGTCCTGATGCTGCCGGCCTACCGCAAGAAATCCTCGGCGACTTTGGCGGCTGAAGGCGCACAGGGCGCGTTTCTGATCCAGAGCCTGAACGGCATGCGGACCATCAAGTCGCTGGCGCTCGATACGCGGCAGCGGCACATGTGGGATGTGCTTGTGGCGCGCGTCGCCAAGGCGCGTCTTGCGGAGGGCATGACCGGAACCGCCATTCAGACGCTGGTGAAGCCGTTGGAACGGCTGGCGGTGAGTGCGCCCTATGCGTTCGGTGTTTACCTCGCCGTGTCGAGCGGCGATCCGGTCTATGTCGGCGCGCTGTTCGCGTTTCTGATGCTGTCGCAACGCGTTGCCGGCCCGCTGATGCAGATGGCCCAGCTCATCAACCAGTATGACGAGGCGCGCACCGCGGTCACGATCGTCGGCAGGCTGGTCAATCAGCCGGCTGAGGAAGGACGCTCCGGCCATGGCGTGAGGGCGCCGCTGAAGGGCCTGGTCGAATTCTCCGGCGTCACGTTCAAGTACAAGGGCGCGGTGTCGCCGGCGCTGAACAATGTCTCCTTCGAGATTCCGCTCGGCACGACGCTGGGCGTGATGGGCAAGAGCGGCTCCGGCAAGACCACGATCACGCGGCTGTTGCAGCGCCTGCATTCCGATTATGGCGGTCTGATCAAGGTCGACGGCATCGATGTCCGCGAATACGACGTCGACCACCTCCGGCGCAACGTGGGTGTTGTGCTGCAGGAGAACTTCCTGTTCAGCGGCACGATCCGCGAGAATATTGCCGCCGCAAAGCCCGACGCGACCTTCGACGACATTGTCAGGGCGGCGCGATTGGCCGGCGCCGAGGAGTTCATCGACAAGCTGCCGCGCGGCTACGAGACCTATATCTACGAGGGATCCACCAATCTCTCCGGCGGCCAGCGTCAGCGCCTCGCGATCGCGCGAGCACTGATCGTCAATCCGCCGATCCTGATCCTGGACGAGGCGACCAGCGCGCTCGATGCCGAGAGCGAGACGATCGTGAACGCCAACATTTCGCGGATCGCGCAGGGGCGCACATTGATCATCATCTCGCACCGCCTGTCGTCGCTGACGAAGGCCGACGCGATTCTCGTGCTCAATCGTGGCGTGGTCAACGATATCGGCCGCCACGACGAGCTTCTGGAACGAAACGACATCTACAGCTCGCTCTGGTACCAGCAGAATACGCATCTGGTGCCGGCGGGCCGCACCGAAAAGAACTTCAGGAGCCCGACCCTTGTCTCCTAATCAAGCGTCGCTCGCGACCGTCCGCCAGTTCCAGTCCGAAACCGATGCGATCCGCGAAGCGCCCGAGCCGTTGCTGGCCCGCGCGACGCTGTTCGCGCTGTCGGCGTTCATGGTATCCATCGTGGCGATCATGTGCTTCACGCGCGTCGACCGGGTGATCACGAGCGTGGGCGGCAGGATCGTTCCCGTGGATCAGATCAATGTGCTGCAGGCTCTGGACGCGTCGATCATCAAGACGATCGATGTTCGGGAAGGCCAGCAGGTCGAGACGGGGCAACTGCTTGCGACCCTGGACTCGACGTTCACCGCGGCCGATGTCACGCAGTACAAGTCGCAGATGGCGAGCCTTGAGGCTCAGGTCGCCCGCGACGAGGCCGAATTGTCCGGAAAGCCGTTGTCATACGGCGAGTCCAGCGATCCGGAAGTCACCAGATACAACGCCTTGCAAAAGGCGCTCTACGACCAGCGTGTTGCGCAGTACCACGCGCAGGTGAACAGCTACGATTCCAAGATCGGCCAGACCGAAGCAACGATCCAGAAGTCGAAGAAGGACGACGAGCGGTACAGCCAACGTGCCGAGATCGCCGGCAAGATCGAGGACATGCGCTCGACCCTCGCCGAAAGCGGCAGCGGATCCAAGCTGAATCTGTACCTGTCGCAGGACAATCGGCTGGAGTTGTTGCGCCAGATCGACAATACGCATAACACCCTGCTGGAAGCGCAACACCAGCTGGAGTCGCTGAAGGCCGATCGCAGCGCCTTCACCGAGCAGTGGAACGCGCAGTTGAGCCAGGATCTGGTCACGACGCGCAACAACCTGGATACGGCCCGCTCACAATACGACAAGGCGATCAAGCACCAGGACCTCGTCCGCTGGACGGCGGCCGAGCCGTCGGTCGTCCTGACCCTCGCCAAGCTCTCGGTCGGGTCCGTGCTGAAGCCGGGCGATCCCTTCATCACGCTGATGCCGCTCAAGACCCGGCTCGAGGCCGAGATCCAGATCCTGTCGCGCGATGTCGGCTTTGTCCGGCCGAACGACCCCTGCACGATGAAGGTCGATGCGTTCAACGCGGCGGAGCACGGTACGGCGCAGGGCAAGATACGCTGGATCAGCGAAGGCGCCTTCACGACCGACGATGACGGAAAACCCGTCGATGCCTTCTACAAGGCGCGATGCTCCGTCGACGAGACCAACTTCAAGGATGTTCCGAAGAATTTCCGCCTCATCCCCGGCATGACGCTGCAGGGCGATGTCAATGTCGGTACCCGCTCGGTGGCGATGTATCTGCTCGGCGGCATGCTGCGCAGTGCCAAAGAAGCAATGCGCGAGCCATGACGGTGTCGACGCGATCCCTTCTCGACCTGTTCCGGCCCGGTTCGTCCCGTTCAGACTCAACGCTGTTTGAACGGGGACTGGAGGCTTACGAGAACCGGCAATATCTCGAGGCGCTGCGCCAGTGGCGGCTTGCGTCGCGATCGGGCAACCCGGAGGCGGACTACCGGATCGGGCTGCTCTATGCGAGGAACGAAGGTGTCATCGGCAACATTCCGGATGCGGTCGCGTGGTATGAGCGCGCCGCCCTGCATGGACATACTGAAGCGCAATTCCAGCTTGGCTTGATCTACCTCCACGGGGTCCAGGCCACGGTCGGTCCGAACAGGCCCGAGATGTGGCGGCAATCCACCGCGGCGCGTCTCGGTGACAAGGCGACCAACATCCACGACCTGGTCTTCCCGAATGGTATCGGTGTGCCGAGGGACCTCGACGCTGCCTTCCTCTGGATGTCGGTGGCGGCGGAGGCGGGCAAGGCGGAGGCGCAGGCGATCCTTGGCGACATGTACGCCAACGGGCAAGGCTGCGCAAAGGATCACGCTGCAGCCTTGCGCTGGTACGAGGCGGCGGCCGAGCAGAAGGCGGCGGCCGGCGAATTCGCGCTCGGTGACGTGCATTACCAGGGCCGCGGCGTCCCCGTCGATTTCCCGCAGGCCGCGATCTGGTATCACAAGGCCGCGGAGAAGGGACATGTACGCGCGCAGGTTGCGCTTGCATTCATGTGCCTCAAGGGCACCGGGCTTCCCGAAGATATCGAACAGGCCGCGCGGCTGTTCCAGAGTGCCGCCTCGCATGACGACACGATCGCGCTCTACAACATCGCGCTGATGCGGCTGAGCGGCAAAGCGGTGGCCAAGGATCTCGACAAGGCCGAGACCGCGTTGCGCAAGGCGGCGCGGAAGGACTATCTGCCGGCGATCCAGGCGCTCGCCGAGTTCTATGCGCTCGGCACCGCCGCCGAGCCCGATCTGCGCGAGGCGGCGTATTGGTACGAGAAGGCGGCCGAGCGCGGCGATGTGCAGGCGCAGTTCTTCACCGGGCGCTTCTATGCGACCGGCACCGGCGTTCCGCCCAGCATCCGCCAGGCGGCGAAATGGTTCGAACGCGCCGCCGCGAGCGGTCACGCCACGGCGGCCCACAACATCGCGGTGTTCTATCTCAACGGCAACGGCGTGACGCGCGATGTCGCGACCGCGATCAAGTGGTTCGAGCGCGCCTCTGAGGGAGGCATCAGCGCTGCAGGCGTGCAACTCGGCCGGCTCTACTCGGCGGGCAACGGCGTGCCGCGCGATCAGGTGCGTGCTGCCGAGTGGCTGAGCAAGGCCGCCAACGGCGGCGACGCCGATGCGAAGACGGCCTATGCCGTGTTTCTCATCCAGGAAGAGCCATCCGAAGCGCGTCTTGCGCAAGCACGCACGCTGCTGACCGACGCCGCCGAGGTTGGCCATTCCGCTGCCGCATTCCAGCTCGGCGGGCTGCATATGGGACGATTAGGCGGCGCCGTCGATTTTCCGGCCGCGGCCCAGTGGTTCAAGCGCGCGGCAAGCGCCGGCCATGTCGAGGCCCAGCATACTCTGGCGCTGCTGTATTCCGATCCCAAGAGCGGCCTCAAGGATCCGCAGGCAGCTGCGAGCTGGATCGTCAAGGCGGCCGACGGCGGCAATGCCGCCGCGCAGTTCAAGCTTGCGGTGATGTATTGCACCGGGCAGGGCGTCGAGCAGGACCTTGCCCAGGGTGTGAAATGGTACGAGGCCGCGGCGCGCCAGGGCCACACGACGGCGCAATACAACCTCGCCGTGATGCTGGGACGAGGACAGGGCCGCGAGGCCGATCCGGCGAAGGCGGCCGAGTGGTTCGAGGCCGCTGCGAAGCAGGGCATGGTCGAAGCCCAGCTCGCAATTGGCGATGCGCTGCGCGCCGGCAACGGTGTCGCGCAGGATCGCGATCAGGCGCTGCACTGGTATCGACAAGCGGCGCAGAAGAACAACGAAGGCGCGCTGCGTCGTCTGCAGGCAATGGGCGAGAGCGTCGGCTGAGATCGTTGAAGCCGGACATCTCGTCGCATGCGGCAATGACCGAGATGGTGAACGGCTTTGTTTTGGGCGCGAAGGCACGGAAGCGGGCACGTCCGCGTGACAATTGAGGCAGAACTAACAATGGCTTTCATATCGACGACAGAGAGATTGCGCTAATGTTGTGTTCGCGGAATAAATGCTCATTGTACCTCTGGTTGTGTGAAGATGACCGATAAGAAGCATGAGGTCACGATCTCGAGCGTGTCAGGCAACGTGATCTCGAGATCGAACTTCCGCGCGACCGGGAAAGAAACTGGAGCCGACGTTAAACGTTGGCAGGAGATTGAGTGGCAATGAACAAGATGGTCGAACGGAGCGTCAGGGATACGAAGGATATGTTGCCCGTTGCCAGTCCGGTTCAGCAGGACGACCATCCGCAGAGCCTGTTCCTGGATCCCGATGTCAGCGATCTGCAGTCGGGCTCGCGGCTGCGCGGCGCGATACTCGAATATTCGGGGCGAGGGATCTCCGGTTGGATCGTCGATGCCCAATCGCCTGCTTCGACCGTTTCGATCGCGCTGTTTATCGCCTCTCATTGTGTCGAAGAGGGACGGACGGGCCGCTCGATGCCGGCTCGCGTTGGTCCGCGGAGTGTGATCGGGCGCCCCGGATTTCGTATCGATCTATCCACCCCGGGAGTGCGCCGTCGGCTGGCGCGCGCGCTGAGAAACGCGCTTGTCGAGCCCAAGCATGCGCAGATCTATCTCCGCATCAGCCTGAGCGACGGCGAATATTATGAGATACCGCTGTTCGAGAACTTTACGTCGGGCGAGGTGATCGTCGCGCTGGGCTTCTCGACCGAAGACTACGACGACCTGCTGTTTCCGAACAACAACAGGATCGTTGCCGAGCCGGCGGACGCCTCCCCCAAAGAGGTGCGCTACATCTGCTTCTATCTGCCGCAATTCCATTCATTCGACGAAAACGACCGGTGGTGGGGACCGGGGTTCACCGAATGGACCAACGTCGCGCGGATGCGCGCCCAGTTTCCGGCGCATGAATCGCCATGGTTGCCGGCCGATCTTGGATTCTACGATGTCCGGCTGCCGGAAACCCGCCGTCAGCAAGGTGACCTCGCACGCCAATACGGCATCGATGGATTCTGCTACTACGTGTACTGGTTCCAGGGGCGCAGGCTGTTGGAAAAGCCGCTTCAGCTGCTGCTCGAGGACGGCGAGCCGAACCTGCCGTTCTGCGTCTGCTGGGCGAACGAGAACTGGTCGCGCCGGTGGGACGGCTCGGATGCCGAGCTCCTGTTGGGACAAAATCACTCGCTGGACGACGACGTCCGCTTCATCGACGACATGGCCGACCTGCTGCTCGATGAGCGCTACATCACCGTCGATGGCCGGAAGGTCATCGTCATCTACAGGCCGTCATTGCTGCCGGACAAGCAGCGCCTGTTCGAGGTCTGGCGCGAGAGGGCCAGGGAGCTCGGAATCGGCGAGCTCCTGATTTGCAATGCGATGACCTTCGGAGAGTTCGATCCGCGCGACGTCAATTGCGATGCTGCGATCGAGTTTCCGCCGCACACCGTCTCGACGAGGGAAGTGCCGCCGACCGAGGTCGATGCACCGCCGACCTTTGCCGGCAAGGTGTACGACTATGTCGACGCCATGCGATCGTCGATCGGCAAGACTTACGACTTTCCGTTCTTTCCTGCGGTGATGCCGCGTTGGGATAATACGCCGCGAAAGGGGCCGCGCGGTCACGTCTTTACCCGGTCCAGTCCGGAAGCGTTCGAGGTCTGGCTCCGCGATGCGACGTTGCGCGCCAAGGGCAACAGCTTTTCCGAATCATTGGTATTTATCAATTCCTGGAACGAGTGGGCGGAGGGAGCTCATCTCGAGCCGGATTCGCGGCACGGGCGCGCGTTCCTCGACGTCGTGCGAAGGGTCGCGTCGGCGGAGCCGATCTCATCCCAGATTCGCAATAGTCCGGATCTGCTGGATTGCCTGAGCAGGCAAGAGCTCGAGTGGGCGGTGAAGGAAGCCTCGACGCATGTCGAGGTGCTCGCAAGCCTGCACCGCTCCGGCCTGACGCATTCCGGGGTACAGCGCGCAAGGAGCGGCATTCCGGTCGAGGCGGAAGGGGCGTCCGTTGATCCGGAAGGTTCGCTGCTGGTCATCGAGAACATCAATTCTCAAACCGGCGAACGCGTGATCGTCGATCCGCGCTATGAGATCCTGGTGCGCGGCTGGATTTGTGCAGGCAATGCCTTCGAAGCCAGCCGACAGAGAACGGGATTCCTGGACTTGTCTGCACTTGCTCCGGGGAGCGCGGCTAACAGCGCCTACTGCCTGATCGTCGATTGGCACGAGCGCGTGGACGTCAAGGAGTACATGAAGGCTGAGAGCAAGGACTGCTATTTCGGCTTCCAGCTGTCCTTCTCGATTCGGGATTTGCCGGATGGTGAATATCAACTCGCGGTCCTTGAGGTCGGCGACGGAGCCAGTGCACTCGTGAGGTCCCGCCACTCGATCATCGTGAGACGTTGAGGTCGCCGCCGATGCTCGCAAGCGTTGTCATCGCGTGCTACAAGCACGAGCAGTATCTCGAGGAATGCCTCGAGACTGTCTATCAGCAGACCTTTGCCGACATTGAGCTCGTCATCGTCGATGACAATTCGCCGGACAAGAGTTTTGAGGTCGCGCAGAAAGTTATCAAGAAAAGGTCGTTCGGAAAGCGCTTTATCTCGTGCAAGCTGCTCAAGAACCCCCAGAATCTTGGCGCCCACTACACCTGGAACAGGGCGCTATCGCTGACGAGCGGCGACATGATTTTTCTTCTGAACTCGGACGATGCCTTTTCAAAGGACCGCGTTCGATTGTTCGCGGACCAGCACGGCAACGAGCGGCTGTTCTTCGGCTTCTCCGCCGTCGAGCCGATCGACGAACTCGGAAGGTCGATCAGCAACTACCAGTTTCCGACCCGCCTGCGCTATGCGATCGATCGGGCGCAGATTGCGGGTGCGCCGCTGTCATGGACCTTCCTGGACTCGCAGATTGCCGCATCGACCGGAAACTTCGTCTTCAGCCGTGAACTGCTGCGGCAGGTGGGCTGGCTCGCCGACCTGAAATATTGCCATGACTGGGACTTCGCCTTGCGCGCAGTCACCAAGGTCGAGCCGACCTATCTCGAGGCCGACCGCTATCTGTATCGGCTTCATTCGACCAACAGTTTCCGAAGCCTGAGCAAGGTGGCAGAGAGCGAGACGAAAGCTTGCATGTTGTCGTATTGCCTGAATGCAATCACGGCGAGGCCTCAGAACAAGACCTGCCTCAGCCCGTCCAATTTCGGCGATTCATTCTACGACTTCGTGAAGCTTCACCCGAACTTCAATTATTGGGTGAAGCAGATCTATGCGCCCTATCACGTCGAACATCGGACGACAGAATCGAACGATCGGACCAGGCCGATCCGTTGGCGCTGATCGAGGATCGTAAGCCGGTTGGCTCCGTTCCGACGATATCGGAACGGAGCCTTGATCGAAGTTTCGTTCTCTCGGAAACGATCTAGCAGAGGTTCTTCGACGCTGCCCGGGCCGTCGCCTTGAGAACCTCACGCAACGCTTCGAGGCGATCGGTTTGACAAGGAAAGGTGGGGACCAGCCAGCCGCCCTCGTCATTCTCGTTCCAGGCGTAGATCAACACCGCAGGGGCCCGGCTCTCCGCTGGACGACTGTTCACCCAACTGATCGATTGCGCGAGATGACCGGCCAATTCCTTCTTCGTCGGCGCCGCATAGAAATTGTTGATCCCATCGCCCGGACGCTGCTTGGTCTCCCAGGGCACCGGACGTTCGATGCGGGGCCGCCGGTCCCATCCTGTCATCACCGTGGGCACGACGGGGAGCTGGCTGGCGGCGAGATCATTCCAGCCTTTCTCGGCATATTTCGCGAGATCGGTAAAGCTGCCTCGGCCGTTGCCCGTCGTAATCGCATACGACCCGACCGCGTCGGCGCCCATATTGGCCGCTTCCTGGCTCAGGAATTTCGTCTCTCCCGCCAGCACGATGTAGGGATCCGCGAGTCCTGCTGCATTCGCATCGGATCTGAACCTGTTCAGTTGGGTTCGCAGACCTTGCACGCCGCCCCAGCTACGGTTCACTTCCGCGCTACTGATGAAGCCCAGGAAGTAAAGCGGCCGATCGCCCTCCACCCTCAGGTAGTTCTTGTCGGCCATGAGGCCGATGTGCTCCTTAGGCAGCGACGAGAGCTTGGCTGCCGATCCCCATCGGCCGAGCTCGGTGAACATGCAGTACTTCATTCCAGCCGCCTTTGGGCTGGCCCTGAACGCGTACAGCGCTTTCGACATCGGGTGGTTTGCCCCGTAGCCGGCAAATGCCCAATAGTCCAGCCCGGCAAAAATGGCCTGATCGATCTCCTTGTCGATCTCGGCCTGGATCGAAGCCGAAAAATCAAGCGCGTTGGGATTGGCCGGCGTCCCGAAGAAGGGAGTCCGCCAACGATATTTGTCGGGACCGAGCGATTGCTTCATCGCTTCCGTCGGCTGCGAGCCCGGCGCGTACCACGCATCCCATCGAATGGCGCCGACGAGAGGTCTGGATGGCGTCGCGGCCACAGCAGGATCGCCGGAACCCAGGAAGCTGAGCGAGCCGGGCAGGAGGCTTGCTGATAACGATGCCAAAAGCATCCTTCTTGTAAGCGCGAACGGCTTACGGACTGCTTCGTTTCCATTGTCCATTGGCGATCTCCGATCGTTCCCATCCTGTGCGACGGCTTCATGCAAATGACATCGAGCGCTGTACTATATTGATTTCCCTCGAAATAACCTTACAACAGTTAAATGTGAGCGCTGCGTGTTATAGCCTTATTCTTGTAGGATAAGTGCGCTAACAGGGAATTCGTGGTGCAAACCAATGGCAATTGCTTGTTGATCTTGTGGGGAGCGGCTCAGGTTGGACATGGAAATTCCGGCACTGTCTAGTTTCAGCTCAGGCGTGAATCTCGATACGCTTCCAGCAAGTGAGATCGAGACACGGCTTCGAGATTTCTTTTCCGGGCGGATCGCAAATCCGAAACCCGACGAGCTCATCCAATCGGTCGAGCAGTTGGAGCAGCAATTCGGTGATTATAAGGAATTCCAGTTTGCCAAGGCGGCGGCGCTTGTGCAGGCCTGTGATTTCGCCGGAGCGCGCGCAATCCTGCTCGACCTCGTCAATGAGCTGCCGTCGGACTCGCGGGTACTGCATCGCCTTGCAATCGCGGATCTCAACATGGGAGCCGCGGATGAAGCGCAGGACGTCTATCTTTCCGCGCTCGTTGCGGCTCCGCAAAGCGAAAATCTGCGCCGGGAGTTCGCCGGCCTCCTCCGCGTGATGGAGGCGAAGAAACTTTATGCCGGGGTCGACCGGAAGAAGCACGGCCTGGCCGTCGTCTGCGCCGTCAAGAACGAGGGCGACGATCTCCTGGAATGGCTGCACTTTCACAGGCTGGTAGGGGTTGATCACTTCTACCTCTACGACAACGGCAGCACCGACGACACGCGTGCCGTGATCGAGTCCTTCCCGTGGCCCGAAATGATCACCTATCATTTCGTGGAGGGGGAATTCGGCCAGATGCGCGCCTTCTCGCATGCGATCGACAGCTATCGCAATTGTACGGAATGGTGCGCCTTCATCGACGCCGATGAGTATCTGTTTCCGACCGAGGCCGGCAGCATCAAGGACGTTCTGGCCGAGGTCGGGCCCGCGCCGGCGGTGGCGGTGCATTGGCTGAACTTCGGGTCGAACGGTCACGATGCGAGGCCGGCCGGCCTGTGCATCGAGTCCTTCACGCGTCGCGCTCCGGACGACTTCCCCGATCATTTCATCATGAAGTCGATCGTGCGGCCGGACACCATCGTGTCCTATCTGCATCCCCACCAATCGCTTGTTCTGGGCTGCTACGTCGCGGAAGACGGCACGCCGGTTTTCCCGATCGGCGGACGCTGCACGGCTCCCAAGCGCAACAAGCTCGTGATCAACCACTACTACACGAAGTCACGGCAGCAATTGCTGAAGAAGCGCGAGCGCGGCCGGCCGCTGGCCGATGGAGATCCTGAAAAGATCCGGGCGATGGAGTTCTTCACGCTGCGCGATCGCAACGATCTGGAAGACGCGACGATTCAGCGGTTTCTTCCCGACCTGAAGAAGCTGGTCCAGGGCTGAATCCGGGAAAAATAACAGGGGCGCGCCAATCGGCGCGCCCTTCTTGTTTCGTGCATTGACGTGATCGTTGACTGTCGCGACCGGCTACAGAGGCTCCGGTCAGCTACAGCGGCTCCAGTCGGTATTTCGCGAGCAGGGCTTGTGCCGCATCGACGTCGATCCTTGCCGGCCTCTGGAAGACCGACATGTTATTGGCGCGCGCGATTTCGCGCGCGACCGTCCGCACCGAATGGTAGTGGGGACGGTTCTCGAAGTCGTGGATCGCGATGAAGGCGCCCGGCGCGCCGTGAAGCACGCACTGCACGAAGCACGCCACGCGAAACCGGCCGTCAACGAAATACAGGTCGGCGGTCTTGGCTTCCGGACGCTCCCAGATGCGCTCGTGATAGTCGGGCCAGGAGCTCTCCTTTTCCTTCTCGATCGGATAGCCCCATTCGCGCAGCTTGCCGATATCGACATGCAGCAGCTGCGGCCTGGTGCTCGCATCACGCGTGGCGTCGCCGACATTGTTGAGCCATTCCAGGGAGGAATCGATCGAGATGACCCAGTCCTTCTTGGTCTGACACGCGAGCCAGGTGCTTCCTCCCGAGCCAAATTCAAGGAAGCGCGTCGAGAGATCCAGGAAGCTCTTGAACAGTGTCAATTCCTGAGCGTCCATTGCGATTTTCATGGCGGGACCCCGTGGTTTCTCGATTTGCTGTCTGGTTGGTGGATGCCAATCCACCGTCGGAAGGCGGTCGCGGCTCGTCAGGTCGCGATGAGATCCGGTTGAATCGTCATCGCGCTTCTCGTTCTCCTGTTGACTAGCCACGCCGGCGATCTGGAGAGATCGGCGGTTATTGGTTCAGCCCGACGCGCTCCACCTTGTAGCCGCGCTCCAGGATCGCGCGCCACCAGGGTTGCTCGTCGACATACCAGCGCACCGTCTTGGCGATGCCGGTCTCGAAATTCTCCTCGGCGCGCCAGCCGAGCTCGGTTTCGAGCTTGGTGGCGTCGATGGCGTAGCGACGGTCGTGGCCGGGACGGTCGGCGACGAAGTTGATCAGCTGGCGCCGCGGGCCTGCCACTGCCGGCACGACCTCGTCGAGCAGGTCGCAGATGCTTTCCACGACGTGCAGGTTGGTGCGTTCGTTGCGGCCGCCGACATTGTAGGTCTCGCCGACCTCGCCGCGCTCCAGCACCAGCGTCAGCGCCTTGGCGTGGTCCTCGACGAATAGCCAGTCACGGACGTTCTGGCCGTCGCCATAAACCGGCAGCGGCTCGCCGGCGAGCCCCTTGATGATCATGTGCGGGATCAGCTTTTCCGGGAAATGATAGGGGCCGTAATTGTTCGAGCAGTTGGTCACCAAGGTCGGCAGCTCGTAGGTCTCGCGCCATGCGCGCACCAGATGATCTGATGATGCCTTGCTGGCCGAATAGGGCGAGTTCGGCGCATAGGCCGTGGTCTCGGTGAACAGCCCCTCGTCGCCGAGCGAACCGAACACCTCGTCGGTCGAGATATGCAGGAAGCGGAACTGGTCGCGCTTCTCGGGCGAGAGCCCGCGCCAGTGACGCAACGTCTCCTGCAGGATCGTGAAGGTGCCGACGATGTTGGTCTGGATGAATTCGCCGGGGCCGTCGATCGAGCGGTCGACATGGCTCTCTGCGGCCAGGTTCATCACCGCATCGGGCTGATACTTCTCGAACAGCCGGCGCAGAACCTGGGCCTCGCAGATGCAGGCCTTTTCGAACGTATAGTTCAGGCTCTCGGTCGAGCCGGGCAGCGACGCCAGGTTCGCCGCGTAGGTCAGCTTGTCGATGTTGACGACGCGGGCGTGGGTGTCTCGCAGCAAATGACGGACCACGGCGGAGCCGATGAAACCCGCCCCGCCGGTGACGAAGATCGTCGATCCCTTAAACCGCATGTTTGAATACCTCCGCCGTGCGGGGCTGGCCCTGGAATGAGCGGTAGACCGACAGCAGATACTCGCCGTAGCTGCTCTTGGCGGTCTTCTGCGCCACCTTCGCGAAGGCTTCGAGCGAGATGTAACCCTGGCGGAGCGCGATCTCCTCGGGACAGGCGATGCGCAGGCCCTGGCGCTGCTCGAGGATCTGGACGAAATGGCTGGCCTCGACCAGCGAGGAGTGGGTGCCGGTGTCGAGCCAGGCAAAGCCGCGGCCGAGCACTTCGACATAGAGGTCGCCGCGCTCGAGATAGGCCTTGTTCACGTCGGTGATCTCGATCTCACCGCGCGGGGACGGCCTGATGCCGGCGGCGATGTCGACCACGTCGTTGTCGTAGAAATAGAGGCCGGTAACGGCGACGTTGGACTTCGGCCGTTTCGGCTTCTCCTCGATCGACAGCGCCCGCCCGGTGCCGTCGAGCTCGATCACGCCGTACTGTTCGGGCGCGTTCACGACGTAGCCGAACACGGTGGCGCCCTTCCTGCGCACCGAGGCGGCCGACAGCATGCTCGGCAGGCCGTGGCCGTAGAAAATGTTATCGCCTAACACAAGGGCAACGGAGTCATCACCGATGAACTCGCGTCCGACGATGAAGGCGTCGGCCAGACCCCGCGGGGTTTCCTGCGTGGCATAGGCGAACCGGACACCCATCTCGCTGCCGTCGCCGAGCAGGCGCTGGAACAGCGGCTTGTCCTGCGGCGTGGAGATGATCAGGATATCGCGGATTCCACCGAGCATCAGCGTCGACAGCGGATAGTAGATCATCGGCTTGTCGAACACAGGCAGCAGCTGCTTGGAGACGACGGTGGTCACCGGATAGAGGCGCGAGCCGGTGCCACCGGCAAGGATAATGCCTTTCATGGTCCCTCACAATTTGACTATCAAAACATAACATATAGCGTGCGCCGCACAAGTTTGTTATGAGGGAGAAATTAACATTTATGGCGCGTCAAACTGGAACAAATGTTAAATGAACGTCATCAAGACCGAGCTTCCTGAAGTTCTGATCGTCGAGCCGAAGCTGTTCGGCGACCAGCGCGGCTTCTTCCTCGAGACCTACCAGTCGCCCCGCTATGTCGAGCACGGCATCGCGCGGCCCTTCGTGCAGGACAACATGTCCCGCTCGGCCTACGGCGTGTTGCGCGGACTGCATCTGCAAAACCCGCTCACCCAGGGCAAGCTCGTGACGGTGCTGCGCGGCAAGGTGCTGGACGTCGCCGTCGACGTGCGTGTCGGCAGCCCGAATTTCGGCAGGCACGTCGCGGTGGAATTGAGCGAGGACAACCGCCGGCAATTATGGGTGCCGCGCGGCTTCGCCCACGGCTTCGTCGTGCTCTCGGAGACGGCCGACTTCTTCTACAAATGCGACGACTTTTACAGCCCCAAGGACGAGCTCTCGATCCGCTGGAATGATCCGGCGATCGGGATCAAATGGGGTGTCGATAAGCCGCAGCTGTCGGCGAAAGACGCCGACGCGCCGCTGCTCGCCGATGCCAGCAACCTTCCGACCTATGGACAAATCTGATGCGGATCTTGTTGACGGGAACGCGCGGCCAGGTTGGCGGCGCACTCAAGCCGCTGCTGGAAAGCCACGGCACTATCGTCGCGCCGCCGACGGCGGAGTTCGATCTGTCGAAGCCGGAGCTGCTGACGGGCCAGCTCGACAGTCTGAAGCCCGACCTCATCATCAATCCGGCCGCCTATACCGCGGTGGATCGCGCCGAGGACGAGCGCGAGCAGGCGTTCCTGGTCAACGCGAAGGGACCGGAAGCGCTCGCCAAATGGGCCGCGACGAACCATGTGCCGCTGGTGCATTTCTCCACGGACTACGTGTTCAATGGTTCAGGCGAGGTGCCGTGGCGCGAGGATAGCGCAACCGAACCGTTGTCGGCCTACGGCGCCAGCAAGCTGGCCGGCGATGTCGCGGTTCAGGCGGCGGGCGGGGCGCATCTGATCGTGCGCACCTCATGGGTCTACGCGGCAAAGGGCACCAATTTCCTGCGCACCATCGCGCGGCTCGCCGGCGAGCGGAAGGAGCTGCGGATCGTGGCCGACCAGATCGGTGCGCCGACGACGGCACAGGCGATCGCCAGCGCTGTCGCCGGCATCGTACTGCCGAACCTCACCGCGTTGCACGATCAGCTCGCGCGCAGGGGCGGTGTCGTCAATCTGGTTTGCGCCGGCGAAACCAGCTGGCACGGTTTTGCCACGGCCATTGTCGGCGGGCTGCGGTCTCGTGGCGTCACGCTGGCGGTCGACGACATCGTTCCGATTGCAACGGCCGATTTCCCCACCAAGGCGGTGCGACCGGGCAACTCGCGGCTTGATCTGTCGCGGTTGAAGGCCCAGTTCGGCGTGGCGATGCCGACCTGGCAGGAAGCGCTCGCGCGCGAGCTCGATGCATTCGTCCAGCTCGGCACGCCCGCCCACGCGTAGGTTATGTTGGAGCGAGCAGGGTATCGGCGCGCCTGAAGACGACGCGTCAGACAAAAATCTAGGCCCCGTTTCGATTGAAACGGGGCCTAGAGATTGAGCTGGAGCGATCGTCGCCGGTCAGTTGCGGCCGCTCAGCGCGGCCGGCCGATGCTGTCGTAGGTGAAGCCGTGCGCGGCCATCTCGTCCGGGCGGTAGATGTTGCGCAGGTCGACGACGACCGGATGCTTCATCTCCTGCTTGATGCGCTTGAGATCGAGCGCGCGGAACTGGCGCCACTCGGTCACGATGACAAGCGCATCGGCCTGGTGCGCGCACTCATACGCATCCTTGCAGTAGTCAATCTCGGGCAATTCCTTGCGGGCCTGCTCCATGCCGATCGGATCGTAGGCGCGAACCTTGGCGCCGAAGTCGATCAGGCCGTTGATCAGCGGGATCGAGGGCGCCTCGCGCATGTCGTCGGTATCGGGCTTGAAGGTCAGGCCAAGCACGCCGATCGTCTTGCCGCGCAGCTCGCCGCCGAGCACGTTGGCGACCTTGCGCGCCATCGCGCGCTTGCGGTTGTCGTTGGCGGTCAGCGTCGCTTCGACGATCTTCAGCTGGACGTCGTGATCGAGCGCCGTCTTGAACAGTGCACGGGTGTCCTTCGGGAAGCACGAGCCGCCATAGCCCGCGCCGGCATGCAGGAACTTGGTCCCGATCCGGTTGTCGAGCCCGATGCCGCGCGCGACTTCCTGCACGTTGGCCCCGACCTTCTCGGAGAGATCGGCGATCTCGTTGATGAAGGTGATCTTGGTGGCGAGGAAGGCATTCGCGGCGTATTTGATCAATTCCGCCGTACGTCGCGCGGTATAGAGGATCGGTGCCTGGTTCAAATAGAGCGGGCGATAGACTTCGCCCATCACCCGCTTGGCCCGCTCGTCTTCGGTGCCGACGACGATCCGGTCGGGATGGCGGAAATCCTGGATCGCGGCGCCTTCGCGCAGGAATTCGGGGTTCGAAGCCACGGCGAAATCGGCGTCCGGATTGGTCTCGCGGATCAGGCGTTCAACCTCGTCGCCGGTGCCCACGGGCACGGTCGACTTCGTCACCACCACGGTGAACTTCTTGAGCGCTGCGCCGATCTCCTTGGCGGCAGCATAGACGTAGCTCAGATCCGCATGGCCGTCGCCGCGCCGCGAGGGTGTTCCGACCGCGATGAACACGGCATCGGCGTCTCCGATGGCTCCTGCGAGCTCGGTGGTGAAGGTCAGCCGCCCGGCGCCGGTATTGGTCTCGACGAGCTTATCGAGGTCAGTTTCGTAGATCGGGATCTTGCCGCGTTTCAGGGCTTCGATCTTGCCGGCGTCCTTGTCGACGCAAACGACCTGATGGCCGAAATCGGCAAAACAAGCTCCTGAGACGAGACCTACATATCCCGTTCCAACCATTGCAATCTTCATGAATCCGCTCGTCGATCAGTGTGGAGAGGAGGAGTTAGCACTAGCACAATTGGCGCCGATAACGCCAAGTTTTATAACGTACAGTTTGTGTTGGAGCTCGGCGGCTTTTTGTGCAAACGGTGATTGCCTCAGTGCAGTTGAGTGCGTGCTGATCACCTTGGGCACGCCGTGGACACATTCTCAACTTGAAATCGACTGACAATCGGGCCGCCGTTTGAGGGGTGGACATGAGTACGATGACGATTGGCAAGCAGAGGCCCTCAGGAGCTGAACACGCGTCGTTACGAACGCAATTCTCCAGATACGATCGCACAACGTTTTCTGGATTTGTCTATGATCGCGCCGATCTCGGCCGACGCTACACCGTCGAGCTGCTCGTCGACGGCGAGCCATACATGTCATCATTATGTGACGAGTTTGTAACAGATCTCGCCGACGCCGGGATCGGCGACGGTCGATTTGGCTTTACCTTCAACGTGCAGGACCAGGTCGCCTCGGATGCTGGGATCATCGAGGCAAGACTGGCAAATATCGGAGATCCCGTCGGCGTTCCGATTCGTTGCGATGTCGCTGCACAGCAAGCGCGGTGGCACCGGATCGGCGATATCGAATGGGTCGGAGGTTTACGCTTCGAGGGCTGGCTTTCTCAGGACATCGACGAAGACATCGAGATCCTGATCGCGGAGCGGCCGGTGATGACCGTGAAGCCGACCGGGTGGACCAACGTTGCGCGGGGAGGCGAGTTCGGCATCGGCCGCCGGATCGATTTTCATCTGCCCGAGCATTTTGCGGATGGTCGCATGCGCGGACTTTCCGCGCGGACGATTTCGGGACGAAGCCTGACCGCAGAGCCGGTTGCATTCGTCGCTTTCGATCGCGGACTGGAGCAAACGCTCGCCGATCTCGGGCGCTGGGAAAGCGAGCGTCTTCGCGGACAGCTGTTCGACCGGGTGCTGCCGGCCTCGATGCCGTTTCACGCCTATCGCAGCTGGAAAGAGCGCTTTTCGCCGACGATCCAGTCCGATGTTCGATCGGAGGCAGCTGTCGTCCTGATCGGCGACGTCAGGGTGGACGAAAGCATTGAAAGCCTCGAAGCCCAGCGGCACCCGGCCTGGTCGGCGGTGTGCCTGCCGACGCAGGGGTTCAGTCAGTTCGATCCCAAGGCGGCGCGCGAGTTCGTCGATGGCGATGCCGCCGACAGCGAATTCTTTGTCTTCTGCCTGAGCGGGACGATCCTCGCGGAAGATGCCCTGCTGCGCTTTGCCGACCTCTTCGCGTCCGAACCGGACTGCGATCTCGTCTATGGCGACGTCGAGGTCCCGGCGGGCGCCGGCGCGGTCTGGCCGCTGGCGTTTTCGGCATTCGATCTCGAACGCGCGCTCGAGCAGGGCTACGGGGCGTATTGCTTTGCGGTGCGCCGCGACCGTGCCCTGGAAGCGCTGCGATCGGCGACGTCGCTCTACGACATCTTCCTGTCCTGCGCGGAGCCTGGTCGAACCTATCATCTTCCGGGATCGGTTGCGGCTTTGCCGCGGATTGATGCGTCGGCTGCAACCGCCGAACTCGTCGCTGCGAGCAAGGCCTATTTTGCCAGAGCCAGTATCGAGGTGAGTGTCGAGCCGCGAAAAGCCGGTCTTCTTCCAGCCGTTCAGGTCAGGCGCGCCGTCGATTGGAACGAGCGCACCACCATCATCATCCCGACCAGAAATCGTGCCGAACTGCTCAAGCGATGCATCGAGACGGTGATGCCGGCCGCGAACGAGACGAACGCCCGGATTCTTGTCGTCGATAACAGCTCGACCGAGCCTGAAGCGCTGGACTATCTGGAAGGCCTTTCCTCGGACGAAATCGACGTCATCTCGGTCGAAGGTCCCTTCAACTTCGCATTGATCAACAACGCCGCGGTCGATTGCGTCGACACCGAGAACATCTGCTTCCTCAACAACGACGTCGAGGCGCTCGACGACGGGTGGCTGGCGGAGCTGCTATGGCGGCTCGCTGCCCCCGATGTCGGAGCCGTCGGCGCAAAGCTGCTCTGGCCGAGCAGCGTCGTGCAGCATGGCGGAGTGGTGCTGGGGGCCAATTTCTCGGCCGCGCACGCCTTCAACGACCGGATGGATGGCGATCCCGGTTACGGCGATCTTCTCCAGGTGGCGCACGAATGTTCGGCGCTGACGGCAGCATGCCTCTTGATGCGCAAGCGCGATTTCGTGGCGGTCGGCGGCATGGACGAGATCCGCTTTCCGATCAGTTTCAACGATATCGATTTGTGCCTGAAGCTGCGCCAGCTCGGAAAGCGCATCGTCTTCACGCCGGACGCGAAGCTGGTTCATCTGGAGTCGGCCAGCCGAGGTCGCGATTCCATGCCGGATCGCAAAGCGCGCTTCAAGCGCGAGCTGTCGATGCTGCGCGCGAAGTGGGGAGAGGTGCTGCTCGACGATCCCTATTACAGCCCGCTGCTGGGATTGGACTCGACGCCGTTCTCTTCGCTTGCGTGGCCGCCGCGATCATGGAAGCCGCGCGCCAACCTGCCGCCGGTGCCGACCGTTCCTCCGATCGGGATGTAGCAGGACGTCCTCGACCACCCAGTCGAGCACGGCCGCAATCGTTGCATCGGCGTCAGACCCTGGTTGCAGTTTCAGGTCGGCTGTTCGGCAGCGCGATGGTGCCGCGATCCACTCTGTCGCAGCGGCCGGCAGCCCGCTTGCCAGCAGTGCGTCCACCAGCGGATGCCCGAATGCCGGTTCGCCGATGTCGAGAACCAGTTTGGTGATGCCGTGCCCCTCGATGAGCGTGGCAATTTCGTCGACGGTGATGTCGCCGGCGACCACGACATTCGTCCGCTGCATCAGCTTGAGATCGTCGAGCGTGGTACCAAGCACGATGATCTCGGCGTCTTCGTCGGCGGCGGCCATGTGATCGCTCAAGGCTCTGATGAAGCGGAATTCCGCGACGCTGGCGTGCAGGGCAAGCAGGCCGAGACGCGCCGGGCCGTTCACTGCCTGATGCCGCGTCGGCGGTGCGGGCGTGTCGCCTAGCCTGGCCACTTGCAGGCCGAGAACCGCTTCGGAGAACGCGGCCCCATCTTCACCGATCGCCGCCATGCGTCGAGCCCCCGCGATCAGATCTGTCCAGTCCGGATCGCTGCCTGATCCAATTGCGGCGCGGGTGGCAAGTGCGGTGTCGGTGATCAGGAGGTCGTAGGCGAAACGCTGCGTGAGCAGCGACAGGCATGCGGCGGGCAGGCGGTTCGGCTCTGTAATCTCGAGCGATCGGACTCGGAGATCGGCGAGAAGCGTCAGAAAAGCCTCGCGGCCCTCATCGGTCGCAACGTCGAGTGCGATCGATTGCGGAACGCCGCCATCCGGATCGAAGATCGCAGCCGGCTGGCGTTGTCCCTCGGAGCGGACGTGCACGACCAGGCCACGTTGATCTTCCTTCGCGAGTTGCCTGCACCGCCTGATGGCGATCTCGCGGCCGACGGAGGAGCCGCAGACGATGACGTGTGGGCCGTCGCCGCGCGGTTCGTTCGAGAGCAGCTTGAGCTCGAGCGCCGCGCGGTAATCGCGGAGCGGATCGGCAAGCAAAAACGCGGCGCACTCGGTCGCATACCGCCGGTAGCGGTGCTCGAGAACGCGGAGATTGCGCAGCACCAGCGAACGCTTCTCGCCGAGGAAGGAGCGCGAGCCCTCGTGTCCGACAAAGACCGAGGGGATGCAAACGTTGCGGAAGCCGGCCTCCGCCGCGCGCAGACAGAAGTCGACGTCTTCGAGATAGCCGCGATAGAAGTCGTCGGACAGCTCACGCACCGCGTCGAGGCATTCGCGGGTAATGTAGAGGCAAAACCCGATGCCGTTGGGGATGTCGATGGCGATCCCTGAATTTGCCGCGCCGGCGAGCTCATCCAGCAATTCTATCTCGCCGGGCGAGGGCAGTGGATTTGAACGGTTCGGGACGGGAAAGCTGGTGTATTCACCGTTGTTCGAGAGCGGGGTCGCCGTGCCCACGCGTGGTGTCGATTGCACGGCGCTGCGCAGGCGTTGCAGCGCATATTTCGGTACGATCGTGTCCGAGTTCAGCAGCACGACGTCGCCGGCGCCCGTCGCACCAAGCGCCCGGTTGACCGCGCCGACAAAGCCGAGATTGTGCTCGTTGGTCAGCAGCCGGATGCGGAGCGCTGCCGCCAACTCGCCGAGCAGGCGCTTGATGTCGGGCTCGGGCGACGCATCGTCCACGACCAGGATGGTCGAGCCGGGCGTGCAGGCGACGGCCGTCAATGCGCTCTCGATGCAGGCGCGCGTTGCGACCAGATCCCGATAGACCGGGATGATGACGGTGAGCGGGGGAGTTTCGCCGTTTCGAGCGCGAGCCGGCCGTTGTGATGCGCTCCGGCGATCCGGAGCACGATTGGCCGGCAGTTGAATGCTCGCGATGATCCGGCCTGCCTGCGTGATCTCGAGGCGTTGCGAGGTCGCGGATGCCGGCCGTATCAGACGGAAGCTCGCGGCGCGTCGTCCATCGAGCGCGAAGCCGTGGCGGGGATCGCCAGGAAGCTGGATCGTGCTGGATTGATCGGCCTGCGCCAGCGAAAGGTGCAGGTCATCGGCCCCCCGCCACGTCGCCCATCCCTTCACCTCTTCATCCAGGAAGTCGACACGGGCGCAGCTGTCCTGACCGCTCTGTTCGAGCAGCAGGAGGGCGCTCCTGACCGAATCCGGATCGTCGTCGCGTCGCGCCACGCTTCGTGCCGCTTCGATCTGCTGAGGGCCGTCACCCCAGGCCATCATTCGCCGCGCCGCGACCAGGTCATCCGGTTCGAGCTCGATCGCCTTGGCCACGCTCGCGAGGGCGGCGTCCCTGAGATCGAGGTGAAACAGCGCTTCCGCGCGCAACAGGTGGGCGCGGGCACCCGGAGGCGGCAGAATCCGGCAGCGGCGGTCGGCGAGCGCGAACGCCCGACGAAAGTCACGCGCCTCGAGCGCGCCGACGGCGGCTCGCTCGAGATCGATGTGATGGAGCGTTTTGGACGTAAAGGCGATCCTGCGCGCGTCGGCGGTCAAATGTCGACCTTATCTGGCCGTAGTCAGCCCGTCGTCTTTACGGCGCTCTGCCGGCTCCGGAACACGCGCACTCGCCCCTCGAGGCGCGCTCCGTCCAGGCGCGGCGCCGGATTGACGGGTTCAGCGCGCCTCGGGTGCTGAGGCGCGAGGGGCGCTGCCTGCACGCGGCGTTCTTCGAGGTTGAGCTTGAGGCCCACCAATGGTTCCCGGCCTGACGGGCCCGACACCACGATCCGGTTCCCGGTGACCCGCAGGGCGGGCGCCCCAAGGAATATCGTCTCGGCCGAAATGACATAGCGATCGACGCTGGGGCCTGTGGCTTCCAGCGAGAACCCTGTGATGGCCAAAGCGCGTCCCCTGGTTCCGGCAAAGGTTCCGAGCGGAACGAACTGGTTGTCGCCCCGCTGCGGCCTGGCGAACTTGACCGCATATTGCAGGTCGAGGTCGTGTGGCTTGTTCGGCCATTCGAGGGAAATCCCCTCGATTCGGGCCGGAGCGGACGGTCCGGCAATCCAGGTATTCGTACCGACCGTCACATCGCCCAGACCCGCGACATGAGCGAGCAGCTTGAGGTCGCTCGACTCGCCAACACCTGCCCCATCGAGGCCCGCGTCAGCCTCGAACGTATCGAATGGCTGGCTGGCCGGCTGCCCCTTGGGCTGCTGCCCCTGGAACTGCTGGCCTTGCGCCTGCTGGCCCTGGGCCTGATGGCCCTGGGTCAGCGGCTCGATCTTGATATTGGCGGCAGTCGATCCGCCGGCGCGCCCCGCCGTGACCTCGACGATCAGGCGGCTTGGCCGCGCGACCGACACGACCAGCGCGCTTTCGGGCGCAAACAGGGTTCCATTGACCACGTCGGGTCCGGTAATGATATTACAATTGTTAAGGCTGGCGCGATCTGCATAAACGCGCACCACCGGAGGTGATGTCTTATCTTCCGCGCCATTGTACCGAACCAGGAAAAGACCCCGTGCCAGGTCAATGGTTTTCTGCTGAATCTGTTCGTTCATCGTCGCCTGCGAGCCTAACGGAATGGATCGATATGTCTCTCACACAGTGTGCCCCAAAAATCTGTGTGATAGAAGGGGGCTTAATGTTAATCCGGTGAGATAGTTTCACACGTGCAGATCGAAGACACCCTGCCGGTCATGATGCAAACCCTGACCCCAATCGAAGACCGCGCGGCCGGGGGGCGCGCCCGCCCGCCAATGAATGTCCTCTTCGTCCACAATAACTTTCCGGCCCAGTACCGCCACATTGCGCGTGCGCTCGCGGAGCAGCCCGGAAACAAGGTCGTTGCGGTTGGTTCGTCGACCGCGAGCACGACGCGGGATATCCGGCTGCTCAAATATTCGACGACCAAGTCGGACTCCGCGCTGGTGCATCCGTTCGCCCGCCGCTTCGATGTCGAAGCGCGCCGTGCTGAAGAGGTGCTGTATGCGCTGTCGTCGCTGTCGGGGCAGGGCTTCGTGCCCGACCTGATCTTCGCGCATCCCGGTTGGGGCGAGACGCTGCCGCTGCGCACGATGTTTCCGCGCGCGCGGATCATCCTCTATTGCGAATTCTATTACGGATCAGAGGGCCGGGACGTCGGCTTCGATCCCGAGTTTCCCATGACGGGCCTCGACGGCAATGTCGCGCTCCATCTGAAGAATGCGACCACGCTGCTGGCGCTCACGGAATGCGATACCGGCGTTTCGCCGACGCCGTGGCAGAGGTCGACCTTTCCGCGTGAATTCCAGAGCAAGATCGAGGTCATCCACGAGGGCGTGGACACCGACGAGGTGAAGCCCAATCCGGTCGCGCGGTTTCAGCTTCCGAACGGCGCGACGTTGTCGGCAGACGACGAAGTGATCACCTACGTCTCGCGCAATCTGGAGCCGGTGCGTGGCTTCCACATCTTCATGCGATCCCTGCCGAGGATCATGGCTGCGCGGCCGAATGCGCAGGTTGTGATCGTCGGCGGCAGCGGGACATCCTACGGAGCGAATCCGCCGGAGGGTTCGAGCTGGCAGTCGATGTTCCTCGACGAGATCAGATCGGACATCGACCTTCGCCGCGTGCATTTCCTCGGCCGGATTCCCCGGGGACAATATCTCGAACTGCTGCAGATTTCCTCGGTGCACGTCTATCTGACCTATCCGTTCGTGCTGTCATGGTCGCTGCTGGAAGCCATGAGCGCGGGATGTGCGGTGGTGGCGTCCGACACGGCGCCGCTTCGCGACATCATCTCGGACGGCAACGGCCTGCTGGCGCCGTTTTTTGATATTGACGCGCTGTCGGATCAGGTAATCTCGGTGCTGACACGGCCCAAGGCCTTCAAGAAGATGCGGATGAAGGCGAGGAGCTTCGTGAGGGACAATTACGACGCAAAGCGGGTCTGTCTGCCCCGGATGCTGACTCTCGTCGATGAAGGTGTCCTCCCGCGCACGTAACGGGGGATAACGCCAGGAGTTTGCGATGCCGCTTGTCATCTCGGTTGCCCAGCGCAAGGGCGGGGTCGGAAAGACGACTCTTGCGGTCCTGCTGGCCGCAGAACTGGACCGGCGCACGGGCGTTGTGGGGCTGGTCGACGCCGACTCGCAGGCGTCCGCCTGTCACTGGGCCGAGCCCGGCAATCTGACGTTCCCCGTCTACCAGCTTGATCCGGAAACCCGCCCCGTGGCCGAATGGGCCAAGCTGATGCGCCAGATTCCGCATCAGATCATCGTCGTGGACTCCGCGCCTAACGATCGGGTGCTGGGCGCCGTGCTGGCGGTCGCCAATATCGTGCTGATGCCGTGCACGCCGTCCGGGCTCGATATCGAGGCCACCGCGCGGACGATCGACATCGTGCGGGAGGTGCGCGCAGCGCGGCGAACGGCGCTCCGTGCGATGATCGTGCCGAACCGCGTCGACCAGCGCACGCTCGAAGGCCAGCAGCTGATCGAGGAGCTGGATACGCTCGACGAAGAGATCGGGCCGATGATCGGAAGCCGCTCGGCCTATGTTCGCGCCGTCGCGCTGGGACAATCGGTGGCCGATTTCGCCGGCGGTACGCCCGCAGATCTCGAGATCAAGATGCTCGCCGATCTCGTCATGAGCTGGTGCGGGATCGCGCCCAGGCAACGCGTATCGATTTAACAGAACGCGCGGGCTGCCTTCACGTCAGGCTAACCATGCCCGCATGGGAACAAGAAATCCCGCACCGCATCCAATCCTGTGTGTGACGGCGACGTCCGCAGAAACCGCGGGAAAAAAGCCCAAAAAGACAATAAAGCCGCGATCTGTTGACCCTCGCGCGCGTTATCATTCGGCACCGAAAAGCTCGCCGGTGCGGGGAACCTTGCTTGGTTAACGGACCGCTCGCGCGCATCCGAGCATTTGAAGTAAATGCCGCCGCGCGCCTGAGCCTTAACTCAAGACATTTCCCGTAGATGCTTCCCGTCACTGTGGGGAGTGAAGAATGTACAGCGTCAATCGAGTGATGGCCTTGTTTCTGGCCATCGTCGCGCTCGGGACAAGCGCGCAGAACACCCAGGCTGGAATGATCGGCTTCCCGCTGCCGCTGCGCGGTGTGGTCGAGAAGATCCGCTTCAGCGAACCGACGCTGGCGCCGATGGCCTACACCATGTTCTGCATGCGCTACGTCGACGAATGCAAGCCGAAGGCCCGCGCCCGCATGGTGTTTCGCGGTGGCGCCACCCGTCTGACCAGGCAGCGCATCGCCGACCTGATCGAGGTCAACGCCTCGGTCAACCGCAGCATCGCGCCACAGCGCAACGAACGCGGCCTCGCCGGCGAGGAATGGCTGATCAACCCGGCGCGCGGCGATTGCAACGACTATGCGGTCAGCAAGCGCCATGAACTCTTGGCGCGCGGCTGGCCGATGCGCAATCTGTTGCTGAGCGAGGTGGTGACGTCCTGGGGCGAGCATCATCTCGTGCTGGTGGTCCGCGTCGAGGGCGGCGATGTCGTGCTCGACAATCTGAACGCGCAGATCCGCACCTGGTCGCAGGCGCATTATCGCTGGGTCAGGATGCAGACCCCGGCGAACCCCGACCACTGGGCCGCCATTGCGCAGGTCGGCGCCTGAACTTCTGAATTGGCCTTATTGATTGAAGATGGCGCGCGGCGAGACATTTCGCCGCGCCACTTTTCGTGTGGGGTGATGGAGATCGCAGCAGCGCTGCACCGGCGCGCCGGAACGATTGCGGGCATGAACGGTTGATCCCGATCTTACCCATCGAGGCATCGACATGAAGCTGGCCGGCCTTGTCACAACAGCGGCGCTGGCCGTCGCCACGGCCGCGCCGGTGCTCGCACAGGGCACCGGGCAGACCACGCAGGGTGGGACCCGCTATTCGATCGATGGACCGGGCGGCGGCGTCCCGACATCGCGGCCGCAGGCGAC
>NZ_JACMYO010000045.1 GCF_020889685.1 Bradyrhizobium oropedii
AACCCCCGCGGCGGAGACTGTGAACGGGATTCGTCGTTCCGCCGTCGCGCTACAATCTGCCTCTGTGGTTATGGGTCCCTGCTTTCGCAGGGACGACATCGAATGTGTTGCGCGGGCGGTGGACCACAGCTCCGCATTCTCGCGACATGAGATGCCAGAGCTTTTGGATTTCGTTCCGCCCTCTCTTGCAGAGGACGCAGGGAAAGCCGGGTGCCGATCGCACCCATGGACCCCGAGCAAAGGGTAGAAAACTCGGGGATAGGGCCACAGGTGTAATCGGAGCGACCGTAGGCCACAACAAAGCATGACGCGCGGAGGTGCTACTCGCTGCCGACCTCGCCGGTGATGATGTTGCCGAACAGCTTCCAGCTCTCGCCTTCGAACCGCATCAGTTGCGACTGCTCGATCGGGCGGAAGTCGTTCGGGCCGGTGTTGATCCTGATTCCGGGCAGGATCATCTTCGGCGCAAAATCCTTCAGGCTGGCGGCCTGCTTCATGACGTTCTCGCGCGTGAGATCGTCGCCGCACTGCTTGAGCGCCTGCGCCAGCGTTTGCGCGGCGGCGTAGCCATAGACGTGGTTGCCGTTGGTCTTGTCGCCGTCGGGCATGTACTTGTCCATGAAGGCGCGCCATTCCTTCGTTTCGGCGTCGTCGTTCCAGATCGTGTCGGTCGGGTCCTTGAGGTAGGCGACCGAGATGATGCCCTGCGAGTTTTCGACGCCCGCGGCGCGCATGACTGAGGCGACCGAGGTCGCGGTCGAGGTCAGGAAGAAGGTCGGCTTCCAGCCGAGCTCGGCGACCTTCTTGATGGTCTGCGCTGCGCCCTTCGGCGCCGCCCAGGTGAACAGGATGTCGGCGCCCGAGGCGCGCAGCGCCACGATCTGCGAATCCAGCGTCGGATCGGTCAGTTCGTAGGATTTGTCGGCGACGATCATGCTGCTCGCTCTGTCGCCGAGGCCGTCACGCAGCCCCTTGAGCGCGTCCTTGCCGGCATCGTCGTTCTGCCATAGCACCGCGATCTTGCCGTTCGGGAATTTGTCGAGGATGTATCTGGCGTAGATGCGCCCCTCGCTCTGGTAATTCGGCTGCCAGCCCATCGTCCAGGGAAAGTTTTGGGGATCGCCAAAACGCGTCGCACCCGAGGCGATGAAGAGGTGAGGGACCTTCTTGCCGTTGAGATATTTCTGGATTGCGACATTGGGCGCGGTGCCGAGCGGCTGGAACACCAGCAGCACCTCGTCGCCTTCGACCAGCTTGCGCGCCTGCTCGACCGATTTCGGCGGCGAGAAGCCGTCGTCGTAGCTGATGAAGTTGATCTTGCGGCCGTTGATGCCGCCCTGGTCGTTGATCATCTTGAAATAGGCCGCCTCGGTGCGGCCGATCGCGCCGTAGGCGGAAGCGGGGCCGCTATAGGGCATGATGTTGCCGATCTTGATCTCGGTATCCGAGACCCCCGGGCCATAGCTCTTCTGCGCGAGAGCCGGCGACAGCGCGCCGATCGTTGCCGCGAGCGCTACGCACGCGCGAAGACAAAAGCCGTCCAACATCCCTTGGTCACTCCCTGATGATTCCCGATCGCCTCGTGACGTATGCGCAGCTCCCCTTGTCGGGGGCCGGCGCGTTGACGCCCGGCGACAATTATCGTATGCGCTTCCAGTCTGGAAACGTTTCCAGATTAGCGCGCGTTCCCACCGATGGCAATATTCCTGTGGCCGGAGAGATGTGACAAATGAGCAGACTGGAGCAGACGAGCCCGGACCATGGGTCGAGGCCGCCGCTGGTTGCCGAATGCGATGCCGTCGTGGTCGGTGCCGGCTTCGGCGGGCTGTATGCGATCTATCGGTTGCGCGAGCTTGGGCTGAAGGTGATCGGCATCGAGGCCGCGTCGGATGTCGGCGGCACCTGGTACTGGAATCGCTATCCCGGCGCGCGCTGTGACATACCGAGCCTGCTTTATTCCTATACCTGGTCGGAGGAACTGCGGCAGGAATGGCGCTGGAGCGAGAAATACGCCGGTCAGCCCGAAATCCTGCGCTATGCGCAGCACGTCGCCGACCGGTTCGAGCTGCGCTCCCTGATCCGCTTCGATACGCGCGTCATCAGTGCCGATTGGGACGAGGCCGGCGAGAGCTGGACCGTGCGCACCGATCGTGGCGATTGCATCGTTGCATCGACTTGCGTGATGGCGACCGGCAATCTCTCTGTTCCCAACAAGCCGAAACTGCCCGGCGTGGAGCGATTTCGCGGACCGATCTATCACACCGGGCAGTGGCCGCATCAGGAGATCGACTTCTCGGGCTTGCGCGTTGCGGTGATCGGCACCGGCTCGTCGGGCGTGCAGACGATCCCGATGGTCGCGAAGTCGGCGAGCCGCCTGACCGTCTTCCAGCGCACGCCGAACTATTCGGTGCCGGCACGCAATGCGCCGCTGTCCGACGCCGATATCGCGGCCGCCGAGCCGATGATCGCGAAATATCGCGAGAGCCTCGAGACGCCGGAGTTCGGACGGGTGCCGTCGAATGCGTTCGACGCACCGGTGCCCGAGCGGGATGTGCAATGGGCACGTTACGAACAGCTCTGGGAGCAGGGCGGCGGCGGCATCCTGACCGCATTCCCGAACATCCTGACCGATGAGGCCGTCAACGACGTCGCCTGCGACTTCGTGCGCGACAAGATCCGCGGCATGGTCGACGACGCGACGACGGCGGAGGCGCTGTCACCAAAGGATTATCCGCTCGGCGTCAAACGAATCTGCATCGATACCGGCTATTTCGCGACCTATAATCTGCCGCATGTCGAACTGGTCGATCTCCGCGCGGAGCCGCTGACGACGGTCACCGAGACCGGCCTCGAGACCGCGGCGCGGTCATTCGCGCTCGATGCGCTGGTGCTGGCGACCGGCTATGACGCGATGACCGGGGCGCTCGCCGCGATGAACATCCGTGGGCGCAGTGGTGTGACCTTGAACGAGGCCTGGGCCGAGGGACCCCGTGCCTATCTCGGCCTGATGGTGTCGGGCTTCCCGAACCTGTTCGTCGTGACCGGGCCGGGTAGTCCATCTGTCATCGGCAACGTGATCCATGCCTGCGAGAACCATGTCGAGTGGATCACGGCTTGTCTCGGCAGCATGCGCGCCAAGGGATTGACGCGGATCGAGCCGGAGCGCGATGCCGAACGCGCCTGGATGGCGCATGTTGCGGATGCTGCCAGCCGCACGCTCTATCCGAAGGCCAATTCCTGGTACCAGGGCGCCAACATCGCGGGGAAGCCGCGCGTGTTCATGCCCTATGTCGGCCAGGGCTATCGCCACCGGATCGCGCAGATCGCGCAGCGCAATTACGAAGGCTTTGTGCTGCGCTGACACCAGGGGCGGGCACAGTCGTCCTTGGTCATTGAGAGTGGCGATAGCGACGAAGCAATCGATCGCTCCGCGCGACCGGTAGCCGTGGATTGCTTCGCTTCGCTCGCAATGACGATAAACTGGAACCGTTTCCAGATTGGAACAGTCGGAGGACAGAAGATGGACATCAAGCGTGCAGGATCGATCGCAAGCCGGCGCGGTAACGCCGAGTGGTTCAGCGGCACCGTTTGGGCTGACTCGATTGTCAACGCATCCGCGCCGGCGCGGGTGCAGGCCGCGCGCGTCACCTTCGAGCCGGGCGCACGCACGGCCTGGCACACGCATCCGCTCGGTCAGACGCTCTACGTGACCGCCGGCGCCGGCTATGTGCAAAGCTGGGACGGTCCGATCCGGGTGATCCGACCCGGCGACGTGGTGTGGATCCCGCCGGGCGAGAAGCACTGGCACGGCGCGGCACCAACCACGGGCATGAGCCACATTGCGATCCACGAGACGCTTGACGGCGACTATGCGACCTGGATGGAGCACGTCTCCGACGCGCAATACGCAGCGGCGCCGCAGGCGGATTGACCGGTGCTAGGCTATTTCAGTCCGCGTGCGGGCGTCGCGGGCGCGGCGCAGGAATGGCGCAGGATCAGGCGCGTCGGCAGGAACACCGGGGCGCTGCTACCGGGCCTGTCGCTGTCGCGGATCCGCTCCAGTAACAATCGCGCGGCGGTGCGGCCGACCTCGTTCATGTCCCAGCTCAAGGCCGAGATCGCGGGCGTCGCGTGGCGGGCGAGGTCGGTGTCGCCGCTGCACACGATCGAGACGTCCTGCGGATAGCACAGGCCGTTGCTGGTGATCGCCTCCAGCACTTCGGCCAGCATGCTGGTGCCGAGCGAGATGATCGCGGTTGGTGGCTTGGCGGACTGCAAAAGCTGGCACACCGAGCTGAAGGCGGTGCTGGCGCCCTGCATGTGCGGACGGATCAGGCTAGCATCGACCTCGAGCTTCGCCTCCTGGTGTGCCTGCCGGTAACCCGCGAGCCGCTCCGAGCTCGGTAGCACCGCGGCGCTTCCGGTGAGCAGCGCGATCCGGCGATGGCCGAGGCCGATCAGATATCGCGTCGCCTCCAGCGCGCCGCCGCGGTGATCGACGCGAACCTGGATGCTATCCGGCACCTCGCGGTCGACGGTGACGCAGGGCAGATCGAGCGTCGCCAATCCCTTCATGAAGTCCTTGTGGGAGTTATCGCCGGCAAACAACAGTAACCCATCCATCTGGCGCCGGCGCACCGCCGACAGGAATGCCGCCTCGCGCGCCTCCTCGTGCTTGGTCGCGGCGAGCATCAGGAGGAAGCCGGCGCGCTGGAATTCCTCCTCGGCTGCGCTCACCATGCCGGTGTAGTGCGGATTGGAGAAATCGGCGACCATGCAGCCGATCGTGTTCGATGCCCGCGAGCGCAGCGCCTGCGCTGCCTGGTCGGGCTCGAAGCCGAGGCGCTTCACCGCGCGCATGATGCGGGCATGCAGTTCCGCGCTGGTATAGATGCCGCCATTGAGCGTGCGGCTGACGCTTGAGACCGACACGCCGGCCTCCGCCGCGACGTCACGAATCGTCGGTCGTGTCCGTCGCGCTTTGGTCATGGGTCGGTGGGCCCTGTCGGTTCGGCATCGCCGCCGCCACGCGCCGATTGCGGGCGCGCCGGACGGCATCGCCGAACCTAATCAGGCTCCGCCGCGAATCTCAAATGATTCCTGTCGCTAAGGTCGCGGGGTTACGCCGATGCGGGCCGGTCGAAATAGGCGAACGAGGCGCTGGTCAGGCTGCCGAGCAGCGACCAGAACACCAGGCTGGTCAGCGTGACCGCGACCACGAACTGATGCGACAAGGACGACGGCACGTTGGTCTCGACATGCTCGAGCTCGGGCGCACCGATCAAATGCGGCAGCATGATCAGGACCACGCCGGCGATCGCGGCGGGCGCCGAGCGCCGGAAAACGATCAGCCCGAGGCCCGCTGAGGTGGCCAGCACCGCCGTCGTCCACCAGATCTGGCGCGAGAGCAGCGGCGCGGCGGGGACCCCGGGTAATTCGGGCGGCAGCCCAAGGCCCGGCGCGAGGGTAAAGACGGCAAAACCTGCGAGGCCCCACATCAGGCCTTCGTGCCACGAGATCGCCTCGCCGGTCGCACCGCTGCGAACCGAAAAGAAGCCGCAAAGCAGAAGCGCAAAGCCGATTCCGGTCAGGATGTTCGCGCCGGCCGTATAGAGGTTGCGTTCCCAGCCGTCCTTCGGCTCCCAGGCCTCCGCACCATGAGCATTGTCTGCATGATCGTGCACGAGGATCGCCTGCGGCGGCGCCGAGGCTTCGTGCTTGTGCTCGGCCGCCTTCTCATAAACTTCGGCCCTGAGGATCAGGGGAACGGTGCCGAATTGCTGGACCGCCGTGACGATCAGGCCAACGATGAATCCGGCGATGACCGACGCGAAGACGATCGAGCGAAACGTGCTCATGCCGACGGGGTCAGTGGCAGGGGAATGCGTTGGAGTGGCGCACGTCGTGCGCGGCGTTGTGGATCACATCGATATGCGAGAAGCCGACCACGCCGACGATGAACAGGCCGAGCGTCATTGCCATCAGCGACTGGGCAAGCCGTCCGACCTGTCGAGTCGCGACCGGCAGATGCTGGGCTTGCGCGGACTGGGACTGGCTCATGATCGTTCTCCACGTTCGATTTGGTCGGCTTCTAGCAGCTTTCGGGCGATGTCGCGACTGGTAAGATGCAGATTTGTTCCAAGAGGTATGCGCTTGCGTAAAATCTTGGCGTGTGCCGCCGCCCTGAACGTCTCTCCATACCGCGCGAAATAGCCGATACACGCCTCAGGCGTCGGGTCCACGTCGAGCAGCGTGCGAAACGCGCCCCTATGCACCGCGCAGATCGCGCTGTGCTCTGGAACGGCAAACACCAGGGAGGCGATGTCGGCGCGCCAGTGGACATCGCTATTGGCGGCGGCGCTGACCGCTCGCGCGCTTTCAGCGCCGGATGGTGAATTCACCTGGGCCTCGCCGTGATTCCCACTTGGCCTGCTCGAGTTCCGGACGGTCGCATTCTGTCTGGGGGTAACCGATGCAGAGGTAGCCGATGAATTTCCAGGCGTCTGGTATCTCCAGGATCTCGTGAATGCGGCCTGGATTGAGGATCGATACCCAGCCGAGCCCGATGCCTTCGGCGCGCGCGGCGAGCCACATCGAGCAGATCGCGGCCACCACGGAATATTCAGAGGTCTCCGGCATCGTCGCGCGGCCGAGGCCGGAGCCGATGTGGTCGGTCTTCTCGGCGAACACGGCGAGATGGCCTGGCGCCTCTTCAAGACCCGACAGCTTCAATGCCGCATATTTTGCGGCGCGTTCGCCTGAGTAGGATCGCAGCGCATCGGCGTTGCAGGTCTTGAAGTCGTCGATCACGGAGCGGCGCCGCGCCGCATCGTCGACAATGACGAACCGCCAGGGCTGGCTCAACCCGACCGAAGGCGACAGGCAGGCGATCTCGATCAGCCGCTCGATCGACCCGTCAGGCAAGGGATCGGTTCGGAAGCGGCGCACATCGCGCCGCCACACGAACAACTCGTGCAGTTGCCGACGAAACGTATCGTCGAATGAGACCATCGCGGGGTCTTTGGCAGGATCGATCGCAGACATCATCTAAGCTTCATTACTTGAGCTTCATGGGCAGGCCTGCAACGACGAACTCGACCTCATCCGCCGCGCCGGCGATGCGCTGGTTCATCAGGCCGGCGGCATCGCGGAAGGTCCGCGCCAGGGCATTGTCGGGCACGATGCCGAGGCCGACCTCATTGGTGACAAGAATGACCGGGCTGCGCTGGCGCGGCAAGGCATCCGCCAGCCGCGCGACTTCCTGCGACCAGTCGCGCTCGGCATGCAGCAAATTGGACAGCCACAGCGTCAGGCAATCGACCAGCCTTGCGCCGCCACCGTCGGTCTCGGAGAGCGCCTCCACCAGATCGAGCGGCACCTCGCGCTCGATCCAGTCGCTGCCGCGCCGCGCGCGATGTTTTGCGATCCGCTCGTCCATTTCCGCATCGAGTGCCTCGGCGGTGGCGATATAGACCGGCTGCCCGGGAAAGCTGCGCGCACGAAGTTCGGCACGCCGGCTTTTCCCGGACCGGGCTCCACCCGTGATCAGAATGACGGCCATGCAATCTCCTGTTACGTCCGCTCTAACCACCAATCGCAGTGAAACACAAAGCCGAAATCCGCCACGGAGGGCTTGCACTCGGCCGATGTCTTGCGCATCAGGGGGATCGCGGCAAGGAGAGGGTGCGTGTTTTTTGCGGGAGCAATGGCGGTGGCGATGGCTTTGGATGCCCTGATCGGCTGGCCGCCTGCGTTGTTTGCACGCATCGGCCATCCCGTGACCTGGCTCGGCCGGCTCATCAATCTTGTCGATGGCGCCTGGAACCGGGACGCTGATGCGCCTGTGCTTCGGCGCGCCGCCGGCGTTGTGGCCGCGATCCTGGTGATCGCGCTGGCGACGGCGATCGGTTGGGCGGTCCAGTCCGTGCTCGCCTCCGGATGGGTGCGCGCTATTCTAGTGGGTGTTCTGGCGTGGCCGCTGGTGGCCTTGCGCTCGCTGCACGACCATGTCGCTGCGGTGGCGAATCCACTTGTCTCCGGCGACATCACGGCGGCACGTTCGGCGGTCGCGCAGATCGTCGGACGCGATCCGGCAACGCTCGACGATGCCGGCATTGCGCGCGCGACCATCGAGAGCCTCGCCGAGAATGCCTCCGACGGCATCGTGGCGCCGGTGTTCTGGGGCGCGCTGTTCGGCTTGCCGGGAATCCTCGGCTACAAGGCGATCAACACGCTGGACTCCATGATCGGGCATCGCACCGAGCGGCATGAAGCCTTTGGCTGGGCCGCGGCGTGGATCGACGATCTCGCCAATCTCGCTCCGGCGCGGCTGACCGGGCTCTTATTCGTGCTGCTTGCCCCAAACCGTTCGCGGGCGTGGTCATGCATGCTGCGTGACGCGCACCGCCATCGCTCGCCGAATGCCGGGTGGCCGGAAGCCGCGATGGCCGGCGCGCTCGATGTGCGGCTCAGCGGGCCCCGCATCTATCACGGGCACGTCGCGGATGAGCCGTGGCTGAATGAGGGCGCGCGCGATCCGGCGGCAGCCGACATCCTCGCCGGATTGACGCTCTATCGTCGCGCCATGATGCTGTTGGCCGGGGTGTTCGTCGCCCTGGCGTTGCTGTAAGAGACCGACGCATGCGAGAGCACGGCGGAAATCTCGACGTCGCCCAGCAACGCTTCGGTGGAGCTGGGGAAGACTGGATCGACCTGTCGACCGGGATCAATCGGGTGCCTTATCCCCTGGTCGATGTCGAGCCGCGGCAATGGAACGCGTTGCCGTCGCGATCCGAGATCGAGTCCCTTCACGCCGCCGCGCGGCAGGCTTACGCGACCGACGCGCCGATCGTGGCGATGGGCGGTGCACAGGCCGCCATTCAGTTGCTGCCGCGTCTCGCGCCTTGGGGACAGGCGTGCATCCTGGCGCCGACCTACAATGAGTACGCCGCGGTGTTATCGGTTGCCGGCTGGGACGTCAGTGAGGTGTCCGATCTCGCAGCGCTTGCCGGTGCGGACATTGCCGTCGTCGTCAATCCAAACAATCCGGATGGAAGACGCCACGATCGGAACGAACTGCTTGCATTGTTGCCGCGCGTCGGCCGGCTCGTCATTGACGAGAGCTTTGCGGACGCTGTACCCGACATCTCGCTGGCATCGGAAGCAGGACGGCCGGGTCTGCTGATCCTGCGTTCATTCGGGAAATTCTATGGCTTGGCCGGCTTGCGGCTCGGCTTCGCCCTCGGTTGCGAACCGGATATCGTCGCGCTTGCCGCGATGACTGGACCATGGCCGGTTTCCGGTGCCGCAATAGCGATCGGGCGGCGCGCTATGCTCGATCACGACTGGGCAAAGGCGACGGCTTCACGTTTGGAGGACGACTGCGTCAGGCTCGATGCCGAGGCGCGCGTGCAGGGGTGGACGCTGGTCGGTGGCACGCCGCTGTTCCGCCTCTACGATGTCGGCGATGCGCTGGCCGCGCAGGAGAAGCTTGCCCGTGCGCAGATATGGTCGCGTGTCTTCCAGCAAAAGCCGGGCTGGTTGCGCCTCGGTCTGCCGGGCAGCGAGACCGAATGGTCGCGCCTTTCTGCCGTGCTGTCGGTTTGATTTTTTGACGCGTTTTCTTCACGCGAAGCGGTGTCCACTTCGCTCGAAAACGCTTTAGCGCGCCAGCGCGAGCAGGCCTTCGACATCGAGATGGGTCTCGATGTGCTCGGCCAGCGCGTCGAGTGCACCCTCGACCCTCGCGCCGTATGGCTGATCCGCCGCGGGGATGTCGAGCTGCGCAAGGAACGCCTTGCGAAATTCGTCCGAAGTGAACAGGCCGTGCAGATAGCTGCCGTGTACGCGCCGATCACTGGAAACCGCGCCCTCTGCCGCGCCGTCAAGCGTTGCAAAAGGCCGGGCGCGATCCGCCCCGTCGGTGCGCCCGATATGGATCTCATAGGCACTGATCGGTTGACCGGTCGCGGCATGCAGCGCATTGACGCGGGTCAGCGTCTTCTGTTCGGTCATGACGGTCGTGACATCGAGCAGCCCGAGGCCGGGCGTTTCGCCGGCGCGACCCTCGATCCCATCGGGGTCGGCGACGGTGTGTCCGAGCATCTGGTATCCGCCGCAGAGGCCCAGCACATGGCCGCCACGGCGATGATGCGCCAGCAAATCGATGTCCCAGCCCTGCGCGCGCAGGAAGGCGAGGTCGCCGCGAGTCGATTTCGAGCCGGGCAGGATGACGAGCCTCGCATCGCCGGGGATGGCTTCACCCGGACGGACCATCACGAGATCGACGCCGGGTTCGAGCTTCAGCGGATCGAGATCGTCGAAATTGGCGATCCGCGACAGCGCGAGAAACGCGATCTTGCACTGGCCGGGCTTGCGCGCCTCGCCGAGCCCGAGTGCGTCTTCGGCAGGAAGCTCACCGGCGCGTGCGAACCAGGGCAGCACGCCAAAGCCGCGCCAGCCGGTGCGGGCTTCGATCAGACGGTAGCCGTCGTCGAACAGCGAGGGATCGCCGCGGAATTTGTTGATGACAAAACCCTGGATCATCGCGGCATCCTCGGGGTCGATCACCGCCTGGATGCCGACGAGCTGCGCGATCACGCCGCCGCGGTCGATGTCGCCGACCAGCACCACGGGCACGTCGGCCCGGCGTGCAAAGCCCATATTGGCGATATCGGACTTGCGCAGGTTCACTTCGGCCGGGCTGCCGGCGCCTTCGACCAGCACCAGATCGGCGCGGCCCTTCAGACGCCCAAAACTCTCCAGCACTGCGCCCATCAGCGATGGCTTCATGCCGGCATATTCGCGCGCGCGGGCGGTCGCGATCCGCTTGCCGTGCACGATGATCTGGGCGCCGACGTCGGTCTCCGGCTTCAGCAACACCGGGTTCATGTCGGTGTGCGGTTCGACGCCGGCGGCGAGCGCCTGCAAGGCCTGCGCGCGTCCGATCTCGCCGCCATCGACGGTGACGGCAGCGTTGTTCGACATGTTCTGCGGCTTGAACGGCAGCACGCGCAGGCCGCGTCGTCTGGCGGCGCGTGCGAGGCCCGCGACGATGAGCGACTTGCCCACGTCCGAACCGGCTCCCTGGATCATCAATGCGCGCGCCATGGTGCGGCCTGTCAGAACTCGACGCCCGGCTGCGCCTTGATGCCGGACCGGAACGGATGCTTCACCAGCGTCATCTCGGTGACGAGATCGGCGATCTCGATCAATTCCTCCTTGGCGTTGCGCCCGGTGAGCACGACATGCGTCATCGGCGGCTTCGACGTCGTCAGGAAGTCAACCACGTCGGCGATCGCCAGATAATCGTAGCGCAGCGCGATGTTGATCTCGTCGAGCACCACCATGCGCAAGCTCGGGTCTGCGATCAGCTGCTTGGCCTTTTCCCAGCCAGCCTGGGCGGCTGCGATGTCGCGGGCGCGGTCCTGCGTCTCCCAGGTAAAACCTTCACCCATCGCGTGGAATTGACAGAGGTCGCCGAAATGGCCGGTGAGCAGGCGGCGCTCGCCGGTATCCCAGGCACCCTTGATGAACTGCACGACGGCGCAGGGAAAGCCGTGCGCCACGCAGCGCACGATCATGCCGAAGGCGGAGGACGATTTTCCCTTGCCGGCGCCGGTATGAACGATGATCAGGCCCTTTTCACCGCTCTTGGTCGCCATGATCTTGTCGCGGGCGGCCTTCTTTTTCGCCATCTTGTCGGCATGGCGCGCATCCAGCGAAGAATCGGTGCCGACGGTCCCGCCCTCAGCGTCGTTTCCATCTGAAATCATCACGTTCCTTCGGCTTGACAAGTGCGAGGCTTGGACGAATGGTGGGCCCGCGTTGGTTCCTGTCCTACGACAGGCGAAGAGGGAATGCGATAGGGCTCCGCAAATGGAGCCTGAAGTGCAGCCGCCCCCGCGACCGTGACCGGAGAGATGTCCAAGCCACTGATTCCGCGAGGAGTCGGGAAGGTGGGCATCAAGGGAGAAATCCTGCTCCGCAAGCCGGGAGACCTGCCAACGCAGCAAAGTTGAGACCGGCGGACGGGGTGTTCCGCGACGGGGAACGGGCCTGTCCACGTCAGGTTCGTGTGCCTCATCGCTTCCCGTTGTTAATCCAGGAAGGGCGATGAGCGTTACACTTCATGTCTGCATCACCTGCCGTGCCGGCCAGACGCTGGCCGAAGGTGAGACCGCGCCCGGTGCGCGCCTGCATGCCGCGCTCGTTGAGGCCGGCGTGCCCGACGACGTCAATCTGGTTCCCGTCGAGTGCCTGTCGGCTTGCAGCCAGGGCTGCTCGGTCGCACTCAGCGCGCCGGGGCGGTGGTCCTATGTCTATGGTCGCCTGTCGGCAGACAATGCCAGGGATGTGATCGCCGGCGCGTCTGCCTATGCGGCGGCGCCGGACGGCATCGTGCCGTGGCGCAGCCGTCCTGAAATCTTCCGCAAGCAGTCGCTTGCCCGAATTCCACCTCTTCCCGTCGTGCCGGAGGCCGCCGAATGACCACGCTCGCCAAGATTCCTGTCACCGTCGTGACCGGCTTTCTCGGGTCCGGCAAGACGACGCTGATCCAGCATCTGATCCGCAACGCCAACGGCAAGAAGCTCGCGGTGCTAGTGAACGAATTCGGCAGCGAGGGTGTCGACGGCGACATCCTGAAGTCGTGCGCCGATGCCAATTGCCCGACCGAGAACATCGTTGAGCTCGCCAACGGCTGCATCTGCTGCACCGTCGCCGACGATTTCATCCCTGCAATGGAGCAACTGCTGGCGCGCCCCGTGCGGCCCGATCACATCGTGATCGAGACATCCGGTCTCGCTTTGCCGAAGCCCTTGCTGAAAGCGTTCGACTGGCCGGAGATCCGCTCGCGGATCACGGTCGACGGCGTGATCGCGCTGGCCGATGCGGAGGCGGTTGCCGCCGGGCGCTTCGCGCCGGATCCGGCCGCGGTCGATGCGCAACGCGCCGCGGACGACAATCTCGACCACGAGACGCCGCTGTCGGAAGTGTTCGAGGACCAGATCGCCTGCGCCGATATCGTGCTGCTGACCAAGGCCGATCTCGCCGGAGCCGAGGGGATCAAAGCGGCCAAGGCGGCGATCGCGGCCGAGATGCCGCGCGAGGTGCCGATGCTGCCCGTCGTCGACGGCGCCATCGACGCCCGCGTGATCCTCGGCCTTGAAGCGGCGGCGGAAGATGACCTCGCGTCGCGGCCGTCGCACCATGACGGTGAGGACGAGCACGAGCACAACGACTTCAATTCCGTGGTGATCGATCTTCCGGAGATCGCTGATATCGATGCGCTGGTCGCCTCGATCAAGGGACTTGCGCGCGAGCAGAACGTGCTGCGCGCCAAGGGCTACATCGCGGTCGAAGGCAAGCCGATGCGGTTGCTGGTGCAATCCGTCGGCGATCGGGTGCGGCATCAGTTCGACATGCCCTGGGGCGGTCGCCCGCGGCAGTCGAAGCTCGTCGTGATCGGCGAACACGGCGATATCGATGAAGCCGCAATCAAGGCACGGCTTGGTGTCTGATGCACGTCGTATTCCGCGAGAGCCGCGGCCTTGAAGAGACCGCGACACCCAGGGACCTCGGCCAGGATCCGGCCGATCTCGTGGTGTTGTCGTTCTCCGACAGCGATCTCGCGGCGTTCGCGGCCGGCTGGCGGCGCGGCCGCGCCGCGTTGCCGTCGCTGCGGCTCGCCAATCTCGCGGAACTGCGCCATCCGCTGTCGGTCGATACCTATATCGAGCGGACGCTGTCGCACGCGCGCGGCATCCTGGTTCGGCTGATCGGCGGCGAACCCTATTGGTCATACGGGCTGGCCGCGGTGCATCGGCTGGCGAAGGAGCGCGGCATCGCGCTGGTCGTGCTGCCGGCGGATGGCCGCGATGATCTGCGGCTGGATGAATTTTCGACCTTGCCGGTCTCGACGCTGCGTCGCCTGAAAGTTCTGTGCGACAAGGGCGGGCCCGTTGCCGCGCAGGCCGTGATCGCGCAACTGGCGCTGGCGTCCGGACTCTATGCCGGGCCCGTCGTCGGCGAGATCGATCTTCCCGAGATCGGCGTCTACGATTCGCGGCGCGGTGCCGTCACGGCGATGCCCGCACCGGACGGCCGGCCGCGGGTGCTCGTGACGTTCTACCGTTCCTATCTGGCGGCCGGCGACACGGCGCCGGTCGATGCATTGATCGATGCATTGCGCGAAAAGGGTTTCGATGCCCACGGCGTCTTCGTTACTTCGCTGAAGGCGGCGGGCGTTGCCGATTGGCTGCGCGACCAGTTCGCGCAACGCGCTCCGGCTGCAATCGTCAATGTGACTGCGTTCTCAGGGGTGGGTGACGATGGCACGACGCCGTTCGATGCCGCATCGTGCCCGGTGTTCCAGGTCGCCTTGTCGACGGCGCAGCGCGAGGATTGGGCCGGGTCACTGCGCGGTCTTTCACCCGGCGATCTTGCGATGCACGTCGTGCTGCCGGAGGTCGACGGCCGCCTGTTCGCGGGCGTCGTAAGCTTCAAGTCGCCGGGCGAGCGCGATCCCGACCTGCAGTTCGCGCATCTCGCGCATCGGCCGGATGCGGAGCGCGTTGCGGCGGTCGTTGGGCGCGTGACGGCCTGGCATCGGCTTGCCGGCAAGCCCGCGCACCAGAAACAGCTTGGGCTCGTGCTCTCGAACTATCCGGGCCGTCCACATCAGATCGCGCATGCCGTCGGCCTTGATGCGCTTGCTTCGGTCGAGGCGTTGCTGGCCGATCTCGCCACTGCGGGTTTTGATCTCGAGCCGGTGAGGTCGCTGGGTGATGTGCTCTTGCGCCGGACGTTGACGTGGAGCTTGGCCGACTATCGCACGGCGATCTCTGGCCTGCCGCAGCAGCTGCAGGACGAGCTTGCGCGCTCATGGGGGGCGCCGGAGGATGATCCTGACTGGCGTGACGGCGCATTTCATTTCGCCGCGATCCGGTGCGGACAATCGATCATCGCGGTCCAGCCGGAGCGCGGCGAGGCCGGTCACCGCGATGCGGATTATCACGATCTCTCGCGCACGCCGCGCCATGCCTATGTCGCGTTCTATCTATGGCTCAGGCAGCGGGGCATCGATGCCGTCGTCCACATGGGCGCGCATGGAACGCTGGAATGGCTGCCCGGCAAGTCGGTTGCGCTGTCATCGGCGTGTTGGCCCGAGGCACTGATCGGCGATCTGCCCGTTGTCTATCCCTTCATCGTCAACGACCCCGGCGAGGCGGCGCAGGCCAAGCGCCGGATCGGTGCCGTGACGATCGGCCATCTGCCGCCGCCGCTGGCACAGGCGGCGGTGCCGGAGGGCTTGCGTCGTCTCGAGCGCTTGCTTGATGAGTACTCCACCGCCGACGGTCTTGATCCAGCGCGGCGGCAGCGCCTGATTGCTGCGATCCGCGAAGAAGCGCGCATCGCCGGGTTGGAGGACGATCTCGGTCTCGCCGCATCGGTCTCGGCGGCCGAGGCCATTCCGCAGATCGATCGCTTCGTCTGCGATCTCAAGGAAAGCCAGTTCGGCGACGGCCTGCATGTGTTCGGGCAGGGCGCTTGCGGTGAGGCGGAGAAGGCCGCGCTGCTTGATGCACTCGCCGGCCGGCGTGTTGCGCCGGGGCCGTCGGGCTCGCCCTATCGCGGACGCAGCGACGTGCTGCCGACCGGACGCAATCTGTTTGCGGTCGATCCGCGCGCGGTGCCGACGCCGTCAGCGCATGCGCAAGGCGTGAAGCTCGCCGAGGAGCTGCTGCGCCGTCATTTGCAGGATCACGGCGACTGGCCGAAAGGGCTCGTCGTCGATCTCTGGGGATCGTCGACGATGCGGACCGCCGGCGAGGATTTTGCGATGGCCTTGCATCTCGCCGGCATCGCGCCGCGCTGGGATCATGGGTCGGGCCGGGTGTCGGGCTACGACATCATCGCGCCAGCGGAACTCGGCCGGCCGCGCATCGACGTGACGCTGCGCGTGTCGGGGCTGTTCCGCGACGTCTTTACCGGTCTTGCCCAGTTGTTCGAAGCTGCGACGGAGGCGCTGTCCGAACGCAGTGATGAGGCGGACGAGAATCCCTACCGGCAGCGAATCTCGCGTGTGTTTGGGCCTCGTCCGGGGCACTATGGTGCCGGCATCGCGTCTGTCCCGGACGTCTTCACAGAAGAGGCGCGCGACGCGGCCGGCGAAGCCTGGCTGTCGGCATCGTCCTGGGCGCTCGCATCCGACGGCGAGATCCGATTCGATCGCGCCGGCATCGAGGCAAGGCTCGCTGCTGCCGACAGTTTTGTTCATACCCAGGACTTGCCGGAGACTGATCTGCTGCTGGCGGCGGACTATGCCGCGCATGAGGCCGGCATCGCCGCGGCGGCCCGGCGGCTCGGCGCAAAAGCCCCGTCGCTCTATCACCTCGATGCGACACGGCCGGATCAGCCGCAGGCCCGCTCGTTGACCGAGGAAATCTCGCGGGTGGTGCGGGCGCGCGCCGCCAATCCTGCCTGGATCGCGGGCATGATGCGGCACGGCTTCCGTGGCGCCGCCGAGATATCGGCGACGCTGGAGCACATGGCGGCGTTCGCGCATCTCGCCGGTGCGGTGCCGCCGCATCTGTTCGACCTCTATTACGACGCGACGCTCGGCAATGACGACGTCCGTGCCTTCATGGCGCGCGAGAATCCGGCGGCGCTGGCTGCGATCGAAGCCTGCTTCACCCGGCTGCATGACGCGTCGCTCTGGCAGACGCGGCGCAATTCGATTGCGGCCGCGCTGCAGGAGGCCTCATGAGCGCGATCGCGATCAAGGGCTGGTGTCCCGGCGCGCTGCGGCCGATGCAATCAGGCGACGGCCTCGTGGTGCGCATCCGCCCGCGCGGCGGACGGCTGGAGGCGAGGCAGGCAGCGGGGATCGCCGACCTCGCTGCACGATACGGCAACGGCCTGATCGATCTGACCAGCCGCGCCAATCTCCAGATCCGCGGCGTCAGCGAAGGTTATCCGGCCCTGATCGACGGGCTCGCCGAGCTCGGCTTGCTGGACGCAGATTCGGATACCGAGGCGCAGCGCAACATTCTGGTGACGCCGTTCTGGACTGTCGATGACGATACGCATTCGCTGACGGCCGAGCTTGAGGGGGCGCTCGCAGGTGTCTCACTCGACCTTCCGACCAAGTTCGGTTTCGCAATCGATGACGGCAGCGAGCGCGTCCTGGCTGGCGCGTCGGCGGATATCAGGATCGAGCGCGATCGTAACGGAGGACCGCTGGTGCGTCCGGATGGCGCACAATTCGGGCTTTCCGTCGCGCGGAGCGAGGCCGTGCAGGTCGCGCTCGCGCTGGCTGAATGGTTCGTCGCCTCCGGCGGAGCCAGGGGTGAGAAGCGACGGATGGCGGCACATCTGGCTGATGGAGCGAGCCTTCCCGAATTGCTTCGCGGCGACGCCGAGCCCGCGGCTCCATCGGCGGACCCTTTGCCCGGCCTCTATCCGACTGGTGCGATGGTCGGCGTGGCCTTTGGGCACATGACGCACCAGGTGCTCAGCCAACTCGCCGGGTGCGGGCAGGCTCTCCGCGTGACGCCGTGGCGGATGGTGCTGGTTGAGGGGATGCATGAGATGCCCCGTGGCGTGGGCCTCATCACCGATGCCGACGATCCGGCGCTCCGCGTGATCGCTTGCAGCGGCGCGCCGCGCTGTCGTGAGGCGCATGCCGATACGCGCGCATTGGCATCGGCGCTTGCATCGTTTGTCCCGGCTGATGCCCGGCTTCATGTGTCCGGCTGCGCCAAGGGCTGTGCCCATTCCGGTTCGGCTGACGTCACCCTGGTTGCGTCAGGCGAGGGCTTTGACCTGATCCGTCGCGGCACGACGCGGGATGCGCCGGTCGTGCGAGGGCTGACCCGTTCGGACCTTATCGCAAATCCCTCCGTGCTAATGGGAGGCCATTGATGCCGCACGTCTATGAGACTGATGGTGCGGCGATCTATCGCCAGTCCTTTGCCACCATCCGGTCGGAGGCCGACCTTGCCCGTTTCACGCCCGACGAGGAGCCGGTGGTTGTGCGCATGATTCATGCCGCGGGGATGGTGGGCCTGGAAGCGCATGTCCGTTTCACGCCCGGCATGGCCGCGCGCGCACGCGCGGCCTTGCAGGAGGGCGCGCCGATCCTCTGCGACGCACGCATGGTGTCGGAGGGTATCACGCGCGCACGGCTGCCGGCCGGCAACGCCGTCATCTGCACGCTCGGTGATGTCAAGGTTCCCGAACTTGCGCAATCGATGCACAACACGCGTTCGGCGGCAGCGCTCGAACTGTGGCGGCCGCACTTGGCCGGCGCCATCGTCGCGATCGGTAATGCGCCGACGGCGCTGTTCCATCTGCTCAACATGCTCGAGAATCCCGATTGTCCGCGGCCGGCGGCGATCATCGGCTGTCCGGTCGGTTTTGTCGGCGCGGCCGAATCCAAGGCGGCATTGATGGCTGAGCCACCCGTGCCGGCGCTGACGGTTGAGGGCCGGCTCGGCGGTTCGGCGATCACGGTTGCCGCCGTCAACGCGCTGGCAAGCCGGAGCGAATAGCGATGGGACGCATCATCTGCTGCGGGCTTGGCCCTGGCGATCCGGACCTGATGAGCGTGCGCGCCGACCGCATGGTGCGCGCCGCGAAGCACGTCGCATACTTTCGCAAGAAGGGGCAGCTCGGCCAGGCGCGGCGGATCGTGGACGGCATGCTCGCCGCCGGCGTCAACGAATATCCGATGGAATATCCCGTCACCACGGAGATCGCTTTCGACAGCCCGGACTACACGCGGCTGCTCGCCGATTTCTATGACGCATGGGCCGAGCGCCTGGTGCGGCTCGCGCGCGAGGTCGATGTCGTCGTGCTCTGCGAGGGCGATCCCTATTTCTATGGCTCGTTCATGCATCTGCATGCGCGCCTGCAGGGACGCGTCGAGATCGAGGTGATTGCCGGCATTCCCGGCATGGTCGGCTGCTGGAATGCGGTCGGCCAGCCGATCGCGCTTGCTGACGACGTGACCACCGTGCTGATGGGCACGCTGCCGGAGGCTGAGCTCGCGCAGCGGATGCGCAGCTCCGACGCGCTCGTCGTGATGAAGACCGGCCGCAACCTTCCGAAGATCCGCCGCGCGCTCGCCTCCGCCGGCCGTCTCGACGATGCGTGGCTGGTCGAGCGCGGCACCATGCCGGATCAGCGCGTCGCCCGGCTCGCTGAGATCGGCGAGGCCGATTGTCCGTATTTTGCGATCGTGCTGGTGCATGGGTTGGGGCGGCGCAGGGAGGCGACGCCATGACCGGCACGCTGACCATCGCGGGACTGGGGCCGGGCGACGAGGCGCTGATCACGCCGGAGGTCTCCGCTGCACTCGCAACGGCGACTGACATCGTCGGCTATGCGCCCTATGTGACCCGTGTGCAGCCGCGCGACGGGCTCACGCTGCATCCCTCGGACAACCGCGTGGAATTGCAGCGCGCCGGCGAGGCGCTGCGGCTGGCGGCCGAGGGGCGGCATGTCGTCGTGGTGTCCTCGGGCGATCCCGGGGTGTTTGCGATGGCATCCGCCGTGTTCGAAGCGTTGGAGGACGCGCCGCAATGGCAAGACCTCTCTATTCGGGTTCTGCCCGGCGTGACGGCGATGCTGGCGGCGGCGGCGAGCGCCGGCGCGCCGCTCGGCCATGATTTTTGCGCGATCAACCTTTCCGACAATCTCAAGCCATGGCCGCTGATCGAGAAGCGGCTGCGGCTCGCCGCCGAGGCCGATTTCGCGATCGCGATGTACAATCCGCGCTCGGCCAGCCGGCCGGAAGGGTTCGCGCGGACGCTGGAAATTTTGAAAGAGGCGGGCTGCGGCGAGCGCATCGTGATCTTCGCACGCGCCGTCAGCGCGCCCGAGCAACGGATCGAGACGGTCGAACTGCGCGACGCGCGGCCTGACATGGCCGACATGCGAACGCTCGTGATCGTCTGCAATTCGGCGACGCGGCGGGTCGGCCGCTGGGTTTATGCGCCGAGGCAGGTCCGATGACCGAGCCACTCCATCACCTTGCTCACGCTTTCCACCCGCGGCCTGTCGGGCAGATGCGGCCGCGTGATCATGATGACGGGAAGGCCGAGCGCGCGGGCGGCATCGATCTTGGCGCGCGCGCCGGTTCCGCCGGAGTTGCGGGCGACGATCCACGCGATGCGACGCGCGCGCATCATCTCGAGCTCGCCCTCGAGCGTGAATGGACCGCGCGAGGCAATGACGTTGGCACCGGGCAAAGGCAGCGCTTGCTCGGGCGGGTCGACGAAACGCAGCGTATAGGCATGCTGCGGCCGAACACCGAAGGGCGCGATGTGCTGGCGGCCAATCGCGAGGAATACGCTGGCGCGGCTGTCCGGCAAGGCCGCGACCGCGGCTACGACGTCCGCGACCTCGATCCAGCGATCGCCGGAAATCTTGTCCCAAGGCGCGCGCTCGAGCGCGAGCAATGGCGTTGCGGTTTGCGCGCAGGCGGTGATCGCGTTCCGGCTCATCTCTGCCGCGAAGGGGTGCGTCGCGTCGATCACATGCGTGATGGCTTCACTGCGCAGATAGGCGGCAAGCCCGCTGACGCCGCCGAAGCCGCCGATCCGGGTCGGCAGAGGCTGTTCGGCAGGAGCCGCGGTGCGGCCGCCATAGGAATAGACCGCGTCGATGCCGGCGCGGGCGATCGCATCGGCAAGCAAATTGGCGTCGGCCGTTCCGCCCAGGATCAGGGCGCGCGTCATGGGTAATCCCTGGTTGACCATCATCGGTATCGGCGAAGATGGCCTTGCCGGGCTATCCGATGCAAGCCGAAAGGCGCTTGGTGAGGCGGAGGTGGTTTTCGGTGGCGAGCGGCATCTCGCGCTGGCCGGCATTACCGGGCGAGGCCGTGCCTGGCCGGTGCCGTTCGATGCGGAGATCGTGCTTGAATGCCGCGGTCGTCCGACGGTGGTGCTCGCCTCGGGCGATCCGTTCTGGCACGGCGCCGGCGGAAGTCTCGTCGAAAAGTTGCAGGCGGGCGAGTGGATCGCGTACTCCGCGCCATCGACGTTCTCGCTGGCTGCGGCGCGATTGGGCTGGCGGCTCGAGAATGTCATCTGTCTCGGCCTTCATGCTGCACCGTTCGAGCGGCTGTTACCGCACCTCGTGCGCGATGCACGGATCATCTGCCTGGTTCGCGACGGCAAGGCGGCGTCCGATCTCTCGCGCTGGCTCACTGAGCGTGGCTGGGGGGCGTCAGCGATGTGGACGCTTTCGGCGCTCGGCGGACCGCGTGAATCCATTACGCAGCATCGCGCCGACAATTATGCAGGCGATTCCCACGGCAGCTTGGTCGCGGTGGCGTTGGAGGCGCGGGGAGCGCGGGGGATCGCGCGCAGCACGGGTCTCCCGGACGCGCTCTTCGTGCATGACGGGCAACTGACCAAGCGCCCGGTCCGCGCACTTGCGCTGTCGGCGCTTGCGCCACGGCCCGGCGAGCGGCTGTGGGATGTCGGCTCGGGCTCGGGCTCGATCTCGATCGAATGGGTGCTCTGCGGCGGGACGGCGATCGCGGTCGAGGCACGCGCCGAACGCGCCGCCAATATTCGCAGCAATGCTGCGAGCTTCGGCGTGACGCATCGGATGACCATCATCGAAGGCGAGGCGCCCGGGGCCTTATCGGACCTCGCGGCGCCGGATGCCTTGTTCATCGGTGGCGGCCTCGATGCTGATATGTTCGATGCGATCTGGCCGCGCATCGCGCCGGGAACGCGGCTGGTTGCGCATGCGGTGACGCTCGAAACCGAGGCGCTGCTTTCCGATCTGCACCAGCGCCATGGCGGCGAACTGATGCGCCTCGAGATTGCGCAGGCCGAGCCACTGGGCCGGTATCGCTCCTGGAAGGCCGCGCGGCCGGTCGTGCAATGGAGCGCCATCAGATGAAGGTCGCGGGCTTGGGATTCCGGGGCAAAGCCAGCGTCGCATCCTTGCGCGAAGCACTCGACGCCGCCGGCGGCTCCGAAGGGCTTGCGGCGGTTGCAACGGTGAGTGACAAGGCCGATGCGGTAGCGTTGAAAGTGCTGGCACGGGAATTGGGGTTGCCGATCCGCGGCATCCCCGTCGCGACGTTGGCTGAGATAAAGACCGCGACGCAATCCGAGCTTATCAAGGCCAGGTTCGGAACGGGCTCCGTCGCTGAAGCCGCCGCAGTCGCGGCAGCAGGGCGCGGTGCGCGCCTGATCTCGGTCAGGGCGACGTCGCAGGATCGGATGGCCACCGCGGCGATCGCGGAAGGAGATGGCGAATGACGGTGCATTTCATCGGCGCAGGGCCCGGCGCCGCCGACCTCCTGACCCTGCGCGGCCGCGATCTGATCGCCTCTTGCCCGGTTTGTCTCTATGCGGGGTCGCTGGTGCCGTCAGGCGTTCTGGCGCATTGCCCGAAGGATGCGCGCATCGTCAACACGGCGCCGCTCTCGCTCGACGAGATCATCGCCGAGATCGCCGCGGCGCATGCCGAGGGCAAGGATGTCGCGCGGCTGCATTCGGGCGACCTCTCGATCTGGTCGGCGATGGGCGAACAGCTGCGCCGGTTGCGCGCGTTGAATATTCCGTATTCGGTGACGCCTGGCGTGCCGGCCTTCTCGGCGGCTGCGGCGGCGCTGGAGTCCGAGCTGACGCTGCCCGGCCTTGCGCAATCGGTGGTGCTGACACGCACGCCGGGCAGGGCGAGCGCGATGCCCGATGGCGAGACGCTCGCCGCGTTTGCCGCGACCGGCGCGGTGCTCGCGATCCATCTCTCGATCCATCTGCTCGACAAGGTCATCGCCGAGTTGACGCCGCATTATGGCGTAAACTGTCCGGTCGCGATCGTCTGGCGCGCGAGCTGGCCGGACCAGCGCATCGTGCGCGCCACGCTTGCGACGCTCGATGCCGCCATTGGACCCGAGCTCGAACGCACTGCGCTGATCCTGGTCGGCAAGACGCTCGGCGCCGGTGAATTCGCCGAAAGCCGTCTCTATGCGGCCGACTATGACCGCCGCTACCGGCCGGTGGGGGCGGAGCCGCGCTTTCCGGAACCATCGCCGGGATCATCGCAATGACCGCGGGGCTTGTGATCTCGGCACCAGCATCCGGCGTCGGCAAGACGACGCTGACGCTGGCGCTGGCGCGCGCCTATCGCAACCGCGGGCTGAAGGTGCAATGCCTCAAGAGCGGGCCTGATTACATCGATCCCGCCTTTCATGCGGTCGCAACGGGTCGCGCCTCCGTCAATATCGATAGCTGGGCGATGGCGCGCGAAGCGATCGCACATCTGGCAAGCCGCGGCGCGGATGCGGATCTCGTGCTGGCCGAGGGCTCGATGGGATTGTTCGACGGTGTCGCCGCGCCAGGCGTCTCCGGCACCGGCGCCACCGCCGACATTGCCGAGATGATGGGATGGCCGGTGCTGCTGGTGATCGACCCCTCCGGCCAAGCACAGACGGCGGCGGCGATCGCCGCGGGACTGCGCGATTTCCGCGCCGGCGTGCGGCTGGCAGGCGTTGTTCTCAACCGTGTCGCCAGTGCGCGGCATGAAGCCTTGGTGCGCAGTGCCATGGAAGGCGCGGGCATTCCGGTGCTGGGCGCGCTGCCCCGGCACGCCGAGATCGCACTTCCGAAGCGCCATCTCGGCCTGGTGCAGGCCGAAGAGCAGGCTCAGATCGACGGTCTGATCGACGAAGCCGCACGCTTCGTCGTCGAGCATGTCGATCTGGACGCTGTGATGCGATCGGCGCGGGTCTGGTCGCCGCAATCGGCCGCGCTCAGCTTGGACATCACACCGCCCGGCCAGCGCATTGCACTGGCGCGCGACGCCGCATTCTCCTTCGTTTACCCGCACATGCTGGAAGCCTGGCGCGCCGCCGGCGCTGACATCGTGACGTTCTCGCCCCTCGCCGACGAGGGCCCCGATGCGGACGCCGATGTGTGCTGGCTGCCCGGTGGCTATCCCGAACTGCATGCCGGCCGGCTTGCCGCCAACAGGCGATTCCTCGGAGGGCTGCGTGCCTTTGCCGAGACGAAGCCGGTACATGGCGAGTGCGGGGGCTACATGGTGTTGGGCTCAGCGCTCACCGATGCAGACGGTGTGCGCCATGCGATGGCAGGATTGCTCGGCCTCGAGACGAGCTACGCCAAGCGCCGGATGCATTTGGGCTACCGGCTCGCCGAGCTTGCGGCACCGATGCCCGGACACGGTTTCGGGGCACGGCTGCGCGGTCACGAATTTCACTATTCGACGATCGTCGCGCAGCCGGACACGCCGCTGGCTGTAGTGCGCGATGCGACCGGCGCGATCGTTGCGGAGACCGGATCGCGGCGTGGCAATGCAACGGGTACATTCTTCCATCTGATTGCGGGGGACCGGTGAGCGGAATAGTCTCCTTCGTCTCGGCCGGTCCCGGCGATCCCGAGCTCCTGACCATGAAGGGAGCCGCTCGGCTGCGCGAGGCCGACGTGGTGCTCTATGACGATCTTGCCTCGGGCGCGATCCTCGATCTCGCGCACGCCGGCGCCAACCTTGTCGCGGTCGGCAAGCGCGCTGGCCGGCTGTCGGCCCGACAGCATCATGTCAGCCGGCTGCTGGTCGACTATGCGGCGACCGGCGTGCGGGTGGTGCGGCTGAAATCCGGCGATGCCGGCATTTTCGGACGGCTCGAGGAGGAGATCGAGGCACTGCGCGCGGCCGGCATCGGCTACGAGATCATTCCTGGCGTGACCTCGGCTTCCGTTGCCGCCGCGCAGGCCGGCATTCCGCTGACGCGACGGCTGACGTCGCGCCGGGTCCAGTTCGTGACCGGCGCCGATGTCACCGGCGGGTTGCCCGCGGACCTGAATTGGGCGGCGCTGGCCGATCCGGAAGCGACCACGGTCGTCTATATGGGGCGGCGGACGTTTCCGGCGCTGGCCGCAAGGCTGATCGCGAATGGCCTCGCTCCCGAGACGCCGGCACTGCTGGCGGAGTCCCTCGGCCATGTCGACGAACGGCTTGTCCGCACCACGATTGCGGAGCTGGCCGAACAGCTCACGCATGCCGGCGCTGCGACGGCGGCTGCCATTATTCTGTTCGGTGCGCTGGCGCCGGATCAAAGGTGATGCGGCGATGTTGACGCTTTCCCTGATCGGTATCGGTTGTGGTGATCCCCGGCAGCTCACCCTTGCTGCGATCGCGGCGATCAATGACGCCGATCTGATCCTGATCCCGCGCAAGGGCACCGCGAAGTCGGACCTCGCCGAATTGCGGCGAGCGATTTGCGCGCAAGCGCTGAGCAACGACCGCACGCGCATTGCCGAGTTCGACCTGCCCGTGCGCGACGCCGGTGAGGAGGACTACCGCAAGGGCGTCGACGATTGGCATGATGCGATCGCCGCAATCTGGTCGCAGGAAATCACCCGTCATCTCGGCGGCGAGGGGCGCGTCGCGCTGCTGATCTGGGGCGATCCCTCGCTCTACGACTCCAGCCTGCGGATTGCACAGCGGCTCGACCCGCGGCCGTCGATCGAAATGATCCCGGGCGTCACCTCGATCCAGGCGCTGTGCGCGGCGCATGCGCTGCCGCTCAACGAGATCGGCGAGCCGTTCCTGGTCACGACCGGCCGGCGGCTGCGCGAGGGCGGCTGGCCGTCCGGGGTCGACACCATCGTCGTGATGCTCGACGGCGGTGCGGCATTCCAGACGCTGGATCCTGAGGGCCTGAAAATATGGTGGGGCGCCTATCTCGGCATGCCCGATCAGATCATCATGGCGGGGAATCTTGCGGAGACAGGTCCGCGAATCGTCGCCGCGCGGCAGGAGGCGCGCACGCAGCACGGCTGGATCATGGATTGCTATGTCCTGAAGCGAGCGTGATCGCGGATCGCGTCGGCACGCGATGCGTCGTGACTCTCAGGTCTTCAATCCGCGAATGGAAGGCTGGATGGTGAGGCGATAGGCGACGAGCTTGTCACCGTCGAACTGCTCCAGCGTTGTCTCGCAGACCGGGCAGCGATACTCGCCCTTGCTTGCTGATCCGGATGCCAGCTCAAGGCGCCGGAATCCAGCCCCGCAGCGCGGACACGTGACGTCGTCCTTCTTCATCAATTCACCCCAGAACAACACCGGCGGTCCTTCTTAGCGCAGACCGCGCGGCGGAACTATGTTCGTGTCCGGAGGACGACGGAGCATTCCTGCATGGGAATAAGCGAGGCGTCATCGTCGAGCGGGAAGTGGCGTAGCCGATCGCGCCGAACGGGTGGCTAATTTCAACGCATTCCGCAAATCCGGCAATGGGTTATGAAACGGCCTTAGAGGGTCACAGACGGTCGGACGTGCGCGACAATAATGGCTGCCATGTCGCGGTGTTCGGGCGATGCTGCGTCTGCTCAATCCCTCGGCAGCGGGCGATCGCCGGTGCGCGCGAGGTCACACCGGCGATCAATCGCGATCAGCCGAGATCGTCTATTGGCTAGTCAGGCGAGCCACATCCGGCCCCCGTCGCGTCACGCGACTGCGGGGAAGTCGATGTCGGTGTCGTTGATGCGGTTGAAGACGTTGGTGAAGATGATGGTCGCAAACGCGAGGCTGATCTCGACCAGTTGCGCGTCGCTGTAGCCGGCGGCCTTGATCGCGGCGAAATCCGCGTCGCTGACGGTGCCGCTCGACTGCGCAAGCTTGCGGACGAAACCGATCAGCGTGTCTTGCCTGGCATCGCCGGTCGGCGCTCCATCGCGGATCTGCTTCAATGCGTCGGCGTTCACGCCGGCGAGCCTGCCGAGATGCGAATGCGCGGCGACACAGTAATCGCAGCCACCGGCGGCGCTGATCACGAGCTTGATGATCTCCCGATCGCGCTTCGACAGGCTGCCGCCGGCGAGCACGGCATCGGCGGCCAGGATCGACTTGAGCGCGGCCGGCCCGTGGGCGGCGATTGCCGCATAGGCGTTCGGGACGCTGCCTGCCGCCTTCTTGATCTGGGCGTAGATCTGGCCCGACGGGCCGGTATCGGTTTCGAGATTGGGGACTGAGAGGCGAGACATGGTGCAACTCCGTGTTTGGGGTGGTGAACGAGTACGGACCGACAATAGGATTCGGATTTGAGACATTGAATGTTCATATTGCTCGATTATATGCTCAATCGTCTCATGAACTGCCTTGGGGGGATTGGCCATGGATTGGCTCAGCCGGCTATTCGAGATGATGCCGGTGCGCGGGCGGCTCGATATTCGCTGCAGTTACAGCGTCCCCTGGCGCATCGAGCAGGGCCCGGGCGCGACCAACGAGATCCCCTATCATGCGGTGCTTGCCGGCTCGGCGATCCTGGACGATCCCGCCGGTGGACGGCCGCTGCTGCTGAAGACCGGCGACATTCTTTTGCTGCCGGGCAACCCGCGACACGTGATGCACGACGGCAGTGGGGCGACACCGCTGCCGGCGCGCAACCGGGCGGCGCAGAATTTCACGATCAGCGAAAACCTCGGGTCGGATGACCGGCTTGACCTGTTGTGCGGGCATTTCGCGATCGCACCTCCGCACGACCGCCTGTTGCGCAACTATCTTCCGCCGCGTCTTGTCGTGCATGCCGGCACGCGGACGGCAAAGGGGACGGCTGCGCAGCTCGCCGGACTCGTGTCCCTGATGCGCAGCGAAACGGCCGACGATCAACTCGGCGGCCACGCCATGCTGAACGCGCTGTCCACCGCAATGTTCGCGCTTGTGCTGCGGCTTGCGAGCGAGACCGATGCAACGTCACAGGGGCTGCTCGCTCTGGTCGGCGATCCCCGGCTCGCGTCGGCGGTGGCCGCCATGTTCAACGCGCCCGAGCGTACCTGGTCCCTGCCGGATCTCGCACGTCTCTGCAACATGTCGCGCGCCACGCTGGCGCGGCAGTTCCAGGACAAGCTTGGGCGATCGCCCAGCGACCTGCTCACCGATATCAGGATGACGCTTGCGGCAAACGAGTTGAGGAAATCATCGCTTTCGACCGGTGCCGTTGCGGAGATGGTCGGCTACCAGTCCGAGGCCGCCTTTCAGCGCGCCTTCAAGAGTCATATGGGTGTAACGCCGGCGCAGTGGCGAAAAGCGCAGCCGGAATCGGACTTGTCGCTTGAACCTGCTGCATCCGCTGATCGAAGCGGGAGTTCGCCGACTGCGGATGCGTAGAGTGTCCCTGCGCTGCGCGCAGTTTCCAGCGTGCGAACCGGAGAGTGCGGCGGCTCCGGCGTCAGATCAGGACTTGCGATGCCTGGCGTTGACCGCGATCGCGGCCGCGGCGGTGCGGTTCTCGACGCCTAGCTTGGCATAGATCTGCTCGAGGTGCTTGTCGACGGTGCGCGGGCTGAGGCCCAGGATCTGCGCGATGTCGCGGTTGGTCTTGCCCTTGGAGAGCCAGGACAGCACCTCGCCCTCGCGGGTGGTCAAGCCGAGCTCGCTGGAGAACTCGGCCGGCATGTCGCCGCTGGTGTCCTTGGCGAGCCGCAGCAGGAACTCGTTGGGACCGAGCTTTCCCATGAACTGCAGGCGAAGCTGCTCGTTGCCGGGGAATGACGCCACGGTCGCGGTCTTTTTTCCCGCCACACCCTTCTGGGCCTGTTCAAGCCAATGCGGCATTGGCTCCGGCAGCACGAAATTGTCGGCGGCGTCGGCGAGCGTATCGGACAGCAGCCGCTGTGCCTGCGGCGTCGCCCACAGCAGCGAACCGGCGCTGTTGACCGCGAGCAGGTAGCGGCCGGAAACGTCGAGCGCTGCCCGGGCGCTCTGTGTCATCCGCGCATTGGCGAGATGGACCCGGATCCGCGCCAGCATCTCCTCGACAACGATCGGCTTGGTGACATAGTCGACGCCGCCGGCTTCCAGCCCGCGCACGATGTGCTCGGTTTCGGCAAGCCCGGTCATGAAGATGATCGGCACGCCGTCGAGCCCGGCGTCGCGCTTCAGCCGCCGGCAGGTCTCGAAGCCGTCCATGCCGGGCATCACGGCATCGAGCAGCACGATATCGGGGGTGATCTGGTCGACGATGCGCATCGCCGACGCCCCGTCGAGCGCGACCATCACGGTCATCCCGGCGCCGTCGAGCGCGTCGGTCAGCAGGCGCAACGTCTCGGGAGAGTCGTCGACGACGAGCGCAACGTCGCGCTTTCTTTGTTCAATGGTCATAGCTGTGCAATGTCTTCAACGTCGCCATATATTGATCGAGATCGAACCGGTCGATCAGCGTGCGCATCTGGCCGACGAAATCGGCATGTTCGGGATGTTCGTTGCCGATCTCGTCGAGCTTGAGTTGGATCGCCCTGATATAGCCGAGCTGGCCGAGGCTGATCAGCTCTTCGACATACTTCACCGGCGGGCGCGAACCAGTGTCGGGCTTCCATTGCGGGCTCGGAACCTGCTCGGCCTCATACTGCCACTCGATCTTGAGCAGTTGGCGGATGGTCTCCAGCAGCCGCGGGATGTCGATCGGCTTCATCAGATAGCCGTCGTGGAATGGTTGCGCCAGCGGCGCACCATGGGCCTCCAGCGCACTGGCCGAGATCATCAGGATTCGCGCCTGGTGATGGCCTTCGGAGCGCAAGGTTTCGGCGACGGTCCAGCCGTCCATGCCCGCCATCGAGATATCGAGCAGGAACATGTCGGGCCGGCAATGCTGGGCTAGGGCCAAGCAGCCGGGTCCGTCCGGCGCGCTGAGCAGGATGAAGCCGAGCGGCGCCAGGATCTCGCGGAGGAGGTCGCGGTGGGTCGGGTCGTCGTCGGTGATCAGGATGGTCTTGCGCGGCCCGTGATAGCCGTACACGGGAGCGTCGACCGGCGCATCGCGGCGCGGATTGGTGACCTCGGACAGCAGCAGCTTGACGCGGAACGTGCTGCCGGTGCCGACCGTGCTCAACACCTTGATGTCGCCGCCCATCACGCCCGCGAGCAGGCGGCTGATGGTCAGCCCAAGCCCGGTGCCGGTCTGCGGCTGGGTGACGCCGAGCGCGCCGCGTTCGAAGGGCGCGAAGATCCGTTCGAGATCGTCGGGCTGGATGCCCGGCCCGGTATCGATCACCTCGAACTCGGCGACGGGGCTGCGGTAGTGCACCACGAATTGCACCGCGCCGTGTTGGGTGAACTTGATCGCATTCGACAGCAGGTTGATCAGGATCTGTCGCAGCCGCTTCTCGTCGGCATAGACCACGAGCGGCAGCACAGTCGGCCGCCTGAACACGAAGTCGATGCCCTTGGCGGCGGCTTGCAGGCGGAACATGCCGACCAGCTGCTCGAGGAAATCGTTCAGCCGGACCTCGTCGCGCGACAGATAGAGCCGGCCGGCTTCGATCTTGGAGATATCAAGAATGCCGTCGATCAAGCCCGACAGATGATCGGCGCTGCGGCGGACCACGCGCACTTGCCCGCGTGGCCGCACGTGAAGGCTATCGTCCTGCTCCAGCAGTTGCGCGTAGCCGGAGATCGCGTTGAGCGGCGAGCGAAGCTCGTGGCTGAGGCCGACGACGTAGCGGCTCTTGGCGAGATTGGCCGACTCGGCGACTTCCTTGGCGCGCTGCAGCTCAGCATCGGTGCGTTTGTGGGCATCGATTTCCTGGATCAGCAAGGTGGTCTGCCGGCGTGTCTCTTCTTCCGCGGCGCGCCGGCTCTGTTGCGCCAGCACGAACAGCCAGGCGACGACGCCGATGATCAGGGTCAGCGCAAAGAACACTTTCCACAGTACGTCGGCCAGCAACTCGTTGGCATGCACGGCCGCGGTGGTCTGCAGGTAGATCAGCCCGAGCACCAGCGCCACGAGGCCGGCCGAAACCGCGAACACGCCGAGGTAATGTCCAAGCTGCGAGTTGATCCGGGCGTAGATCGGCTGCGGCATCACCTTGCCCAGCGCTTCCGCGACCTGCGCGCCGATCCGCCCATGCGGCTTGCAGAGGTCGTGGCAGCGCGCGTCGAGCGAGCAGCACAGGGAGCAGATCGGGCCGGCATAGGCAGGGCAGGCGGCCATGTCTTCGGGCTCGAACGCATGCTCGCAGATACAGCACTGGATCGATTCGATGTTCTGCCAGCTCCGCTTCGGCTTGCGCGCAATGTAGTATTTGCCGTCGGTCGCCCATGCAATCAAGGGAGCCGTGATGAAGGCGACGGCGAGCGCCACGAAGGCTGATAGCGCCTTCGCGGTCGGGCCGAACAGGCCGTAGAACGCGCTGATCGAGACCACGGTCGCAATCGTCATCGCGCCGACGCCGACCGGATTGATGTCGCAGAGATGGGCGCGCTTGAACTCGATGTGCTGCGGCCGCAAGCCAAGCGGCTTGTTGATGACGAGATCGGCCACCAGCGCGCCGACCCAGGCGATCGCGACGTTGGAGTAGAGCGCGAGCGTCTGCTCCAGTGCCTTGTAGACGCCGATCTCCATCAATAGCAGCGCAACCACGACATTGAACACCAGCCACACCACGCGGCCGGGATGCGAATGGGTGAGGCGGGAGAAGAAATTCGACCAGGCGATCGAGCCGGCATAGGCGTTGGTGACGTTGATCTTGACCTGCGACAGGATCACGAAGGTGCCGGTCAGCGCCATCGCGAGATCCGGCTGCGACAGCACGTAGCGGAAGGCTTCGAGATACATATTCGCCGGCTCGGCTGCGTGCTCGGCCGAGACGCCGTGGCTGAGCGCGAAGAAGGCCAGGAACGAACCGGCCAGCAGTTTGAGCGCGCCGAGCACGATCCAGCCGGGACCGGCAGAGAGCAGTGCGATCCACCAGGCCTTGCGTGAGGTACGCCGGTCCCGCGGCAGGAAGCGCAGGAAGTCGACCTGCTCGCCGATCTGCGCCACCAGCGCGAACACGACGGAGGCCGCCGTGCCGAACAGCAGCAGGTCGAGATTCCCTGCGGGATCGCCGTGCTCGCCGGCGAACTTGCGCCACTCGGTGAACGAATGCGGGTTAGCCCAGGCGATCGCGGCGAACGGCATGATGTGGAGAATGACCCACAGCGGCTGGGTCCAGAGCTGGAAGCGGCTGATCAGCGTGATGCCGTACACGACGAGCGGAATGATCACGACCGCGCTGATCAAATAGCCGATCGGCCGTGGGATGCCGAAGCACATGTCCAGCGCGCTGGCCAGGATCACCGCCTCGATCGCGAAGAAGATGAAGGTGAAGGAGGCGTAGATCAGCGAGGTGATGGTCGAGCCGATATAGCCGAAGCCGGCGCCGCGGGTCAGCAGGTCGATGTCGATGCCGCTTTTCGCGGCATGGTAGGCGATCGGCAGTCCGCAGAGGAAGATGATGACGCTGACGACCAGGATCGCGGCGGAGGCGTTCATCGCGCCATAGTTCAGCGTGATGGTGCCGCCGATCGCCTCCAGTGCGAGGAAGGAGATCGCGCCGAGGGCCGTGTTGGCCACGCGGGCGGCGGACCAGCGCCGCGCGCTCTTGGCGGTGAAGCGCAGCGCGTAGTCTTCCAGCGTCTGGTTGGCGACCCATTGATTGTACTGGCGCCTGACGCGGTCTATCCGCTGCCGCCCTGCCACTTCGTTTGAACTCCTGGTCCACGATGCTTTGATCGCGGGCAAATCCCGTACCAAAAACCTACGTCGCTATTTTGCGGTGCAGTATACGCGATCTCACGTATCAGTGCGCTGCACAAAAGTGAGCAATCCTCGCCCGATCAATAAGCGTTCTCGAACCAGATGGGGTGCTCATGTCAGACGAAACCAAACCAGGCCTGAAGTCTCCGCTCCGGCGCAAGCTCTTGATGGGAATGGCCGCATTGCCGGCCGTTTCGATGCTGGGCCGTCCCGCTTTTGCCGACGTTCCTGCAACCTCTGCGGTCAACACCACCGGTCTTGCAGTCACCGATAGCGAAGTCACGGTCGGCATCCTGCATTCGGTGACCGGCACCATGGCGATTTCCGAGACCGGATCGGTCGAGGCCGAGAAGCTCGCGATCGAGCAGATCAACGCCGCCGGCGGCGTGCTCGGCCGCAAGATCAAGTTCATCCAGGAAGACGGCGCGAGCGACTGGCCTACCTTCGCGGAAAAGGCCAAGAAGCTCTTGGTCAACGACAAATGCGCGGCCGTGATGGGCTGCTGGACCTCGGCCTCGCGCAAGGCGGTGCTGCCGGTGTTCGAGCAGTACAACGGCATGCTGTACTACCCGACCTTCTATGAAGGTCTCGAGCAGTCCAAGAACGTGATCTACACCGGTCAGGAAGCAACCCAGCAGATCATCGCCGGCCTCGACTGGGTCAACAAGACCAAGGGCGCCAAGAGCTTCTACCTGCTCGGCTCGGATTACATCTGGCCGCGCACCTCGAACAAGATCGCGCGCAAGCACATCGAGAACCATCTGCAGGGTTGCAAGGTGGTCGGCGAGGAATACTTCCCGCTCGGCTCGACCCAGTTCAACTCGGTCATCAACAAGATCAAGCTGACCAAGCCCGACGTGATCTACGCGATCATCGTCGGCGGCTCGAACGTCGCGTTCTACAAGCAGCTCAAGGCGGCCGGCATCGACCTGTCCAAGCAGACACTACTGACGATCTCGGTGACCGAGGACGAGATCGACGGCATCGGCGGCGAGAACATCGCGGGCGCCTATGCCTGCATGAAGTACTTCCAGTCGCTCGACAACCCGAACAACAAGGCCTTCGTACCCGCGTTCAAGAAGATGTGGGGCGAGAAGACCGTGATCGGAGACGTCACCCAGGCTGCCTATCTCGGCCCGTGGCTGTGGAAGTTGACGGTGGAGAAGGCCGGCTCCTTCGACATCGACAAGATCGCGGCGGCTTCCCCCGGCGTCGAGTTCAAGGGCGCGCCGGAAGGCTATGTCCGGATCCACGAGAACCATCACCTCTGGTCGAAGACCCGCGTCGGACGCGCCAAGGCCGATGGCCAGTATGAGCTGATCTACGAGACCGCAGATCTGGTCGAGCCGGATCCGTTCCCGAAGGGCTACCAGTGAGATTTGGCGCCTAGCGCGCAACCTCTCTCAACTCATCGCGGCGTGGACGTCACCGCCCACGCCGCCGATCGGGCGCCGCTTTGTCGCGGCGCATGCCCTGGATTGGAGGACGATAGATGTTCGGCGACTATTCGATCAGCGATCTCGGCGCCATCCTTGCAATGCAGGGATTTGCCGGGCTCATCCTGTTCTCCGTCTATGTACTGATGGCGCTGGGGCTTGCCATCATCTTCGGCCAGATGGGCGTCATCAACATGGCGCATGGCGAGTTCATGATTCTGGGTGCCTACGTCACCTGGATGACATCGAACGCCGTGCAGCACGTCGCGCCCTCGCTGTTCCCCGGTTACTTCTTCATCGCGATGATCCTGGCCTTCATCGCCGCCGGCGCGCTCGGCATGCTGGTCGAGTGGGCGCTGATCCGTCATCTCTACAAGCGGCCGCTCGACACGCTGCTGGCGACCTGGGGCCTCAGCCTGATCCTGCAGCAGGCGTATCGCTCGATCTTCGGCGCGCGCGAGGTCGGCGTCGAGCTGCCGGAGTGGATGATGGGCTCCTGGCAGGCGACCGACGCGATCCAGATCCCGATCAACGGCATGTTCGTGATGGCGCTGACCATCCTGATCACGATCGTTGTCTTCTACATCCTGTTCTGGTCGAGCTGGGGCAAGCAGGTGCGCGCCGTGGTGCAGAACCGCGTGATGGCGGGGGCCGTCGGCATCAACACCGAGAAGGTCGATCGCTACACCTTTGGGCTGGGTTGCGGCATTGCTGGCATTGCGGGCTCGGCCTTCACGATGATCGGCTCGACCGGGCCGACCGCCGGCCAGCTCTACATCGTCGACACCTTCCTGGTCGTGGTGTTCGGCGGCGCCGCTTCGCTGTTCGGCACCATCGCCTCCGCCTTCTCGATCTCGCAGACCCAGTCGACGCTGGAATTCTTCCTGTCGGGATCGATGGCCAAGGTGATCACGCTGCTGACGATCGTCGGGATCCTGATGGTGCGTCCGCAGGGGCTCTTCGCGCTCAAGGTCCGCAAATAAGAACGAGCAGGCAGGTCATGGTCATCAACTCGCGCTTTTTCAATCGCTCCGAACTGCTCGGCTTCCTTGCGCTCGCGGTGCTGCTGCTACTCATCCTGCCGCTGTCGCTGGATATCTTCCGCCTCAACCTGGTCGCCAAATACCTGACCTACGCCTTTGTCGGGATCGGCCTTGTGCTGTGCTGGGGTTATGGCGGCATCCTGAGCCTGGGGCAGGGCGTGTTCTTCGGCCTCGGTGGCTACTGCATGGCGATGTACCTCAAGCTCGAGGCGTCCTCGGTTGCGAACACCAAGATCCAGTCGACGCCGGGCATCCCCGACTTCATGGACTGGAACCAGCTCACGTCGGTGCCTTTGTTCTGGAAGCCGTTCCACAGCTTCCCAGTGACGCTGCTGGCGATCCTACTGGTTCCCGCGTTCTTCGCGCTGATCATCGGCGCCGCGATGTTCAAGCGCCGGGTCGGCGGCGTGTACTTTGCGATCATCACGCAGGCGATCGCCGCGATCCTCACCATTCTGATCGTGGGGCAGCAGGGTTACACCGGCGGCATCAACGGCATCACGGATCTGCGCACACTGCACGGCTGGGACATCCGCACCGATCACGCCAAGTTCATTCTGTATTTCGTCGAGGTTGTGCTGCTGTTCGGATGCATCGTCGCCGCGCAATTCATCCGGCTGACAAAACTCGGGCGCATCCTGGTGGCGATGAGAGAGCAGGAGGATCGCGTGCGCTTCTCCGGGTACAGCGTCGCCAACTTCAAGATCTTCGCGTTCTGTGCCGCGGCGGTGTTCGCTGCGATCGGTGGCGCCATGTTCACGCTCGAAGTCGGCTTCATGTCGCCGTCCTTCGTGGGCATCGTGCCGTCGATCGAGATGGTGATCTACACCGCGGTCGGCGGCCGGATGTCGATCTTCGGCGCGGTGTGGGGCGCGCTGCTGGTCAATTTCGCCAAGACCAGCCTTTCGGAATCCTTCCCGCAGCTCTGGCTGTTCGGCCTCGGCGCGTTGTTCATCGCGGTCGTGTTGGCCTTCCCGAACGGGCTGTCCGGCATCTGGGCGGATCACATCCAGCCCCGCATCGATCGCCTGCTGTCATCGCGCAAATCGAAATCGGCGGCCGGCATGATCGCCGACGGCGCACCGGCCGAGTGAGGAGGGACCATCATGCTCGTCGGCCATCAGCCCAAGGAATTCCTGCTCGCGGTTTCCGGTCTCACCGTGTCCTTTGACGGCTTCAAGGCCGTCAACGATCTCTCCTTCTACGTCGAGGAGAACGAGATCCGGGTCATCATCGGCCCGAACGGCGCCGGCAAGACCACGGTCCTCGACCTGATCTGCGGCAAGACTCGCGCCACATCGGGTTCAATCCAATTCCGTGGCCAGGAGCTGACGAAGCTCCGCGAGAACGAGATCGTGCAAGCTGGCGTCGGGCGCAAGTTCCAGACGCCGTCGGTGTTCGAGGACCTCACGGTGTTCGAGAACCTCGAGATTTCCTTCCCGCGCGGACGCACCGTGTTCGGCTCGCTGACCTTCCAGCGCGACGACACCGTCAAGCAGCGGGTCGAGGAGGTCGCCGAGATGATCTTCCTGAAGGACCGGCTCAACACCTATGCCGACCAGCTGAGCCATGGCCAGAAGCAGTGGCTCGAGATCGGCATGCTGCTGATACAGGACCCCGATCTCCTGATGCTCGACGAGCCGGTCGCCGGCATGAGCGTCTCCGAGCGTGCCAAGACCGCCGAGCTGCTCAACCGCATCATCAAGGACCGCTCGGTGCTGGTGATCGAGCACGACATGAAGTTCGTCGAGGACATCGCCCACAAGGTCACCGTGCTGCACCAGGGACAGATTCTGTCGGAGGGGACGATGGAGCACGTCAAGAACGATCCGAAGGTCATTGAAGTTTACCTTGGTCACTGAGGACTGGAACGATGCTGGCAATCAATGATCTTCACGTCGCCTACGGCCAGAGCGAGGTGCTGCACGGCCTCAATGTCAACGTTGCGCCCAACGAGATCGTCGCGATCATGGGCCGCAACGGCATGGGCAAGACCACGTTGATGAAGTCGCTGATGGGCATCCTGCCGGCCAAGAGCGGCAAGGTGACCATGGATGGTGCCGAGCTCGGCGCGATGAAGAGCTACGAGCGGGTGGCGAAGGGGCTCGCCTACGTGCCGCAGGGCCGCATGATCTTCTCCACCATGACGGTCAAGGAGAACATCGAGACCGGGCTCGTGGTGTCAGGTGGCTCCGAGGTGCCCGGTGATATCTACGAGTTGTTCCCGGTGCTGCTCGAGATGAAGGGTCGGCGCGGCGGCAATCTCTCGGGTGGACAACAGCAGCAGCTTGCGATCGCCCGTGCGCTCGCGACCAAGCCCAAGGTGCTGCTGCTCGACGAGCCGACCGAAGGCATCCAGCCTTCGATCATCAAGGACATGGCGCGGACCCTGAAGCGGATCCGAGATGAGCGGGGACTGTCGATCGTCGTCTCCGAGCAGGTGCTGAGCTTCGCGCTCGACATCGCGGACCGCGTGCTCGTCATCGAGAACGGCGAGATCGTCCGCGACGATCCGCGCGATAGCGTCGATGCCGCACAGATATCAAAATACCTGTCTGTCTAACCACTAACCTCAAGGGGAGCATTGCGATGCCAGATACACTGATCAAGGTCGATCTCAGCAAGTCGGCCTATGAGAACGACAAGATCCATAACCGCTGGCATCCAGAGGTTCCGATCGTCGAGTGGGTGAGCCCGGGCGACGACTTCATCATCGAGACCGTCGACTGGACCGGCGGCTTCATCAAGAACAACGATTCCGCCGATGACGTGCGCGACATCGATCTGTCGATCGTGCACTTCCTGTCCGGTCCGATCGGCGTCAAGGGCGCCGAGCCCGGCGATCTCCTGGTCGTCGATCTGCTCGACGTCGGTCCGTTGAAGGAGAGCCTGTGGGGCTTCAACGGCTTCTTCTCCAAGCAGAATGGCGGCGGCTTCCTCACTGACCATTTCCCGCTGGCGCAGAAGTCGATCTGGGACATCAAAGGCCTCTACACCTCGTCGCGTCACATCCCCGGCGTGAACTTCGCCGGCCTGATCCATCCCGGCCTGATCGGCTGTCTGCCCGACGCCAAGATGCTAGCGGCCTGGAACAAGCGCGAAGCCGAGCTGATCGCGACCAACCCGACCCGCGTGCCGGGCCTCGCCAATCCGCCGTTCGCGCCGACCGCGCATGCCGGCCAGGCCAAGGGTGACGTCAAGGCCAAGATCGGTCTTGAGGGCGCCCGCACCGTGCCGCCGCGTGAGCATGGCGGCAATTGCGACATCAAGGATCTGTCGCGCGGCTCAAAGATCTATTTCCCGGTCTATGTGCCAGGCGGCGGGCTCTCGATGGGCGACCTGCATTTCAGCCAGGGCGACGGCGAGATCACCTTCTGCGGCGCGATCGAAATGGCCGGCTGGCTGCACATCAAGGTCGACGTCATCAAGGACGGCGTCTCGAAATACGGCATCAAGAACCCCGTGTTCAAGCCGTCGCCGATCACGCCGAACTACAAGGACTATCTGATCTTCGAAGGCATCTCGGTCGACGAGGCCGGCAAGCAGCACTATCTCGACGTCCACATCGCCTATCGCCAGGCCTGCTTGAACGCGATCGAATATCTGAAGAAGTTCGGCTACTCCGGCGCCCAGGCATATTCGATCCTCGGCACCGCGCCGTGCCAGGGTCATATCTCCGGCGTGGTCGACGTGCCCAATGCCTGCGCCACGCTGTGGTTGCCGACTGAGATCTTCGACTTCGACGTGATGCCGTCGTCGGCAGGACCGATCAAGCACATCAAGGGCGACGTCCAGATGCCGATCTCGCCCGACAAGTGAATCCCTGCGCGAAGGGTGCGGGACGGCTGCGTATTGGCCGCCCCGCATCCATCGCCGGATCTCACGACTGCGCAAGGATTAGTGAAATGCCGATCTACGAATATCTCTGCAACGACTGCGGGCCCTTTACCGACATGCGGCCGATGGCGGAATGCGATTTGCCGCAGGACTGCCCGCAATGCGAGACGAGGTCGCCGCGCGTGATCCTCACCGCGCCGGCGTTCTTCTGCATGCCTTCGGACAAGCGCAAGGCGCACGCCACCAACGAGCAGAGCCGGCACGCGCCGAAGACGCTCGATCAGTACAAGGCGGCGCACGGCCCGGGCTGCGGCTGCTGCTCCTCATCGGGAAAGAAGAAGCCGGCGCGGCTGATGACCAAGACCAAGAGCGGCGCCAAGGGTTTTCCGACCGCGCGACCCTGGATGATCAGCCACTGACGGCGAGGCTAGTCGTCAGGCCTGTTCGGCAACCTTCAAGGCCTCGGTGCGGATTTCCTCGACCAGCCGCTCCTTCAGGGCGACGAATTCCGGCGTGGTCTTGATCTTGTAGGAGCGGGGATGCGGCAGGTCGACCGCAATCTCCGCTTTGATCCGACCTGGGCGGGCGCTCATCACGATGACGCGGCTGCCGAGGAAGATCGCTTCCTCGATGTCGTGGGTGACGAACAGCACCGTCTTCTGGTCGCGCTCCCAGATACCGAGCAGCATCTCCTGCATCAGGGCCCGCGTCTGGTTGTCGAGCGCGCCGAACGGCTCGTCGAGCAGCAGGATTTTTGGATCGTTGGCCAGCGCCCGGGCAATCGCCGTGCGCTGCTGCATGCCGCCCGATAGCTGCTTGGGCCAGTGATTTTCGAAGCCCGATAGTCCGACCCGGCGGATGAAGGCGTCGGCGATGTCGTGGCGCTCGGCCTGCGACACGCCGCGCTCGCGCAGGCCGAAGGCGATGTTCTCGCGCACGGTCAGCCAGGGAAACAGGGTGTAGGACTGAAACACCATGCCGCGATCGGCGCCGGGGCCGGTGACTTCGCGGCCGTCGAGCGTGACCCGTCCGCTGGTCGGCCGGTCGAGCCCGGCGATGATCCGCAGCAGGGTGGATTTTCCGCAGCCGGAGGGGCCGAGGATGGTGACGAAGTCGTTGTCGCCGACATCGAGCGTGGTGGGCTCGAGCGCGCGCGTCGGCGCGTTGCCGGCGCGGGCAGGGAAGGTTCGCGAGACCTGATCGATCCTGAGCACGGTCATGCGAGCTTCCATGGGAACAGCCAGGCGTTGAAGGCCTTGAACAGGAAGTCGGAGATCAGGCCGATCAGCCCGATGACGATGATGCCGAAGATGATCTGGCCGGTGTTGAGCAGCGCCTGGCTGTCCGTGATCATGTGTCCGATGCCCGACGATGAGCCGATCAGTTCGGCGACGATGACATAGGTCCAGGCCCAGCCGAGCACCAGCCGCAAAATCTCAGCGATCTCGGGCGCGGCGGAGGGCAGCAGCACGCGGCGGATGATGCCGCTGTCGCGGGCGCCGAGCGTGTAGGCGGCTTCGACCAGATCGCGCCGCGTGGCGCCGACAGTGACGGCCACCATCAGGATGATCTGGAACACCGCACCGATGAAGATCACGAGCAGCTTTTGCAGCTCGCCGATGCCCGCCCACAGGATCAGCAGTGGGATGAAAGCGGAGGCCGGCAGATAGCGCGCAAAGGACACGAACGGTTCGAGGAAAGCCTCGACCGGCTTGTAGGCGCCCATCAGCACCCCGATCGGCACAGCGATCACGGCTGCGAGGGCAAAACCGCCGATCACGCGCCAGATCGTCATGCCGATGTCGAACAGGAAGCCTTGCTTGGCGAGCAGCTCGTAGCCCTCCTGCACCATGGTCAGCGGATTGGCGAGGAATGTCTTCGACACATGGCCGCCGAAGGTTGCCCAGGACCAGAGAGCAATGAACAGCACGAAGAAAGCGAGGCCATAGGCCACGCGCTGCTTCGATGTGGTGGGTTCGAGGGGACGCATCAATTGATCCAAGCGTATCTCATGCGCCGATCCCGCCCGCAGTGTTGCGAGGCGGGACCGGCCAAATTCGTTGTTGTATTACTTGATGAAGCTGGCGTCGTAGATATCCTCGACCTTCGGCGCGGCCTTGATGATGCCGACCTCGAGCAGCAGCTCCGCGGCGTCCTTGTTGAAGGTGAGGAAGTCACCGGCGAAGAACTTCTGGTTGGCGGCCTTGTCCTGCCAGCGCAGATACTTTGCCGAGTTGCCGAACTGCTCGCCGGACTGTTTCACGTCGGCGCCCATGATTTCATAGGCCTTGGCCTGATCCTTGGCGATCATGTCGAGCGCCTCGAAATAGCTGTTGGCCAGCGCCTGCGCCGCCTTCGGATTGTCGGTCAGGAATTTCGGGGTGCAGCCGAAGGTGTCCATCACGATCGGATAGTCGAGCGTGGTCGCGATGATCTTGCCCTTGTCGGGGGCGGCGCGCACCGTCGATAGATAAGGCTCGTAGGTCATCGCGGCGTCGTTCTGGCCGGAGACGAAAGCCTGCGCCGCAGCAGCAGGCTCCAGGTTGACCACGGTGACGTCCTTTACCGTGAGGCCGTTCTTCTTCAGCATCCAGGCCAGCGCGAAATAGGGCGAGGTGCCCGGCGCCGATGCCGCAACGGTCTTGCCCTTGAGGTCCTTGATCGCGGCGACGTCATTGCGCACGGCCATGCCGTCGGCGCCATAGCTCTTGTCGAGCTGGAAGATCTGCTTGGTCGCGACGCCGTTGGCGTTCCAGGAGATCCAGGTCTCCACCGTCGTCGCGGCGCACTGGATGTCGCCCGAGGCGATCGCGAGATGCCGGTCCTTCTGCGGGATCTTCTTCAGGGTCACGTCGAGGCCGTTCTTCTTGAAGATGCCGGCTTCCTTGGCGAGCGTCAGCGGCGCGAAGCCGGTCCACCCGGAGATGCCGACGCCGACCTTGACGTCATCCGCTGACGCGGCGGTGGACGCGAGCAACACCGCGATTGCAGGCAATAGCTTGAAGGAACGCATGATTGTCGACCCCTTGAAAGATGGATTGAACCCAGTTGATGTCGTCATGTCAGTGATGTCTTCACGTCAGTCGCGGCGGATTGCCGCACGAAGCCTGTGGGCGGATGGTGGCCCATGATGCATTGCATGAAATATGCCGCGCAAGGCGTCCTCAGCCTCCCTTGAAGCGAGCCACCAGCCGGTGCGTCTCGCCTGGATAATGCAGCCGCACCGCCGTCACCGTGCGTGCGCTGCGCCAAGTGTAGCGGTCGATCACGAGACAGGGCGAGCCGACAGCGATGTCGAGCGCCTTGGCTGTGCGATCGTCTGCAACGACAGCGCTGATCGTATGTTCGGCCTCGGTCCACGGCACGTGATGCAGCAGCCACGATCCCGGCGGTTCGTGTGCAAAGTCCGCGGTAGCGGCCTCCGGAACCGTGGAGAGATCGATCAGCCTGTCCTCGACGGCGAACGGAACATTGTCGGCGCTGTGCCGGCAGGCGATCGCGATCACCTTGCCTGCCGTGCTCACGCCGAGCCGGGCGCGATCGGCTGCGGTCGCGGTGCGTCGCCGGCAATCGATCAGTTGATAACCGTAGCTGCGGCCGAGCGCGGTGATCTCGGCACGAATGTCGGAGATCTTGAGCACCGCCGACAGATGCTGCGGACGGCGCACGAATGAGCCGGCGCGCCGCCGCCGCTCGATCAGGTCGGCCTGCGCCAGTTCCGACAGCGCCTTGTTGACGGTCATGCGCGAGCAGCGGTAGCGCGCCATCAACTGGTGCTCGAACGGGATGCGGTGGCCCGGCGGCCACTCGCCGGTCAGAATCCGCGTCTCGATGTCGAGCCGGATCCGCTTGTAGAGCGTCGGCTTTTCGGCGGCGCCCGGCCTGGCCTGATCGGAAGCGAGGCTCATGCCACGAGCCTCCGGACGCAGGTGTTGAACCGCTCGCGCGCCATGTCGCGCAACCGGTGCCGTCCGCCAGCGACAACCTTGTCGCCGCCGGCCCAGACGCAGTCGATCGCGTCCCCTCCGGCTGCAAACAGCCAGCCATCGAGGACGGCATCGCCCAATCGCCCGGCCAGGGACGGGTGCGTGGTGTCGAGGCTGACGATGTCGGCGCGCGCGCCGGACACAAGCCCAGCGTTGGTTTGCGCGAGGGCCTGCGCGCCGCCGGCGAGTGCGTGATCGAACAAGGCGCGGCCGGTGGACGCGCCAGGACGCCCCGAGAGCACGTTGCGCTCGCGGTGCTTCAGCCGCTGGCCGTATTCGAGTTGGCGAAGCTCGTCGGCGACGCCGACCAGCACGTTGGAATCGGTCCCGATGCCGAACCGGCCGCCGGCGGCGAGGAATTCGCGCGCGGAAAAGATGCCGTCGCCGAGGCTTGCTTCGGTGACGGGGCAGAGGCCGGCCACGGCGCCGCTGCGGGCGAGCGCTGTGACTTCCTGCTCCGTCATGTGGGTTGCGTGGATCAGGCACCAGCGCTGATTGACCGGGGCGTTTTCGAGCAGCCATTGCACCGGCCGCTGGCCTGACCAGGCCATGCAATCTTCGACCTCACGCACCTGTTCGGCGGCGTGGATGTGGATCGGCTCCGCCCCGGCAAGCGGGATGATCGCCGCGAGCTCGTCGGGCGCCACTGCGCGCAGGCTGTGCGGGGCAATGCCGATGTTGGCGCCAGGGAGAGTCCGGATTGCCTCGCGCGAAGCTGCCATCAGCGCGGCGAACTGATCGACCGAGCAGATGAAGCGACGTTGCCCCGCATGCGGTGCCGCGCCGCCGAACGTGCCGTGGGCATAGAAGCTCGGCAGCAGCGTGAGCCCGATGCCGGAGGCATCAGTTGCCTCCGCAATGCGCACGGCCATCTCGGCAGGATTGGCATAGGGCGAACCGTCGCGATCGTGGTGGAGATAGTGAAACTCGCCGACGCGGGTAAAGCCGCGCTCGAGCATCTCGACATAGAGCAGCGTCGCAACGGCTGTGACATCGTCCGGCGTCATCGTCAGCGCAAAGCGATACATCGTCTCGCGCCAGGTCCAAAACGTATCGGTCGTATCGCCGCGCAGTTCGGCAAGGCCGGCCATGCCGCGCTGAAATGCGTGGCTGTGCAGGCTCGCCAATCCCGGAACCCCCAATTGATGGCGTTCGTCATCGACGGCGGGCGCAACGCCCGGCGTCATTGAGGCGATCGCGCCGTCGGCGATGACGACTTGCACATCATTGGCCCAGCCCGCAGGCAGCAGCGCGAATGCGAAATGCAGGCGTGTCATTTTTCCATGCCGGCTGGACAGAACCCGGGCACGATTATATGTCTAGACATATAAGTCAAGCATCCCAGCTCGAGGGGACGATCGCATGGCAGAGCGTTTCGACCGCATCTGGCACAACGCCCGGCTCGCCACGATGCGTGGCGATCGCGCCGATCTCGGTGAGATCGAGCAGGGCTTGATCGCAGCGCGCGACGGCCGCATCGTCTATGCAGGCACGCAGTCGGATTTTCCCGTCGATGCGGACGCCGTTGAACGGATCGATTGCGCCGGCCGCTGGATTACGCCGGGACTGGTCGATTGCCACACCCATCTGGTCTTCGGCGGCAACCGCGCGCATGAGTTCGAGCTTCGCCTGAAGGGCGCCAGCTATGAGGAGATCGCGCGCGCGGGCGGCGGCATCGTCTCGACCGTTGCCGCGACGCGCAAGGCGACCGAGGCCGAGCTCGTTGCCGGCGCGCTACCGCGGCTCGACGCGCTGATCGGCGAGGGCGCAACCACCGTCGAGATCAAGTCCGGTTATGGCCTCAATACCGAGACCGAGATGAGGCAGCTGGCGGCCGCACGCAGGCTCGGCCGCGAGCGGCCGGTTGCGATCCGCACGTCGTTTCTCGGTGCGCATGCGCTGCCGCCAGAGGCCGATGGCGACAAGGACCGCTACATCGATCTGGTCTGCAACGAGATGCTGCCGGCGGTGGCCAAGGCCGGTCTAGCCGATGCCGTCGACGGTTTCATGGAGGGCATCGCGTTTTCGGCCGAGCAGACGGCGCGGGTGTTCGAGGCAGCGCGCGCGCTCGGATTGCCCGTCAAGCTGCATGCGGATCAGCTGTCGAATCTCGGCGGCGCGGCGCTCGCCGCAAAATTCGCCGCGCTGTCAGCCGATCATCTGGAGCACACGGATGAAGCCGGTGCGGCCGCGATGGGGAAGGCGGGGACCGTGGCGGTCCTGCTGCCCGGCGCGTTCTATTTCATTCGCGAAACGCAGAAGCCGCAGGTCGAGCTGTTCCGGGAGCTCGGCGTGCACATGGCGCTGGCGACCGACTGCAATCCCGGCAGCTCGCCGCTGACCTCGCTGCTGCTGGCGATGAACATGGGTGCGACGCTGTTCCGCATGACCGTCGCCGAATGCCTCACAGGCGTCACGCGGGAAGGTGCGCGCGCGCTCGGCGTGCTCGCCGAGACCGGCACGTTAGATGCCGGCAAATGGTGTGACCTGGCGATCTGGGACATCGAGCGTCCGGCCGAACTGGTCTACCGCATCGGATTCAATCCGCTGCACCGCCGGGTGTGGAGGGGGCAATGAGCGATCCGGTCGCGTCTGATGTCGTAACCCCCGGAACAGTTGGCCTCGACGTGCTGGCGCGTGTGCTCGCCGGCGCACCCATCGTGCTCGATCCATCGTTCTGGCCGCGCGTCGAGGCGGCTGCAACGATCGTGGCGAAGGCAGCCCATATCGACGTTCCCGTCTACGGCATCAACACCGGTTTCGGAAAGCTGGCGTCGACGCGCATCGCGCCCGACCAGACCGCACTGCTTCAGCGCAACCTGATCCTGTCGCATTGCTGCGGCGTAGGCCCTGCCACACCGGAGCCGATTGTGCGCCTGATGATGGCGCTGAAGGTGATTTCGCTCGGCCGCGGTGCATCCGGCGTGCGGCGTGATGTCATCGAGCAGTTGCAGGGCATGTTGGCCCACGGCGTCTCACCGCTGGTGCCGCAGCAGGGCTCGGTCGGCGCTTCCGGCGACCTGGCGCCGCTGGCGCATATGACTGCGGTCATGATCGGGGAAGGGCAGGCATTCCTTGATGGCAAGATCGTGCCGGGTGGCGAAGCGCTGGCCGCTGCCGGCCTCGCGCCGTTGACGCTCGGTCCCAAGGAGGGGCTCGCACTGATCAACGGCACGCAATTTTCCACCGCCTACGCCATCTCCGGCTTGCTGCGCGCGCATCGTCTGGCCTGTGCCGCGCTGGTGACCGGTGCGCTATCGGTCGACGCGGCGATGGCCTCTACGGTGCCGTTCCGTCCGGAAATTCAATCCCTGCGCGGCCATGATGGGCAGATCGCTGCCGCCGCGGCTCTGACCGCGCTGCTCGACGGCAGCGACATCAGGCAATCGCACCTCGAAGGTGATGAACGCGTGCAGGACCCATATTGCCTGCGCTGCCAGCCGCAGGTCGCGGGCGCCGTGCTCGATCTGCTCGCGCAAGCCGCGCGCGGACTGACCATTGAAGCCAATGCCGTGACCGACAATCCGCTGGTCCTGGTCGAGACCGGCGAAATCGTCTCAGGCGGCAATTTCCATGCTGAGCCGGTGGCGTTCGCCGCCGACCAGATCGCGCTGGCGCTCTCGGAGATCGGTGCGACCAGCGAGCGCCGGATTGCGACCCTTGTCGACCCCGCGCTGAACTTCGGCCTGCCGCCATTCCTGACGCCGGAGCCCGGCATCAATTCCGGGTTCATGATCGCTGAGGTCACCGCGGCCGCGCTCTATGCCGAAAACAAGCAGCGTGCGATGCCGTGCTCGATCGATTCCACGCCGACCAGCGCCAACCAGGAGGATCACGTCTCGATGGCCGCGCATGCCGCGCGCCGGCTGTCCGACATGGCCGACAACCTTGGCGCCATCCTCGGCATCGAGCTGCTGGTTGCTTCGCAGGGCATCTCACTGCGCGCACCGCATGCGACCAGCGCGCCGCTCGCCGCCGTCATCGCCGCGTTGCGTGCGCATGTGCCGGCGCTCGCGGCGGACCGCTACATGGCCGATGATCTTGCGCGGGCAGCGAGGCTGATCGAGGCCGACGCGTTGCCCGCTGCCGCGATTGCGGCCCTTTCGACCGATCCATTTCCAAAACTTGCTTAGCCGACAGGACATCCGTCATGAATCGCCGACTGGATAACGAACGTATCATCCGTGCTCCCCGCGGCTCCGACATAAGCGCGAAGAGCTGGCTGACCGAAGCGCCGCTGCGCATGCTGATGAACAATCTGGACCCTGATGTCGCGGAGCGTCCCAGCGAGCTCGTGGTCTATGGCGGCATCGGCCGCGCTGCGCGCGACTGGGAGAGCTTTGACCGGATTGCGGCCTCCCTGCGCAAGCTCGAAGGCGACCAGACGCTGCTGGTGCAGTCCGGCAAGCCGGTCGGAATCTTTCGCACGCATGCGGACGCGCCGCGCGTGTTGATCGCGAATTCGAACCTGGTGCCGCATTGGGCGACGCTGGATCATTTCAACGAGCTCGATCGGCAAGGCCTGATGATGTTCGGCCAGATGACGGCGGGCTCATGGATCTATATCGGCAGCCAGGGGATCGTGCAGGGGACGTACGAGACATTTGTCGAGGTGGGCCGCCGGCACTATGGCGGCAGTCTCGCCGGCAAGTGGATCTTGACGGCCGGCCTCGGTGGCATGGGCGGTGCCCAGCCGCTGGCCGCGACCATGGCCGGCGCCTCGATGCTCGCCGTCGAATGCCAGCCGAGCCGCATCGAGATGCGGCTGCGCACGGGTTATCTCGATCGCCAGGCCACGACGCTCGACGAAGCCCTCGCAATCATTGCCGATGCTGCCGAAGCTCGGAAACCCGTTTCGGTCGGCTTGCTCGGCAACGCGGCCGAGATCTTTCCGGAACTGGTGCGCCGCGGCGTGCGGCCGGACATCGTCACCGACCAGACCAGTGCGCATGATCCGATCAACGGCTACCTGCCGAAGGGATGGTCGCTCGCCGATTGGGAAGCGCGTCGTGCCGCCGACCCGAAGGCGGTCGAGACGGCCGCCAAGACCTCGATGGTCGATCACGTGCAGGCCATGCTGAATTTCCACGCGCAGGGAATCCCGACGCTCGACTACGGCAACAACATCCGCCAGATGGCCAAGGACATGGGCCTGAAGCAGGCGTTCGATTTTCCGGGTTTCGTTCCGGCCTATATCCGTCCGCTGTTTTGCCGCGGCGTCGGTCCGTTCCGCTGGGCGGCGCTATCGGGGGATCCCGAGGACATCTTCAAGACCGATGCCAAGGTCAAGGAGCTGATGCCGAACGACGGCCACCTCCACAACTGGCTCGACATGGCGAAGGCACGCATCAAGTTTCAGGGGCTGCCGGCGCGGATCTGCTGGGTTGGTCTCGGCGACCGTCATCGCCTCGGCCTTGCCTTCAACGAGATGGTGGCACGCGGCGAGCTCAAGGCGCCGATCGTGATCGGCCGCGATCATCTCGACAGCGGCTCGGTGGCGAGCCCGAACCGCGAGACCGAAGCGATGCGCGACGGCTCCGATGCGGTGTCCGACTGGCCGCTGCTCAATGCGCTGCTGAATTGTGCGAGCGGCGCCACCTGGGTGTCGCTGCACCATGGCGGCGGCGTCGGCATCGGCTATTCGCAGCACGCCGGCATGGTGATCGTCGCGGACGGCACGCCGGAAGCGGCGCGCCGGCTCGAGCGCGTGCTGTGGAACGACCCGGCGACAGGTGTGATGCGTCACGCCGACGCCGGCTATGACACCGCGATCGACTGCGCGCGCGCCAACGGGCTCGATCTGCCGAGCCTGCGCTGACGCGGGTCCTTGGTTCGGGAGTTGCTCGCCGCCGGCTGTATCTCCTGATCTGGGGTTGCTGAGCTTAGCGAGCAATCTCCTTGCGGCTCTCAACCTTCCGGTTGATGTACGCGCGGTAACCGGCCGGATCTGTCTTGCAATCGGTGGTACAGCTACCGGAGATAGACGATCCGTGGCGCGCTGCACCTGTGATCGATTGCTGGCGACTTTTCCTCATGTGCCTGCTTTCGCGTCAGCGTCGCTGACAGGATGAGCGGCGAGGGTCCTTGTCTCGCGGCAGATGACATGCAATCTTCCGCTCCCGGCAATGCTGTTCGAGAGCAACAAGAACAATAATCCCTCTCGTCCCTCCAATTCTGTCGAGGGCCTGATCATGTCGAACCCTACCCAAACAACGTCCGCTCCTTGGCGGATAGGCGTGCTGTTCTCGCGCACCGGCTTCATGTCGGTGATCGAGGAGACTCAGTATCAGGGCACGCAGCTCGCGATCGAGGAGGTGAACGAGGCGGGCGGCGTCTGCGGCCGCGAGCTGGTTCCGGTTGCCTATGACCCGGGATCGGATTCGGCCGCCTATGGCCACTACGCCAAGCGGCTGATGGTCGAGGATCAGGTCAGCACCATCTTCGGCTGCTACACCTCGTCGAGCCGCAAGGCCGTGCTGCCGGTGGTCGAGCGGCTGAACGGCCTGCTTTGGTACCCGACGCTTTATGAAGGCTTCGAGGCGTCACCTAACGTCATCTACACCGGCGCCTCGCCGAACCAGAACAGCCTCGCGCTGTGCCGCTATTTGATGGATACGTTCGGAACACGGTTCTATTTCGTGGGATCGGATTACATCTATCCGCGCGAATCCAACCGGGTGATGCGGGAACTGCTCAAGAGCAATGGCGGCTCGGTCGTCGGCGAACGCTACGTCAACGTCTATGCGCGCTGGCAGGACTTCGTGCCGATCATCCAGGACATCAAGCGTGTCAGGCCAGACGTGATTTTCTCGACCGTCGTTGGCGAGGGCACCGTCTTTCTCTATCAGGCCTACGCGAATGTCGGGCTCGATCCAAAGCAGGTGCCGATCGCCAGTCTGACCACGACGGAAGCCGAAATAGCTGCCATGGGCTTCGACGTCGGAGAGGGACACGTGACGGCGGCATCGTATTTTCAAGGCGTCGAGGGCAGCGCCAACAACGCGTTTGTGCAGCGCTTCAAGAAGCGGTTTGGCGCCGATATCTCCACCAACATGTGCGCCGAGGCATCCTATTTCCAGCTGCATCTGTTCGCGAAAGCGCTTCAGCAGGTCAATTCGCTCGACACTGAAGTGCTCCGCTCGATGGTGTTCGGCACCAGCTTTGATGCACCGCAAGGCGCGGTCACCGTCAACCCGATGTCGGGGCATACTGATCTGTGGACCCGCATCGGACGCGCCAATCGCCAGGGCCAGTTCGATGTCGTCAGTCAGTCAAAAGAGCCGGTGCATGCCGATCCGTTCCTGATCGGATATGGTCGTGCAACGCAAACAGGAAGCGTCCAATGAACGAAATGTCGCGTAAGCCGCAGCTCAGCCGAGACGTCGGCGGACGCAAGACCATGGTTCAGGAACTTGCCGATCTGTCGGCCGTGGTGGTCGCGCCGGTCGACGATCAGGTCGGCATGTTGCTGCGAGAATTGCAGCGGTTCAGGATGCGGGTTCGTCAGATCTGGCCGATGCCGGAGAGCGTGCCGGCCGATGCCGACGTAGTGTATTGCGAATATTCCCCGGATCTGGCGCGGCGTTTGCCGTGGATTCCCGGCGATGCGCGTTCGGCGCTGGTCGTGATCCTGCCGGCGACGGAAGCGGTTCACGCCGACGCGCTGTGTCATGCGACGCCCAACGCCGTTCTGCCGCGTCCGTTCACGCAGAATGCAGTGCTGTCCAGCCTCGTGCTGGCGCGCAGCCAGTTCAGCTACGAACGGCGACTGCGCAGCAAGATCGAGAAGCTCGACGACAATCTGCGCTCGATGCGCACGGTCGAACGCGCCAAGGCGATTCTGATGGCGACGCGGCAGATGCCGGAAACCGAAGCCTATGGCTTCATCAGACGGCAGGCGATGGATCGTCGCGTGTCCGCAAGTGCAGTCGCTGCGGCGATTGTTGACTCGTTCGAACTGCTTGGCTACGATCATCAACAGTAAGCCCCAATAGCGGGGCCGGCGGCGACAGCGCCGCCTTCGACACAACCGGCAACAAAGCCCTCCCAATGCTCGCGTAAGCGCGCATCGGGAGGGCTTTTTGTTTTTTCAGTCCTGAAGGGAGCTAGGGATGAGCATTTCAAGGCGGACTTTGCTGAGGAATACCGCGGCGCTTGGTGCGTTTGCCGGCGCTGGACTGCCGCACATCTGGATCAAGAACGCCGACCTTGCTTACGCCGCCGG
>NZ_JACMYO010000046.1 GCF_020889685.1 Bradyrhizobium oropedii
CCCTGTACGGAGAGATGGCCTCGTCTTGCCCGTCACTTTGCCGCTCGAATGTCCAAACGGCCATTCGACGGCAAAGCGCGGTGCATTGAAAAGTGTAGAGCTATCCGTTTCGTTATTCGGGTCGGATAAACTGCGCCTGCAGATCTCCTGTAAACGTCACCGGGCCGGTGTGGTTCAATTTGCTGAACGTATCGAGCCAGATCTCGCCGCCGAGATCGCGCCATCGCCGGCAGAACGCATAATCCTCCGAAAGGTATTCCTTAGTTTCGGGATCAATCATGCAGTCGAACAGGGCCCAGCGGGGGCTGTTTTCGGGTACGTGCCCCGCATAGACCGGAGCTATGTGACGAAGCTCGGGATAGGCGTCGCACATCCGCTCGATGACATTGCGTCGGATGAGGAGGAAACCTGTGCCGATGCGCTTCACGGGCGCGAAGCCGTCCCTCGCCGTGATTGCGGTGCTATCCTCCCAAGCCAGTACATAGTGCAGTGCCGCGGTTTGGACATTGGAACGACCGGCCTTGATGGCGCGTTCGGCCTTGGCCCAGTCGACTTCTTTCAAGGGATAGGCGCCCGCCGCAACGTCGACGTTGAACTTCAGAAGTCGCAGCACCTGGTCGGGCGAGAATCCGATGTCTGCATCGATGAACATCAGGTGCGTTGCGTGCTCGTGTGCCAGAAACTGGCGGACAAGCTCGTTGCGTGCGCGCGTGACCAGCGAGTCACTGAAGAAGCGAACGCCCATGCCAACGCCGAGCTCGAGGCACGTCGTTTGAAGCGTCAAAAGTGAGGTTATGTATGAAGTGGTCGCCAATCCTCCGTAGGTTGGGGTGGCGACAAGAATATAGGGCGGTTGCGACATGATACCCCTCGGTGGACGCGAACGAAGGAATTCAAGCTCTTTCGCTCGCGGCATTTACCTGATGCGGATCGTGAGTTACCGGCATCTTGCATTCGTCGTTTGAGATGGCCGGCCAAGATCCTTGATAGTTAAGCTAGCAGCCTAGCTTACCGAATACGGCCTTTGGGACACCAGCGGAAACGGACACTGGTTCGCAGGCAGCACGCTGGAGCCTGCCCTGCGAGACGGCGGCACCGGTGGCGTTCCGAGGCAGCACCGGAAGCTCAGGCGTTGCAGCTCCGCGAGCTTCAGTGGGAGCGTTGCGGGCAGGGCGGCGCCAAGCACCGTCCACTTCGCCGACATCAACTTCGTATCGGTCCAATCCCGCCCATACCGGGAATACTACGGGTGGCCCGCTGACCGGGACCGATGGTAGGCATATGGCGGCATTTCGCTGCTCGGCCGCTATCTGGCCTCGAGCTTTGCAGCCTCGCGCGACCGACACGTAGGAGCCTCGGTTGTCGCCACGTTCGACCAGCGGTGTGCTGACCACGCTGCATCACGCGTAGGGTGATCGCGCAATCTGTATGGAAAACCCGTCCCCCCCCCCGAGCGAAGGAGATCGCTCCAGGGGGACGGGCATTGAATTAAGTATTTTTGACAACCAGGGCTGGTAGCCTAGCTCAAATACTTGCAAATTAGGCCGTTCTCGCAATATCAGGGAGCTTATTGTTATTCATATTTCAGGAAGACAGGTGTCCGAAGGCCCGGACCAGCACAACGCAACCGACGAAGGGCTGATCGCGCTCGCCCGTCTGCTCCAGCTCAATGGCTTTGCTGCGGATCCCAAGCAGATTCAGCACGCGCTGGGAAATGTCGGCATTGGCGTCCCCGAGATGCTCCGCTTTGCGAGGCAATCGGGCTTCAAGGCGCGGGCCTTTCGAACGAGCTTCAAGCGGCTGCTCAAAACGCCGCTTCCGGCAATCGCCACCCTGCGCGACGGTGGATTCCTGATCCTGGGCAAGGCGGCCGAGGGCAAGGTTCTCGTTCAGTCCGCCAAGATTGCCGTGCCGCAGATCCTCAGTCAGGCCGAGTTCGAGAAGATCTGGGACGGCCAGATCGTCTTGTTCACGCGTCGTGCACGCCTGGTCGAACTGACGCGGCGCTTCGACATCACATGGTTCCTGGCCGCGATCGTGAAATATCGCGCGCTTCTGGCCGAAGTCCTGGTCGCATCCTTCTTTCTCCAGCTGTTTGCGCTGGCTTCGCCGCTGATATTCCAGGTCGTCATCGACAAGGTGCTGGTGCATCAGAATCTCAGCACGTTGGACGTGCTGATCTTCGCCTTCTTTGCGATCGTGCTGTTCGAAACCATTCTCGGCACGTTGCGGACCTACGTCTTCTCGCACACGACAAATCGCATCGACGTCGAGCTCGGAGCGAGACTCTTCCGTCATCTGCTGGCGTTGCCGCTGTCTTATTTCCAGGCCCGCCGGGTCGGCGATTCCGTCGCCAGGGTACGTGAGCTGGAGAACATTCGGAATTTTCTCACCGGCTCCGCGCTGACGCTCACCATCGACCTGTTCTTCACGTTCGTCTTCCTCGCCGTCATGTTCGTCTACTCGCCGCTTCTGACGCTGGTCGTCGTCGGCTCGTTGCCGTTCTATGTGGCCCTGTCGATGAGCGCGACACCCGTCTTCCGCCGGCGCCTCGACGAGAAGTTCAGGCGGGGAGCCGAAAACCAGGCTTTCCTGGTGGAGAGCGTAACCGGCATTGAAACGCTGAAGTCGATGGCGATCGAGCCGCAGGCGCAGCGCAAGTGGGAGGAGCAACTCGCCGGCTACGTCACGTCGAGCTTCCGCGTTTCCAACCTCGGAAATGTCACGAGCCAGGCGGTCCAGTTCGTCAGCAAGGCGACCACCGCGATCACGCTCTATCTCGGCGCCAAGGCGGTGATCGAAGGCAACCTGACCGTGGGCGAGCTGGTCGCCTTCAACATGCTGGCGGGCAGGGTCAGTCAGCCGGTGCTGCGGCTGGCGCAGATATACCAGGACTTCCACCAGGCGCGGCTGTCGGTCGAGCGTCTCGGCGACATTCTCAACACGCCGGCGGAGCCGACCTACAATCTCAGTCGGTCAACACTCCCCGAAATATCCGGAGCGATCAAATTTGATCGGGTCGGATTTCGCTATCAGCTGGATGGCAGGGAGGTTCTGAAGGACATCGATTTTGAGATTCCCGCAGGGCAGGTGGTGGGGATCGTCGGATCGTCGGGATCCGGCAAGAGCACCATCGCAAAGCTCGTGCAGCGGCTCTATGTGCCGGAGCGCGGCCGGGTTCTCATCGACGGCGTCGACCTCGCGGTGGTCGATCCGTCCTGGCTGAGGCGCCAGATCGGCGTGGTGTTGCAGGACAATGTGCTGTTCAATGCAAGCATACGCGAGAACATCGCGGTGGCCGAGCCGGGCATGCCGATCGAGCGCGTCGTGGCGGCCGCAAAGCTTGCCGGCGCGCATGAGTTCATCCTCGAACTGACCGATGGATACGATACGACCGTAGGCGAGCGAGGTTCGACTCTGTCTGGTGGTCAGCGGCAGCGCATCGCGATCGCGCGCGCGCTCGTGACCAACCCGCGGATTCTGATCTTCGATGAAGCCACCAGCGCGCTGGATTACGAAAGCGAGCAGATCATCCAGCAGAACATGCTTCAGATCGTGCGGGGACGCACCGCCCTGATCATCGCGCACCGGCTGTCCACGATCCGCCGGGCCAATCGGATTTTGACGGTTGAAAACGGGTCCATCGTCGAGGACGGCACGCATCAGCAGCTGATCAGCGTCAACGGTAGATATTCCAAGCTCTATCGCTTGCAGGAGGGGCGGGCGGATGGCGCGGATTAGAAACGTGCTTGCCCTGCGGTCCGGCACCGACGAGCGGGAGTTCCTGCCGGCGGCACTCGAAATCGTGGAGACACCAGCCTCGCCCGCCGGACGCCTCACCGGCGCGACAGTTATCGCGGTCTTCTGCGTCGCGCTCGCCTGGGCGGCCTTCGGCAAGGTGGACATCGTCGCATCTGCACAGGGCAAGATCGTTCCCATCGGCGGAACGAAGGTGATCCAGCCGTTTGAGACCGGGATCGTGAAGGCGATTCACGTTCACGAAGGTCAGCAGGTGAAGGCCGGTGACGTTCTGGTCGAGGTGGATCCGCGCATCAACCAGGCCGAACGGGATCATCTGGTCGTCGATTACCGGGCGGCGCGGCTCGAAGTCGCCAGAATTAACGCCGCACTCGCCAATGCGGACGACCCTCTGACCGCCTTTCATACGCCTGACGACGCCTCACCATCGGAAGTCGCGGTGGAGCGCGATTACCTGCTGAAACAGACGGCCGAGTTTCGCGCCAAGATCGAATCGCTCTCGCGTCAACTCGAGGAGAAAAAGGCCACGCGAGCGACCACCCAGGCGACGCTCGAGAAGCTCGCGGCCATCGTTCCCATCATCCAGCAGAGGGTCGATATCCGGAAGACGTCGTCCGAGCGCGAATACACCTCGAAGTACCAGTATCTGGAGATTTACCAATCGCTGACCGAGGCGCAGCGTGAAGTCGTGGTGCAGCAGAACCGTCTGCAGGAGGCCGAAGCCAGCATCGCCGCGCTCAGCGGATCGCGCGATCAGGCCATAGCTGAATTTCAGAGGACGTTGTTCGGGCAGCTTGTCGAAGCACGGCGCAAGGCCGACGGCCTGGCGCACGACATCGAGAAGGTGCAGAGCAAGATCAACGCACAATACATGACGTCGCCGATCGACGGGACCGTCCAACAGCTCGCGATTCACACCGCGGGTGGCATCGTGACGCCCGCTCAGGTGCTTCTGATCATCGCCCCCGCAAACGGACGCATCGAGATCGAAGCGATGGTGCCGAACAAGGACGTCGGATTCGTGCATCCCGGTCAAAAGGCGCAAATCAAGATCGACACCTTCAACTTCACCAAATACGGATTGATCCACGGCACTGTCGAGAGTGTCTCCCGCGACGCGGTCGTTCGCGAAAAGCCCCGGGACAAGTCCAACGACCAGGCGCCGGGCTCCACCAACACGACGAGCGAGCCGGCAGGGCAGCAGCTGGTGTTCACCGCACGTGTGTCGATGGATCGCACAGAGATGATGATCGACGATCGCGAGATCAACCTGTCCCCGGGTATGGCCGTGACAGTTGAGATTGCAACTGGAGCGCGATCCCTACTCTCGTACTTGCTGTCACCCCTGGTCAGATATGGGCATGACAGCATGAGGGAGAGATGATCTGTGAGTTGCTCCACAGTTTCGGCACTGCGCAGGGCCAGATGAGAGCTTGATCGCCGATGACGCCTGCAGTCGGTGGCGCGCTTGCAAGGGGTGTCGGCTGAGCTGAAATCTTGCGGACGACAGTTCGAACGTCCGGCCTCAGTTGGCGTCCGCGATCAGTTTGAAATCGCTGTTGGGATCTTCGTAGGCATCGAGCATCGCCTTGGCGATCAGCTTCGGGTTGTGCCACCGTTCGACATAGAGCCGCGATGCCTGGCCACGGATCTGCCATTCGGATCGCCGATCAAGAATGGCGGCAATGTCCTCGACAAGATTTCCTGGGTTCAGCCGGTAGAGAGGCAGCTCGCGCTTGATGGCGTCCGGCACGAACATCATATCTTCTTCTCTGATGTAACATGCGACCGGCTTTCCCATTGCCATCATTTCGACGGCAAAGCCTCCATACCAGCCTGCCAGCACCTGGTCGATCGCGAGATCGGCCGATCGATAGATCTCGAGCGCTCGCTCGTGGCTGGTGTTTTCGACAAGGACCAGGTCGAAGTCGTACCGCGATCGCAACTGTTCGAGGGCGTTCATGATCATCGGTGTGCCCTTGATCCGTCCGGCGGTCGGGGCATGAACGATCTTCGGCCGCCCTTGCTGGGAGGGCGGAGCAACGTCGAACTTCTCGATCTCGACGTTGGAATAGGGGAGGAATCGACCGTTCGGTACGACGTGCCCGAGCTCAGGATTGAGATAGAAGACGCGATCGAACAGCGGCAGGACCTTTTCGATCAGGAAGTGGCGTCGGTGGTCGAGAGCGTCCGTGCATCTTTGATACAGCTCGCAATGCTGCGGGGCGCACATCGTCCATTGGTTTCTCTTGTTGCCCTCATTCGCCAGTCGGACGTCACAACCTTGCAGTGTCATGAACAGCTTCTTGTTGAAGAAGCGCGCGACATGCAGGTCTGCAGCCGAAAGCCGGTTGATCGTGTCCGTCAGCAGCGACGCCCTGGAGAGCAATGATCCCGGTGCTGAAAGCGGAAAGCCCGGCGACAGAAAGGTCTGTCCAAAGTAGAAATGAAGAACGTCGTAGCGCCATTGGTTCTTGAGGCCGAACGCCGTGCTGCGAATGGCGGTTTCGAGAAATCCGGCGCTCTTTGCCGATAGCACCCGGTCCGCCGAGTATCCAAGCCATGTGTCGTTCCGAACGACGACGTCGCTGGATGCCCCCAGCTGCCGTTCGGCGCGGGATAGCACCCAGGGCTGATTGCCGACATTGACTGGTCCGTGCAGGATTCTCATGTGCGGGTATTCAGGTCCACCGAGCGGGACGAAGGTTACGCAGGTTACTTGGCATGATCGTGGCTCGCGAACTCGCCGATTTGCCTCGTCAGGCTTGTCTGCAGATCTTCGGGAAGATCGGCGGTTTCACAATAGAGCCTTCCGAGCCGGGCTGCGACGGCTTGCAGGCTATAATGTGCTTCTACGTAGCGGCGCCCGGCCTTGCCGATGGCATTCAGGTCGAGCGCACCGCTCAAGCATCGCTTCAGCACATCATAGATCTCGTCAGGACGCGTGTTGATGATCGGGCAGGTTGCCGGATCGATCATCATCTGGTCGCCGCGCAGAAAGCACAAGACCGGCTTCGCCATGGCCATCGCCTCGAGGGCCGTGTAGCCGTGAAAGCCTGCGACGAACTGATCAGCAACAACGTGCGATGCGCCAAAGAGCTCGAGGACCTTCTTGTTGGGAACGCCCTGGACGGAAACCAGCTCGATCTTCTCTCCTTCCTTCACCAGCCGATCAATCGCCTCGATCAGAAGCCTCGTCCCCTTGAAGTGTCCGTGGTTCGGCGCATGGGCCACCTTCAGCACGTCGCCGGCCTTGTAGACCGGCGGCTTCGCGGCGAGCGTGCTTGCGTCGATCGGCCAATAGTGCATGTCCCGGCAGCCAGGCACATACGTCACCATGTCCCCCATCGCGATCTGCGCGGTCGCGCGGCCTGTGAGGCGGTTGATCGATGAGGCGTGCATCTCTGTCGTGCAGACACAAAACTTGCCCGGGGCCGGGCATTCCTCGCACAGGTTCGGGTGACCGAGTGCGAGCGTTGCTTCCCGTGCCCGGACATCGGCGCCGTAGGCGTAGGTGTACAAGCGCTTTCCCGACTGGAACAGGAGGTCGAGTTCCTCAGGGTTGATGCCATAGCGTCCATCGCTCAGCATCAGGCCACGGTCGTAGAAGTAGTTGAAGATATCGTAGCGCAGCAGGGCCCACGCCAGGACCACGCGACGAAACAGGCCGAGACCTCTTCGGCTGCGCAGCAGCCGAAGGAAACCCTCGAACAGGATGAGATTGATGTCGAATGATCTCGTCACGTAGTACGTGTTGAAGACCAGCGACGAGGAGCGAAATCCCAGCAAGCGATCGCAGCGGGCGAGAAGCGGCAAGGTGAGGATCGGGGTGGCGGCCCACAAGGTACGCACCTTTCCCTTGGCCAGACGCTTCTCGGTGGCGCGCCGCGCCGCGCGAACAAGCACGCGGGTGACGAAACCTGCGATGGCAGATTGGGCCGGCAGGGGAGATGCAATGCCGTCGGGGGGAAGCGGCGCTTCCGTCAGGGACGTCGGTCCGATGGGTTCAATCTTGTTCACTCAGGGATCCGATGGATGCCAACTCAACATCAGCCAGCGGTTTCTAGCACAGGTTTGGTCCGAAGCGGCCATGTGATGCAGGCCCGGAGAGGCGGTGCAGAGCTGGCGGCCGAGCCTCGCTATCTCAGGTTTCAGCAGCGCATGAAGGCAGCTTCGATTGGTCCGGGAACGTTGACGCTCAATACATGAACAGGCTAAGACAGCGGCGGTTTGTTCCAAATGCGCACATATTCCGACGCGGCGGTTATACCGAGCTCCGCCATCGAATCAATCTGGATAGGCATTTCGTGTGCGGCATATTTGGCCTCGTAGATAAGACCGGGCCCGTCGATGCCCGCCAAGTGGACCAGATGACCGATCTCGTCGCCCACCGCGGACCGGATGGGCGTGGGGTGAGGGTCAACGGGAACGTCGGGATGGGACACCGGCGACTGGCCATCATCGATCTGACCGACGACGGCGCACAGCCGATGCGCGACAGACGGCTTCCCATCTGGATCACCTACAACGGCGAGATCTACAATTACGTTGAGCTCCGCTCGGAGCTCGAGGCTCTCGGATATACCTTTCACACGGCCTCGGACACCGAGGTCCTGCTCACAGCCTATGTTTGCTGGGGTGCTGGGTGCCTCGAGCGCTTCAACGGCATGTGGTCGTTTGCGATTCACGACGAGCGCGACAACACGCTGTTCTGCGCCCGGGACAGGTTCGGCGTGAAGCCGTTCTACTACATCAATACGGCGAGGCAGTTCGCGTTCGGCTCGGAGATCCGCCAGCTTCTTCCGTTGGTCGAGCGCCCGATCGCGGATGACGATCTGATCAGCGATTTCCTCGTTTGCGGCATGACCGACCATACCAGCCGGACCTTCTTCAAGGGCGTCGAGAAGTTGCCTCCCGGGCATCGGATGCGCGTCGACGTGTCGACCGGGCAGATCGAAATCGAACGCTACTATTCGCTTGCGCCTGGGGCGGCCGTCTCCGACGAAGGCGGCGCAGCGAAATCGTTGCGAGAGCTGCTTGATGACGCGACGCGTCTGCGGTTGCGTTCGGATGTCCGTGTCGGAACCTGCCTGTCGGGTGGGCTGGACAGTTCGAGCGTCGCGACACTGGCGGCGCGGCGCTATGCGCCAGGTTCGAGCGAGCGCTTCTTTGCCATCACGGCCGTGAGCGAGCAGGCGTCCAACAATGAAGAGGAGTACGCGGCGGAGGTTGCGGAAAAGGCAGAGTTGAACTGGCTACGCACCAAACCGTCCTATCAGGACTTCGCATCCACGGCCGAGACCTTGCTCGACGTCCAGGAGGAGCCGTTCGCCGGCCCTTCGATCATGATGCAGTATGCGGTGATGCAGGCCGCGCGATCAAACGGCGTCATCGTGCTGCTCGACGGTCAGGGCGGTGACGAAACGTTGTTGGGGTACCATCGCTACTATGCGGCCTGGTTGCTCGACCATCTTCGCAGCGGTGGCTTCCGTGGATTTCTGTCGGCCTTCGGCGCCGCCACGCGGGCAGGTGTTTCGCGCGGGCGGTTGCTGATGTATCTGTTCGGTGCCAGTTCGGCAGGGCTGCGCGCTGCCTATTACCGGCTGCGTTACAGTTTTCTCAGAAATCCCGGCTTGCCCGAGCCGCTTCGCCGCTTTGCCTCGAAGACGAGGGATGCGCAGGCCATGCAAGTGCTGGAGATTACCGAGACCAATCTGCCGATGCTGCTGCGTTTCGAAGACAAGAACTCGATGCGGTTCGGCATCGAAACGCGACTTCCGTTCCTTGACTATCGCTTCGTCGAGTTTGCGTTGGCGCTGCCAACACGCATCAAGCTGAACAAGGGGTGGGCAAAATGGCCGCTCCGTGCCGCCATGAGCGATCTGCTGCCGGCCAGCATCAGCTGGCGGAGGGACAAGATCGGTTTCGCTGCTCCGGACCGGATCTGGCTCACGCGACACTCGGCTCCGATGTATGACAAGGTGATCGCAAGCGAGCTTTTGGCCCGTTATGTCGACATGCCGAAGCTCAAGAGAAAATTTCATCGGCTCGATCTTGGGATGCGCTGGAGGCTTTATTGCGTTGCGCTCTGGGGTGAGCGCTTTCGGGTCGAAGCGCCATGAGGCCTGGGGATTCCTGGATGTCATCGTTGCTGTCCGCAATTGACGGCTTGCTGGCTGCTGCTTTCCGGGCGGCCCCATGAACATCTGGCTATTGCATCCGTTCGCCGGGGGGCCGGGCCTCGGCCGTCACTGGCGGCCGTTTTGGCTCGCCGACGCTTGGGGAAGAATGGGGCATCGGGTCGTCGTGGTCAGCGCCGGCTTCCATCACCTGCACCGGGAGGCGCGCGCTGCGGGGCCGCAGCGGATCAACGACGTCGACTTCTGGTTCCTCGACACCCCGCGCTATGGCAGTGGCAGCTTGGGGCGGCTTCGGAACAATCTGAGCTTTGGGCCGGCCGTTCGCTCGACCGCGAGCGCAATTGCCGCGCAGTTCGGCAAACCGGATCTGATGATCGCGTCGAGCCCGCATCTGTTCTTCATCTCAGCGGCGCACCAGATCGCCCGGCATTTCGATGCCAGGTTTTGGCTGGAGGTCCGCGATCTCTGGCCGGAAAGCATCGTGGCGCTCGGAATGACGCCGGCATGGCATCCCCTGATGAAGGTGCTCGGCTGGAAGGAGCGCGCCGCCTATCGCGCGGCTGATCGCGTGATCTGCCTCTTGGCCGGAGCCGAAGCCCACATGCGCGCGCGTGGCTTGCCGGCGGGCAAGTTCTTGTGGGTCCCCAACGGGGTGTCCGACGGTGAAATACAGAGCGCGCTTACTATCGAGAAGCTTGATCACCCCCTGATCGACCGCATCAACCTGCTCAAGCAGCAGGGCGTGCGCGTCGTCCTCTACGCCGGCGGCATGGGCCCGCCCAATGCCGTGGAGGCTATTCTCGACGCGGCCTCGATCCTCGGCGAAGCGAACTCCGGGATCCATTTTGTGATGATTGGTTCCGGCACGTCCCGGGTCGCGCTCAAACAGCGGGCGGCGGGGCTCGCCAACGTCGAGTTTCACGACGAGGTCGATCGATCCATCGTGCACGGTATGCTGCACGCGTCCGATTGCGCAGTGGTCGCCTTCCACAAGAACGCGCTCTACCACCACGGCATCAGCCCCAACAAGCTGTTCGACTACGGTTTGTTCGCGCCGCGCAGCGTCATTGCCTGCGAGGAGCGGGCGCTGGTTGGGCTCGAGGATTTGGTGACTGCCCGATGCGCGCCGGACGACCCCGGCGCACTCGCCGCGTCGCTGCGCGCTGCGCTCAACGGTCCGGTGCGTTCGCGGGCCGAGCGCGTCGCCATCGCAGAGCGGTACAGCTATTCGACGCTCGCTGCGCAATATCTGGCCGAGCCGGGGGATCCTGCCCAAGTGTGACCCCAGCGACACATTGGCCTCAAATAAATCCTTTTATTATCAGTAGCTTGCTACGTTCATGGCGTGAACGAATTAGCTTGACGTTCATCCAGTGAACGCGCTATCAGCCCCTCCAGTGGGGATGGGCGTGATGGCAGGCATTCTACCAACGGATGAGAACGACAGCGACCGGCTGGTGCTCGGGCTGCTCACCTCGCTCGAGGCAGATGGTGCGCAATCGCAGCGGCGGATGGCAGCCGATCTCGGCGTCGCGCTCGGCCTGGTCAACGCGTATCTCAAGCGGGCGATCAAGAAGGGTTTCGTCAAGGTCGGGCAGGCACCGGCGCGGCGTTATGCCTATTACCTCACGCCGCAAGGCTTCTCCGAGAAATCGCGACTGACCGTCCAGTTCCTGTCGGACTCCTTTTCGCTCTTCCGCAAGGCGAAGGAGGAATACGGCAGGCTGTTCGAGCGCGCTCAGGCGCTCGGCTTCAGGCGGGTGGTGCTCGCCGGGCAATCCGACCTCTGCGAAATCGCGATCCTGTGCGCGGTCGATGGGCCGGTTTCGGTCCTTGCGATCGTGGATCCCGATGCAACCGCGACCCGGTTCATTGGTGTCAAGGTCGTCTCCTCCTATGCGTTGGTGGACGAGCCGTTCGATGCGGTCGTTGTGACGCATCTGACGGCGGCGCGAAGCGTATTCGAGCAGGCAGTCAGCAATTTCGGCGCGGAGAAAGTCCTTGCGCCGGATCTGCTGGGCCTGCGTCCAAAGCAGTCGCTGGGAGCGTGATGACCATGGAACACGATTCACGCTGGTACGTCGTCCAGACGCAAGTCAACGCCGAGGCAAAGGCGGCCGCCAACCTCGAGCGGCAGGGCTTTTCGATCTATTTCCCGCGTTACCTGAAGCGCCGCAGCCACGCCAGGAAGGTGGAGACTGTGCCGCGTCCGTTGTTTCCGCGCTATCTCTTCGTCGGGATCGATCTCGCGTCGCAGCGATGGCGTGCCATTCAATCGACGCTCGGCGTGTCGCACCTCGTATGCGTCGGAGACCGGCCGGCCATGGTGGAAGACCGCGTCATCGATGCCTTGAAGGGGCGCGAGGACGACGCCGGCTTCATCACGCTTGCACGCAGGCCGGCGTTCTCGCCCGGGGATAAAGTGCGAATTGTCGAGGGTGCGTTCGTCGACAGTCTTGCGCTCGTTGAAGACGCCAGCGATCACCATCGCGTTGCGGTTCTCTTGAACCTGTTGGGCCGCAAGGTCCGTGTTCTTGTCGGGACGGACCTGATCGCTGCGGCGTAAGTGCGTCTGCCCTCGGGCAGGCGTGATGGACATGTTTGGCTTGGGTGTGATGCTCGATTCACCCCGAGTGCGGTAGCTTGCCTGAAACAGGCAGAAAACGTTTGAGAGAGGGGCCCATGACGACTTACGCACTGATCGGCGCTGCCGGCTACATCGCGCCGCGGCACATGCGGGCGATGGCCGAGACCGGCGGCAATCTGGCGGTGGCGTACGATCCCAACGATTCCGTGGGCATCATGGATAGCCATTTTCCGGATGCGGATTTCTTCACCCAGTTCGAGCTGTTCGATCGTCACGTCGACCAGTTGCGCAGGGGCGGCAAGAAGATCGACTATATGTCGATCTGCTCGCCGAACTATTTGCACGACGCGCATTGTCGGTTTGCGCTGCGATCTGGCGTGGATGCCATCTGCGAAAAGCCGCTGGTCCTCAATCCCGGCGACATCGACGAACTGGCCGCCATCGAGCAGGACACCGGCCGCCGCATCTCGACCATTCTGCAATTGCGCCTGCATCCGGCGATCATCGCGTTGCGCGATCGCTTCGCCAATTCGCAGAAGCGCCACAAGGTCGAGCTCACCTATATCACGTCGCGCGGGCGCTGGTATCACACCTCCTGGAAGGGGGCAGACCCGAAGTCGGGTGGCGTGGCCACCAACATCGGAGTGCACTTCTTCGACATGCTGAGCTTCGTGTTCGGCCCTGCCAGCCGCAACGAGGCGCATCTGCGTGAGGCGGAGAGGGCGGCCGGCTCTCTGGAATGCGAACGCGCGGATGTGAGCTGGTTCCTGTCGCTGGACCGCAACGATTTGCCCGACGGCGTGAAAGGCAAGAAGACGACCTATCGCTCGATCACCGTCGACGGCGAGGAGGTCGAGTTTTCCGAAGGGTTCACCGATCTCCACACGCGGAGCTATGAGGAGATCGTCGCCGGTCGCGGCTTCAGGCTGGACGAAGTTCGCCCCTCGATCGATATCGTCTCCACGTTTCGCCATGCGCCGATCGTCCGAAGCAATGGCGTTCACGCCTTCGCCCAGAAGGCGATGCACAAATGAGCGAGATGCGCGAGGATCCGCGCTTTCCAGGCGTCTTGATCCATCAATCGAGCTACGTCGACGATGGAGCAGTGCTCGGGCGCGGCACCAAGATCTGGCACTTTTGCCATATTTTGTCGCGCACGGTGATCGGCGAAGACTGCTCGATCGGCCAGAACGTGATGATCGGTCCGAACGTCAGGATCGGAAACGGCTGCAAGATCCAGAACAACGTCTCGATCTATGATGGCGTCGAACTCGAGGACGACGTGTTCTGCGGCCCGAGCTGTGTCTTCACGAACGTCAACAATCCGCGCGCCGGTGTGTCGCGGAAGGACGAGTTTCGCAGGACGCCGATCGGACGCGGCGCCAGCATTGGCGCCAATGCGACCATCGTCTGCGGACATTCGCTGGGCGAGTACAGTTTCATCGGAGCAGGTTCCGTCGTCACCAAGAATGTCGCCGCCTTTTCGTTGATGGCGGGCAATCCGGCGCGACGGATTGGCTGGATGAGCAGAGCAGGCGAGCGACTGGGCAGCGACCTGGTCTGCCCACGCACTCATCGTCGTTATGAGCTTCACAATGAAGCGCTGGTTGAAATCGAGGGTTGAAGAAGATGGATATTCGCGGAAAGAAGGTTGTCGTTATCGGGGGCGCCGGGCTGATCGGGTCGCATGCGGTCGATCAGCTGACGCAGACTGACGTCGGCGAGATCGTCATTTACGATAATTTCGTGCGCGGCACGCATGAGAACCTTGCAGGCGCCTTGCGCGACCCCCGCGTCAAGATTTTCGAGGCCGGCGGCGATATCACCCAGGTCGATATCCTCGATGCTGCCCTGAAGGGAGCCGACGGCGTCTTCCAGTTCGCTGCGCTCTGGCTGCTGCAGTGCCACGAATTCCCGCGGACGGCCTTTGACGTCAACGTCAACGGAATGTTCAACGTGCTGGACGGCTGCGTGCGCAACGGGGTCAAGCGGTTGGTCTGGTCGTCGTCGGCGTCGGTGTACGGCGATGCCGTCGAGGAGCCGATGACGGAGGACCATCCGTTCAACAACAAGAACTTCTATGGTGCGACCAAGATCTGCGGCGAGGCGATGGCCCGTGCCTACCACTTCCGCTATGGCCTCGACTATGTCGGCCTCCGGTACATGAACGTGTACGGACCGCGTCAGGATTACCGGGGAGCATACATCGCAGTGATCATGAAGATGCTCGATGCCATCGACAAGGGAGACGGGCCGACCATTCTCGGCGATGGATCGGAAGCCTTCGATTTCGTCGCGGTGGAAGACTGCGCGCGAGCCAATCTGTGCGCCATGGGCGCGACCGCGACGGATCGCTTCTACAATGTCGGCACGGGCCAGCGGACCTCGCTGAAGCAGATCGCCGAAAAGCTCCTGAACCTGACCGGTTCCAATCAGCCCATCAACTATGCGCCGCGCAGCCAGGCCACGCTTGTGCGCAATCGGATCGGTTCGCCGAAGCGGGCGCAGGAAGAAATCAGCTTCACCGCCGCGATTGACCTGGATGACGGGTTGCGGCGGCTGATCGACTGGCGCAAGAGCCATATCGATCAGGTCGATCAGCGTCGTGCCAAGGCCCAAATCTGAAGGGCTCAGATCTGAGTTCGCATCCGAGATCATGGAATAGATCGGCCAGAATCACATGTGCGGCATAGCCGGAATTCTGCACCGCGACGGGCGGCCCGCTTCAATAACCACGTTGACGGCAATGACCGATATCATTGCCCATCGCGGGCCGGACGGCGAAGGCCACTACTGCAACGGTCCCGTCGGACTAGGCCATCGCCGGCTCTCGATCATCGATCTGACCGACGCCGCGCGGCAGCCGATGGAGACGCGGGACGGGCGCTTTGTGCTGACCTACAATGGGGAAATCTATAATTTCAAGGAATTGAAGATCGAGCTTTCGGCCAGGGGGCGCGTTTTCAACTCCTCCGGCGACAGCGAGGTGTTGCTGCATGCCTTCGCCGAGTGGGGCCTTGGAGCGCTGCTCAAGTTCAACGGCATGTTCGCCTTTGCGATCTGGGACAATCAGGAGCGGAAGCTCACATTGGCCCGGGATCGCTTCGGCGTGAAACCGCTTTACTACGCGGAGCTTGGCCAGACATTCGTCTTCGCTTCCGAGCACAAGGCTTTTCGGGCATTTCCGGAGTACAAGCCGCGTGTCGACATCAGCGGACTGTCGGAATATCTGAGTTTTCAAAACTTCTTCGCCGAGCGGACACTGTTTGCCGGCGTGAAGTTGCTGCCCGCCGGCTGCTACCTGCAGATTTCGCAGGACGGCAGGGCCGTCGAACCGGTGCAGTACTGGGATTTTCATTTCGAGGAACCGGAGTACGCGGTCGACGAGATTGAGGCGACCGACGAGCTCGATCGCTTGTTCAGGCAGGCCGTTAACCGGCAACTCGTGAGCGACGTCGAGGTCGGGTGCTATCTTTCCGGCGGCATGGATTCCGGCTCCATCACCGCGCTCGCATCGAGCCAACTGCCGTTCATGCGGACGTTTACGGTCGGCTTCGATCTCAACTCGGCCTCGGGCGTCGAACTAGGATACGACGAACGGACCAAGGCCGAGCATATGTCGTATCTGTTCAAGACCGAGCACTACGAAATGGTCTTGAAGGCCGGCGACATGGAGCGCGCGCTGCCTCAGCTGGCGTGGCATCTGGAAGAGCCTCGTGTCGGCCAGTCCTATCCCAACTTCTACGCGGCGAAGCTCGCGTCCAAGTTTGGCAAAGTGGTGCTGACGGGGACCGGGGGAGATGAACTCTTCGGCGGGTACCCCTGGCGCTACTATCGCGCTGTCGTGAACGATGACTTCGATCACTACATCGAAAAATACTTCGGGTTCTGGCAGCGTATGGTCCCGAGTGGAACGATGCCGCGGCTTCTCGGACCGGTATGGGATGAAGCCAGGCAGACCTCGCCGATCGATATTTTCAGGGGCGTGTTCAAGGAGCACGCCTCGGAGCTGCGGCGGCCCGAGGATTATGTCAATCACTCGCTCTACTTCGAGGCCAAGACGTTCCTGAACGGACTTCTTGTCGTCGAGGACAAGCTGGCCATGGCACACGGGCTCGAGAGCAGGGTGCCGTTTCTCGACAATGATCTCGTCGATTTCGCAATGAAGCTCCCGGCCAAGATGAAGCTCGGCAATCTGACGGAGGTCATTGGCCTCAACGAAAACGAGCCTGGAGGAAAGGCGCAGCGCTATTACGAGCGCACAAGGGATGGCAAGCTGATTTTGCGGAAGATGATGAGCCGGCATATTCCGGACGAGGTGGCAGAGCGCGAGAAGCAGGGCTTCTCGGCGCCGGATGCCAGCTGGTTCAAGGGAGAAAGCATCGAGTATGTCAAACGAAGACTCTTCAGCAACACCGCTCGGATCTACGATTTTGTCGACCGGAAGACCGTTCGCTCGCTGGTCGATGAACATCTGGAAGGGCGGGAAAACAGGCGGCTGCTGATCTGGTCTTTGCTCAATCTCGAGCAGATCATGGAAAGCAGCTTCTAGGCACGCACAGATGGGAACGCGCTGCAGATGAATGGTATCTTCCCGGCAGCAAGATGGGTGCGGGTCGGCTTGTCGCCATACCGCAACTCTCAGGCCTTATGGACGACGATCGAGCAGATCCGGCGGTACCCCGATCTATTGCGGGAGATGGTGGATCGTGACCTGAGCGCTGCGCATGCCCGGCACGGGTTTGGTGCCTTGTGGGTCTTCATTCATCCCCTCGTGGTCGTTGGGACATACCTGCTCATCTTCGGCTTCGTGCTGGGAAGCAAGCTGTCAATCAGCGCGGATTTTCCCGGCGATTTCTCCGCCTATATCCTGGCAAGCCTGGTTCCTTGGCTGATGATGCAGGCTGCGCTGGTGCGCGGACCCGGAGCGTTGATCGGGAGTGCAAGCCTGGTCAAGCAGGTCGTGTTTCCGATCGAGCTGCTTCCGATCGCGTCGACCATTGCTGCAACGATACCTCATCTGCCGGCCCTCGCACTCGTCATTGTCTACAAGGCCTATGTGGGAGGCCTCAGCTGGATGGTCCTGCTGCTGCCGGTCGTATTCGTCATTCATGCGATCCTGGCTGTCGGATTGAGCTTCGCCCTTGCTGCGATCACGCCGTTCTTCCGCGATCTGCGCGAACTCGTCACCGTGTTCACGTCGATCGCGATGTACCTGATGCCGACGGTGTACCTCCCTGACTGGATGCCGCGTGCCCTCCGTCCATTGATCTATTCGAATCCCTTCAGCTACCTCGTCTGGGTCTACCAGGACGTTCTCTTCTTCGGTTCGTTCAGACATCCGTACGCCTGGGCGATTACCCTCTTGTTCGCGCTGCTGAGCCTGGGGCTCGGATACCGCATGTTCGAAAAGCTGAAACCGTACTATGGCAATGCTCTCTAACGATCGAGACGCCGGCGAGCTGATTCCGCCTGTGGTCTCAGCCGAGCCGGAATTCGCTATTCGCGTCACTAATCTCGGAAAGGCCTATCGGCTCTATCAGCAGCCGTTGGATTTCCTGAAGGAGATCGTCACCGGAAAGCCTCGGCACCACGAGCACTGGGCGATCCAGAATGTTTCCTTCGAGGTGTTGCGCGGACGCGTGGTCGGCATCATCGGGCCGAACGGCGCGGGAAAAAGTACCCTCCTGAAGATCGTCGCCGGACTGCTGGATGCCACGACCGGGCGTGTCGAGGTGGCCGGCAAGCTGTCGGCGATCCTGGAGTTGGGGACCGGCTTTCATCCGGATGTGTCGGGTCGCGACAACATCGTCCTCGGTGGCATGTGCCTGGGTATGACGCGGGCGGAGATCGAGGCTAAGGTTCCCTGGATCATCGATTTCAGCGAGCTTGCCGAAGTGATCGATCAGCCGTTCCGGACCTATTCGAGCGGCATGCAGGCGAGGCTCACCTTCGCCACGGCGATCAGCGTCGATCCGGAGCTTTTCATCGTCGACGAGGCGCTCGCAGCCGGCGATACCGCCTTTGTCAACAAGTGCATGAAACGGGTTCGTCAGATCTGCGAAAGCGGCGCCACCGTCCTGTTCGTTTCGCATTCGAGCGGATTGATCAGCGAGCTGTGTGACGAGGCGATCTGGATCGACAAGGGGCGGGTGCTGATGCACGGAAATGCTCAGCGCGTCAGCAAGGCCTATGAGCAGAGTGTTTGGGATATCGAGGAAGCGCGCAATCTCCGGGAAACCAAGAAGCTGAGCGAGTCGATTGAGAGTACGGCCGAAACCGGAAAATACGAGCTCGGCGGCGGTACCTTGCAGATCACTGCCGTCGAAGTGCTTGACGTCGACGGCAAGCCGATCGGCGTTGTCAAGAACGGGGAACCGCTTCGGATACGAATTTCGTGGTCGGGCTTCTCCGAGCATAAGCAGATTTACGCAAGTTTGCGGATCGATACCGCACGCCTCCAGGCGGTTGCCGGAATTGAAGGGTATGACGGCGGCCTGTTTCTTGATGCGGTCAATGGTTTGCCGGAACGCGGAAGCGTCATCTACGAGGTGCCCGAGCTCGCTCTTGGCGAAGGGCAATATTACATTTCTGCCGCTCTGTGCCGTCACATGCTGCCGAAGGGCTCCGAAGCCATCCTGCACTACGTGGAAAAGGCGGCGCAGTTCTCGGTAGCCCGTAATTCTCTGTGGCATTTCAACTATCTCTACGACCCGAAATTCACCTGCAGTATCGAGCGAAGCTGATGACGACGATGACAGATGGTGAATGGCAGGACAGGCTCGAGGCGTTCTTTGAGCTGCGCGCGCGCCAGATATCGGAGAAGCCGACGCTGGATGACCTGTGTTACGTTGCCGGCAGAAATCCGTTTCTCTGGACCGACGAGCGCCTGCTTGCCGATCTCAAATCGCACATTTTGAGTCTGATGCAGATCGACCAGAACAGCAGGGTTCTGGAGGTGGGATGCGCAGCCGGTCTTCTCGCGCTGCTCGTTGCGCCGAACGTGGGCAAGTATGTGGGCGTCGATCTGGCGGAGACCCCGCTCGGCGTTGCGCGACGGCTCGAGCTCCACAATGCCGACTTCCACCAGGCCGCTGGGGAGAATTTGCAGTTCGGTGACCGCGAGTTTGACGCCGCCCTTTGCTATGATGTGTTCTCGAACTTTCCGAAGTTTCGGACCGGCGAACAGGTCATTCGAGAGATGCTTCGGGTCGTGCGCCCAGGCGGGCGCGTTCTCGTCGGCTCGGTGCCTGACCGGAGTAAACTTGAACAGTCTCAGCAGATCGCGGCTCAACTGGCGGCTGGATTCGGCGCACAGCTAGCCGCCCGCCCGCCGCTCGAAACCATGGTCAAGCAACGGAAGCTCAATTCCTTGGCCAAGCTTGCAAGCTATCTCGGAGTTACCAAAGATGCGACTGCGGCGCAGATCAGGCCGGAAATCGTATCGTATGACTTCCTCAAGGAGGATTTCATCGATCTCGGAAAGCGACTTCGGGTCGAGACAAAGATTGTCGACATCCACCCGCGCAATCCCTATCTCGGCACGCGCTTCAACGTGATCTTTGTCGCTAAATGAAAATCGTCGGATTTCACGACGTCGATCGTGGCCGCTGGAATTCGCTGGCGGCCTCTTCGCCCGAGGCCTGGTTGAACCACGATACCGCGTGGGTCTCGATCGAGGAGCGTTTCTTTGTCGACGCCAACCTGTCGTTTGCCCTGATCAACAACGACGACATCGTCGGTATTCAGCCGCTGTATCTGAGCGATGGGACAGGTACGCCGTTTGGTGAGCGCCTTCTGCACTCGGGAATCCATCGTCATGCCGGCTTGGCTACGAGTGAGCGGATTGACCGCGGTACCAAGAAAGCGCTCCGCACCGCGGCCATGGACGAGATATTTCGACTGGCCGAGCTGTACGATGTCGATCGGATCCAGCTCAATTCGCACAATCTTGCGCCGAGCAATCGCGCCGCCTCGCGCGAGGAAATACCTTTTTGGGTGACAGATTTTGGATTCCATCTGGGAATCTCGTTCGGCCCAAATGGAATGAGCCCTTTCCCGGGTCTCTCGACGGTCAATGCCGATCAATTGATCGATCTCGACCAATCCGAAGACGATCTGTTTTCGAATTTGGACGAAGGGTGTCGAAGGGCAGTTCGGAAGGCGCTCAAGGCGGGCCTCACGTTTGAAGTCGCCACGGATCGATCGCCTCTGAAGGACTACCTGGAAATAGCCGAAGAGTCGGCCGTGAGGACGGGAGAGGCGCTGCCGCCGGTTTCCTACTACGAGGCGGTCCTTGACGGCTTTTTCGCGCAGAGCCGGGCGCATCTGCTCTTCGTGCGTGAACGAGATACCCGGTTGGCTGGATTGATCGTGCTCAGCGACAAGATGGCCGTGCACTTCATGGCCGGAGCCGCCCGATCCGATGCTCTGAAGCTCCGTCCCAACGATTTTCTGCATTGGAACGCGATGTTGTGGGCCAAGCGTGCCGGATTTCGAACGTATCGTCTTGGACCGTGGTTTCCGGAAGTGCCGCGCGATTGGCCGATCTCGAAAGTATCCTACTTCAAGACGAAGTTCGGATCGACGTCGTTGCCGATCATTCAGGGAAGCATGTTTCGTCGCCCGGAAAGATACCGTCGGGAACCGCCCGCGTTAGAAGAGCACCTCAGAGGCGTGGGCTATCGCGCCGCGGAGTCCTTTGTGTCCGCGCGAGCCGGTAGCGAATTTGTTGCCCACCTCCTGCGCGTTTTCGGATTTCCTGGTGCTTCGCCGTCGTTGGACGGCGGGCCTTTGGTTCTGTATCGTCCTCAGAGCGAGGACGTGAGCCGAGCGTCCGACTTTCTTGGTCGCGGCGGTTCCGTCGTGGCAGTATTGCCGGCCGTTGGGTTCGCGAAGGCATTCGCCGTCAGGTCGGAAGCGAGGGCCGTCGATTCTCCGCGGGTCCTGCAGGCCGAAGTGGCGGGGCCGAAGCCCTGGAAACGGCTACGGACCCTGCACTCGTATATGCGATTTGTGGCCGCGGAAGGCGTGCCTGTCGTCACCGATGACGAGGGGCGCGCTGCCTGGCTCTGCTTATGCACCTCCGCAGGCGGCTCGATGATATTCGCCGGCACCGATATCGTTTCGGACCTCGTTCGATATCGCCAGGGCGATCCCGCGGCCGCCGACAAGCGGCCTACGGATGCGATGTGGGGCTTCGCTGGCGAGCGGCCAAACTATCTCTTTGAAGGCCAGCTTGCCGGTGAGAATCCGCGTGAGCGTCACGCGGACTGGTGGTGCGAAGCCCTCTCGGATGCGCTGACGCGCCTATGTGGTGAGACCAGGCGTCCGATGTTGCCGAATGGAGCGCCGGGTGCGATCGTCATCACGGGCGATGACGATCAAGCCGCGCTCGGTCGGTATGCCGCGCAGCTGGAAGCACTCGGCTCGCTGCCGGTTACATATTTCCTTCATCCGCTTACCAAGCATACACCGGAGACGTTGGCGCAACTCAAGTCGCGCGGGCGCGTCGAACTGGGTCTGCATCCCGATGCGCTTGAAGAGCCGCAAAAATATGCTGAGCTGTTCTCGGAACAGGCGAACTGGTTCAAGCAGCTGACGGGAGAGGACGCGCGGACTGTCCGAAACCATGGATTTCTGAACGACGGGTATTGGAAACATGCCGAGCCATGGAATGCGCACGGCGTGAGGGGGAGCTCCAACCTGCCCGGGCTTGATGGTCGCATGCTCAACGGCTCGCTGCTACCCGGAAGACTTTTGCTCGATGACAAGCTCACGGATCACTGGAGCATCCTGACCGCCATCGGCGACGGGATCGTGTTTGTGCACGGCTGGGATGATGATCAATCGGCGGATTGCATTTTCGGACTTGCGGACGATATTCGGAAGAGCGGCGTCCCCGGCGTGATCGTCGTCAATCTGCATCCGGAGAACATCGACAAGACCCGAGGAATGCATCACGCGGTTCGCAAGGTCGTCGACGACGGATTCTTTCCGTGGACGATGAGCGAATGCCTCGCATGGTTCGAGAGCCGTCCCGAGCAGCGGCAGGCTGACGTTCGGCCGGCTTTCTCCTGGGCGCGGCTTTTGGGCCGACGGAGCAGCTGAGTATGCGCCTCGGCGTTCTGTCCGACGCTCACGGGAATATCGAGGCGTTCGAGCTGGCGCTGGCCGTTCTGGCAGACGCGAAAGCTGACGTGATCTACTTTCTTGGGGATTCGGTGGGATACATCCCGGAGAAGGGAGTGGTCAGCGCACTCCGGGCCGGCGGCATTCACATCGTAAGAGGAAATCACGATGACATGCTGGTCCGGCAGACGACGACTGCGGACCGTGAGGCGATCTATCGGCATCGCGAGACGTTTGCGCTGCTGAGCAACGATGAGCGCGACTTTGTTCGGAGCTGGCCGTCGAAATTGACCGTCCGTGATGAGCGTGGAACGATCCTGTTCGTTCATGGCAGCCCAACGGACCCTTTGGAAGGTTACGTATATCCGGACAGCAGCCTGTCGGACTATGCGGAGACGGACGCAGATGTCGTCTTCATGGGACATACACATCATCCCTTTGTGCGGCAGCACGCGGACAAGCTCTTTGTCAATGTAGGGAGTTGCGGCCTACCGCGAGGAAGTGACCTTCGGGGATCGGTCTGCATCTACGATCCAGGCGAGCGGGCCGCAGAGATCATCCGGTTCGATATCTCAGGCCCCTGTCGTCGAATCCTGTCGCGCTATCCGCTTGCGCCCCCGGTCGCTTCGCTACTTGAGAGGTGCGCCGATTTCAAAGCGAATGAGGTACAATCTTGAAGAGTAGACGCGCAAAGGTTCTGCTGACGGGCATCGGCGGAGGCGGTCACGGCGAACAAATACTCAAGGCTCTCCGGTTGGGCGAGCTCGAGTACGACATCGTGGGCACGGACGTGAGCGATCTGTGCGCAAACCGAAACCTCGTCAATAAGTTTGTGCAATTGCCGCGGGCGAGCCACCCCGCGTATCTGGATGAGCTTCGATCACTGGCCCTGTCGGAAAAATGTGTTGCCGTCTTTCATGGATCAGAACCCGAGATGGCTGTTCTGAGCCGAGCGCGATCCGCGCTCGAGGCTGACGGCCTGTACGTGCCCGTCAATCCACCGACCGTTCTTGAGATTTGCCAGGACAAGACGAAAACGATGGCTCACCTGGCCTCGTGCGGATTGTCGGCGCCGAGCTTCATGGAAGTGCGCGCGCTGTCGGATCTCGACCAATGGGAGACATTGCCGGCAATCCTCAAGCCGTCTGTCGGCGGTGGTGGGTCGGCGAATGTCTTCATCGTTCAATCGCGCGAAGAACTGTTGGCCTTCGCGCGTTATCTGCTTGCGACCTGTGAAGCCTTCATTATCCAGGAATACATCGGAACCTCGGACGACGAATATACGGTCGGCGTGCTGTTCGGTGCGGATGGTACCCTCCTCAATTCGATTGCGATCAGGCGGGTCATCAACAACGCCCTGACGATCCGTACTCAGGTCCCCAACCGGTCGGGCCGTCCCGATCTCGGGTCGCGGCTTGTGATATCGACCGGCATTTCTCAGGGACATATTGCCGACTGGCCCGACGTGCGAAGCGCGTGCGAGAAAATTGCCGGCTCACTCTCGCCGAGAGCTCCGATCAACGTGCAATGCCGTGTCGTGGACGGTGCCGTGATCCCGTTCGAGATCAATCCCCGATTTTCGGGAACGACCTCGCTGAGGGCAATGGCTGGATACAACGAACCGGACATTCTCGTCCGAAGAGATGTCTACGGAGAGAATATCCCGGTCCGGTTTCCATACAAGGAAATGACAATCCTGCGGGGCTTGCAGGAGCACCCGCTTGGCTAATTGGCGATCTGAACTCGACAGACGGCAGCGGATCAACAAGGAGTGAGCTTATGACAGCACAATGTCCGGTGTGCGAATCGACGCACCTAAGCGATATCTACCCGTCCTTTTCCGGGACCTGCATCACATCCGACATGATGGTGCTTCGAGAGGCGTCCCTTGACAATCGGCTGTGCAAGGAATGCGGCCTCATATTCAACGCCGGCGGGACGAGGGGGCGGGCCGAAGCCTTCTACAAGGATAGCTACAATCTTATGATGAAGAGCCCGGACGCTGCAATCCAGAGCTTCTCGGGGCCGGCTCCCATCTCGCAAGCGGAGCGCACGCACCAGATTCTGAGGGAAATGACCAATCTGCCGACCGGCGGATCGGTGCTGGAGATAGGCGCCGGAAAGGGCGACTTCCTAGGACATTTTCTTGAAGAATCTCGCGACTGGCGCGCGGCGGCATTCGAGCCGAGCTCGGCATTCGACGTGCTGCAGAAGAGATTTCCGGCCGCTCGGCTTCGACGCTGCGACTACAAGGATTTTGACGCCGAATCGGCAAGCTTCGATCTGATCGTCGCCCTGGGCGTTCTGGAGCATGTCGAGAATCCGCTCGACATGTTGAAGTGGGCGCATAGGCACCTCAAGGAGGCAGGCTTCTTCTACATTCGCGTTCCCAACTTTGCGAAGAATCCGAACGATCTGTTTTGCGCAGACCACCTTTCGAAGCTTACCTTGCATTCATTGGAATCGCTGGCGCACGCCGCTGGATTTGACGTGGTGTCATCGAAAGAGGCAGGTGTGCCGATCTTTGTTCTGCTAAGAAGGATTGCTGCTCCGAAGCCGCATGCGGTGAATGTGGCAGAGCTCAACCAGCACACTGTCGATCAGAACGCGATGGTGGCCAGGAGCGCGATGGATGCGATCGATCGGTGTCGCAAGGCCGCTGATGCGTCCGGAGAGCCATTCGCCATTTTCGGCCTCGGGTCGTCGGGCTTGTTTGCACCGTTCTACCTTGGCTTCGACGCCGGGAAGATCGCGGCCTATCTCGATGAAAATCGTTCCACATGGGGAAGCGGCTTGAACGGACGTCCGGTGGGCGGTCTCGACAAGATCAAGGAATTGGGGATCCGGCACGTGGCGTTGGCGATTAGCCCGGTCTATTTCGATCAAGTGAAGGCGAAGCTGGTACCTTACGGAGTGGAAGTGTATTCGGCCTAAGGTCAGGTCAAAGACCTGTCCCTCAGCGCACCGCCGGATTCCAGGCATCGAGAGTAGCGATCCAATGAACATCACAGAACCGAGTTTCGACGAAGCTGAAATTGCGTTGCTGCGAGAGTGCCTCGACTCGAAATGGGTTACGCAGGGGCCGCTCACAGAACGATTCGAGCGGCTCATTGCAGAGAAGCACGACGTCAAGCATGCCCTTGCGTGCACGTCTTGCACCGCCGCGCTGCATCTGGCGACCATGGCCCTGAAACTTGGGCCGGGAGACGAGGTGATTGTTCCCGCTTTCACGTGGGTCACAAGCGCGCACTCGGCTGAATACGTCGGCGCCAAGCCTGTCTTCGTCGATGTCGATCTGTCGACCTTCAATATCGATCCGGAACGGCTGGAAGCCGCGATCACACCACGCACGAAGGCCATCATCGCGGTCCACCTGTTCGGCCTCGCCGCGCCGATGGATGAGATCCTGGCCATTGCGCGGCCGCGAGGCATTCAAGTGATCGAAGACGCCGCATGCGCGATCGGCACGACCTACAAGGGCAGACTGGTTGGCGCGATTGGCGACATCGGCTGCTTTTCGTTCCACCCGCGTAAGGCCGTCACGACGGGAGAGGGCGGCGCTGTAACCACTAACCGCGATGATCTTGCGGAACGCGTGCGATCGCAGCGCAACCACGGCTCCACAGGCGCTCCGGATCCGTCGATCGAGCCTCACGGCCCGTGGACGATGGCGACGTTTGACAATCTCGGCTTCAACTTGCGCTTGTCCGACATTCAGGCAGCGGTCGGCGTGGCGCAAATGGGCAAGCTCGAGCGGCTGCTGGCAGAACGCCGGCGTCTTGGGCGCCGCTATTCCGAGTTGCTGGCAGGAAACAATTCGATTGCGCGACCGCTCGGCGGGGACGTCGATGGGCATGCATTTCAATCCTACGTTATCCGTATCGTTGACGGGCATCGCGAGCGCCGCAACGCGGTGATGGCGGCGCTGGCTGCCGCAGGAATTCAGACCCGACCGGGCACGCATGCGGTGCATCGGCTCGGCTACTACAAGAACAAGTATGGCCTGCGCCCTGAGCGGTTTCCGAACGCGGCACTTGCGGAGGACACGACGATCACATTGCCGATTTTTCCGAACATGACGGAGGAGGATCAGCGCCGGGTGGTTGATTGCATCAATCGAGCCAGCGCTTGAGACAAGTGCGGAACGCAGTCGGTGTCTTCGAAGCTATTTCGGTCGGTTCGTTACATGTTGGGGGGCTCGCGCTTTCCCAGGCTCTCCCAGCTCGCGCGAAAGAACCACAATTTTGGCGCGGCTGTCTCTGCGCTTTCCCCGACACCGCAGCGAAGACGCGTAGATCAAGCGATCATCGAGAATGTGAACCGGGTTGCTGCCGAGGGCGACTACGAGCTCCTCACTTCCATGCTGGATGCGCTGCGACCGTTTCTAAATCCCGATCAATCCCCTGATGCGCGCGACTTTTGGGATGCTCTGGTGGCCGATTGTCGCGTGATCGCTGCGGATCGATTGCTACGAGGCGAGATGAACTCTCTCTGGGGGGTCACGCCGATCGTCAATCTAAGCGCGGGCGTTGCTGCAGATCGCGCCCTGGGCGTGAACGCCCGCTCGCTGGTGTTCACCACCTACCACACTTCGTCGAACTTTGATGTCGTATGCTCGGAAATTCAGGCGCGTCTTGTAGCTGAGCGTGGCGAGGATTGGTTCCTGTTTCGATGGCTCATGCTGATTTGGGCCATTGCCAACTTCGATTTCTTTCATCTCTACAATGATCGCGGCATCATCGAACCGGCCGGTGGCTATGGCAGTCCCCGCTTTGGAATTGCGGTGCGCGAGATGGAAATATATCGCCAGGCTGGCAAGCGGCTCTATACCTACGCATACGGTGCCGACCACAGAATGCGCGAGAAGAACCTGGCGCTTGGAAAATGGAACTTCTGCTCCGAATGTCCTGATCCGGGGGTTTATTGTGTCTGCGACGATGCCGGCGGCGCTGCCATGCTGCAGATCATCAGAGAATACTCGACTGCCGTGGTGGCGCACGGGCTGGCCATGAAGCTTATCCCTGGCGCTCGAAACGTGCCGTACCTGACGGTCGATATTAATAAATTCTCTCCCCGACGATCCTGGTCTCAAGGGGATGGAAAGCTGGTTGTGGGTCACTTTCCGAACCACGGCTATTTCAAGGGGACAAAATATCTGGAAGGCGCAATCCACTTCCTGCAGGCTGAAGGTCATGCAGTCGAGCTCTTGCTACTGAGCGGAAAGCCGCACCATGAAATACTGGAGGCGATGCAGAAGATCGACGTTCTTGTCGACCAGCTGATAAGCGGATCCTTCGGTCTAACTGCCGTTGAAGCAATGGCATCTGGCTGCCCCGTCATCTGCTATTTGCACGACGGAGTGGCGATCGCGGATCGTAAAGCCTGCCCGATCATCGAGGCAAATCCAGAGACGATCAAGGAAGTGTTGCGCCAGCTGGTCTCGGACCGCGCGCGGCTTTCCGAAGCCGGAGCCGCCGGCCGACAATATGTCCGGAAGAACTACTCGGTAGAGGCGCTCGGTGCGCATTTGGCGGATCTGTATGTGGCGACTGCAGACTTGCCTAAGTCGCTGAATGCAAGACTCGCCGAACGCGCGAAGGTGCTGAATTCGTGACGTCCTCGAAGCGATCCCTGTTCGAACATTCGAATTGGTCATGCCGGCTCGCGACTAATGCACGGAGCGCCTAAGCCAGTGTCAGTTTCCTATGTTGAAGTCGACTCCGAGAGTCATCCGAGTCAAGCTGGCTCGGCACGGGCGATTGAGGCTGAAAACGTTCGCGCGTTGCGTCTGATCAGCGACTTTCATCAAAAGACGGGCCGACCGCTTCGCGTGCTTCACATCGGCAATATCGCCAACAATGCCTACAACAATGCCCGCATTCAGCGGAAGTTCGGCATCGATGCGGACGTGCTGTGCTACAACTACTACCACATCATGGGATGCCCCGAGTGGGAGGACGGCGCGTTCCAAGAGGGGACCTCGGCGCTTGGGAAGGATCCCTTCAGGCCGGATTGGTGGGCGACAAGCCTGAAGGGCTGGAAGCGGCCCCGTTGGTTCGTCCAGGGTCCAGCAGGGCTCTGCATCGAGTACCTTCGCGCGAAGAACGCGGGCTGGAGAACGACGACATATCTGAAATGGCTGGATCTGGAGTTGGCGGCTCTTCAGGATGCACGTTCCGGCGACGATGCGGGATTCCTCGCCAAATATGTTTCTGGGCATCTGAGATTCCGCCTTTGGCTGGGCGGGCCGGTTCGGTCATCGTACGGAGACAGGCAACCTCTCAGCCTGTACAGAATATGGCTTGGGACGCTCGTGGCAAACGGCGTGCTCGGGCGCGAATCCAAGACGGGGCGTTCCGAGGCGAACTGGTTGGATCGGATATCGGCCGCCGCGTGGTTGAGGATTACGCGCCGAGGTCCGCAGGCTGATGCGGAGGCTCGCGCTGCGCTCGGTACGTTGCGGGAAGATGTTCGCCGCCTGCGCTCTGGCGGAATCTTTGAGAAGTCGTCTTCGTTTGCCCGCTCGCTGGTGCACAGCTTTCTGGCGCTCCTGGAGCGCATCATGCTCAAACTCGTTCCGGTTTCGGAATCCGGTTGCGTGGCGCGATCGATGTCGGATCCCGTTACGCGAGCCCAGGAAATCGAGACGCTGCTGGCCGAAATCAGGAAGGACCCCGCCGAGCTCGACGGCCAATCACTTAAGTATCGCGAGGAGTACATCACGCAGCATCCAAGGGCCTTCGAGGATATCCTCCCGCACTATGACGTCATTCAGGGATATGCCATCGACGGCCTGATACCCATGATGAACGGCGTCAAGAACTTCTGCTGCTACGAGCACGGAACGCTTCGCGACATTCCGTTCGAGAACAACCTGACCGGCTTGATATGCCGCATCTCGTTTCAGCATGCGCCGGCCGCGTTCGTCACGAATTCTGACGTGCTTCCGCAGGTGGAACGGCTGGGTTTGAAGCCGGAGCGGGTGTTCCACCTGCCGCATGCATTCGACGACCGAAAACTGGTTGAGTTTCGGGCGGCGCATCCTGAACTCGCCCCGCCGAAGAGCGGACCCGTCATTTTCTTTAGTCCCTCGCGTCACCATTGGAAGCACGGAGCCGCATCGTGGCGGAAGGGCAATGACGTCGTCATTCGCGCGGCGGCGGAGATCGCGCGCGAACGAAGCGACTTCAAGCTTGTATTCGTCGAATGGGGTCAGGAAGTCACCGACAGCAAGGAGTTGATCGAGGAACTGGGCCTGTCGAAGTTGGTTGAATGGGTTCCGACGATGTCGAAACGGGAGCTCTGGCAGCGCTACTGCACGTCGCATGCGGTTGTTGACCAATTCGTCATTCCGGCTCTGGGCGGCGTCGGATTCGAGACAATGGCGTTGGGCGTCCGGCTGATCTCCGCTATCGATCGAGAGCAGACAGCTTTGTTCTTCGGTCAGGAGCCGCCGTTGCTCGTGGCCGGCAACGTCGCTGAGTGCGCCGCGCGAATGCGGGAGGTCATCCAGGATCCACTTGATTCCCAACGCAGAGGTGCAGCTGGGTCGCAATGGATGTCGACGTTCCATTCCGCGGAGAGAATTGTTGCTCTCCAGTGCAAGGCATATAGCAATTTGTTGCTAGGTCAGTGGTGACGGCGCTTCCCGCCACGCCGATGCTGATTTCTTAGAGTTACCGCAGAATGCTCAAGCAGATATCATCTTTCATCAAGAAGTTCCCTCCTGTCTTCCACGCGTTGCGGCCGGTGTTCTATTTTCTTTTCGGCCTGTGGAATGTGTCGGTCACACGGTTTGCGAATTATCGCGCGCGGCTCGCGCAGGCCCGCATCCCGAAGATGGCTGCTGCGGGAGATGCCAGGTCGAGAAGTCGACAGATTGGGAGATCTGCCTCCGGTCGCGAAGTGGTAATGCTTGTCGTCTCCGATTTGCGCGTGGACCCACGAGTTGAAAGGGAAGCTCGGGCGCTTGCTGCTGCCGGATACGACGTGACGGTGATCTGTCCCGAGCCATCGAAGGGCGTCGGGATATCCTTCAATCTCGATTGGGGACCGCGGGTTCACATCAAGTACGCTGATTGGACGGCTGCGACTTTCATCAGCGAGCAGCCGGGCTACCTTGCCGATCAGCTCTACTGGGAAGCCGTGAAGCGAAAGCCATTCGCATTCCATGCCCATGATCTGGCCACGGCATATGCCGCGATGGCGGCCGCAAAATACCGGGGTGCTCACCTGGTGGTGGATTTCCACGAGTGGTTTTCCGAAAACGTTCATTGGGATGCACAAAAGTCCGCCTGGGCGCCGTATCCCGCCGACTGGAAACGCGCGCTTCAGGAGTTGGAAGTTCGCTGTCTTACGGAAGCATCCGCGACCATCACCGTATGTGATTCAATTGCCGATGCGATGAAGGAAGAACTCGGTGGTACCCGTCCGGTTGTGATCCGTAACATTCCCGACATTGCGGTTACTCCCTCACGCGATTATCCGCCGCTGAAGCAGCAACTGGGATTGCCCGAATCGACCTTCGTTCTGCTCTGGCAGGGAGGGACCGGACCTACTCGCCTGATCGAGCCGATCATTGAAGCCCTGGCTTATGCGCCGGATTGTACTTTCGTCATTCGAGGCCCGTCTCTGGATCTGTTTGGGCCCGACTATCTGGCGTTGGCGCGACGCACGGGCGTCGAGGGCAGGGTTATACTCGCGCCGCCGGTTCCGTCGAAGGACGTTGTGGCGGCCGCCCGGGGGGCGGACGCCGGGATTTGGACGTTGCCGGCTCTATGTCGCAACTTCACCTTTGCGCTCCCAAACAAGATTTTCGAGTATCTGGCGGCGGATCTTCCGGTCCTTGTGGCGCACTATCCTGAGGCGAAGCGTCTTGTGCTTGAGCATGAGGTCGGGCTGACGTTTGATCCGTATGATCCGCGTTCCATCGCAGAATCGATCAACCGCCTGACACAAGATGCGCAGCTGCGAGCGAGTTTCGCTGCCAGCACGCGAAAGGCCCTCGCAACGCTGGATGCAAAGTCGGAGTGGCAGAAGGTCGTTTCGCTCTACGACAGCCTGAGAAAATCCCGGACCTACAGGTCCGTGCAATGAGAGATCTACTGAGATCGTTCGCGCGGCTGGTATTGCCGCGGAGCGTTCGAGAGTGGATGCTCACGTCATGGTCGCTTGCAAGATCACCGAAACGAGGGCTGTTGCCGGCGCTCAAGCGAATGCTTCGAAGCTTTGCCGTGCGCGGCGCGACTGCTCTATCCCGGGGCATTCTCAGGCTCGCGGTTTACGCCGCTCGAGGATTTGGAGCCGTGCGGCTGTGGCGCGGGCAACCCAGGACCTTGTGGGGCGTAACGCCGATCTTGACCCTGGACCTCAAGGCGAGGGCGGATCGGTTGCTCGGCTTTCGATCGGCTTCTCTTGTCTACGCAACCTACGTCATCACGTCGCGCTTCGATCTAAATCTTCAACGCCCGTACCTGCTGGCACTCAGGCATGGACTTGGACCTGCGTTCCAGCGGGTGGTGCTCGCATGGGCCTTGATCCGGTATGATGTGTTTCACTTTTTCGCCGACCGCGGTTTGCTCGATTCAACGGATCGTTTGCAGATCAGTTTTGAGGAGCTTGCGGCTCTACGGCGGGCTGGAAAGCGCGTCTATATTTATGCGTATGGTGCCGACGTTCGTACCAGGCAAGCGACTCTGGCCCTCGGCAAATGGAATTTTTGTGTCGATTGCACGGAAGCGCCCAAATATTGCACATGTCACGACGCTCAGGCTCAGCGTTATGTTTCCGAACTGACCAAGAACGTCACCGCGTTGGTCTCGCTCGGCGACATGCTGACCTACATGCCGACAGCAAAACATATCAACTACTGGCCGTTGGATCTGGATCAGTTGAGTGCAGTTCTTCCGGATACGCCGTCCGGTCCCCTTCGTATTGCTCACGCGCCAAATCACACGCACTTCAAGGGCTCAAAGTACCTGGAGCGGACGATCGACGGGCTGAAGGCGCAGGGATACGATATCGAGTATTGCAAGATACAAGGCGTTCCCAACAGCGAGGTTCTCGCGCTTTTCGCGCAATCCGACGTCGTGGCGGACCAGTTTATTGGCGGCGCTTACGGCTACACCGCGCTCGAGGCGATGGCGCTCGGGAAGCCGGTCCTAAGCTTCGTTAGAAGCGCGGATCTGGTTGAGGCGCCCGAGGAGTGCCCGATCATTAATGCAACTCCGGACGAACTTGAGCAGGCATTGTTGTGGATCATCCGCAACCGCAATTGCCTTCGCAAAATCGGTGAGCAGGGCCGGCGCTATGTCGAGCGATGGCATGGCATATCGGCGGTCGCCGCACGGCTGGGGCAGTTGTATCGGGACACTGCAAACTTTCCACCGATCGTCGTCGACCGCATTCGGTCCGCGCAGGATCGCGAGGAAGTTCGACGCAATGCTCTTCCTGTTGTCGGGAATTGGCAGCATCCATTCCAGATTGCCAGGCTGCCTGCGTCAGATGGCCTCGATGCACTCATGAAGGCGCCCTGATGATCGCGCCGCTAGGGAATCTCCGGTGACATCGGTCGACACGTTCGGCACAATCACGCCTTCGCTTCAGTCGCAGTCGCGCGGCCTCGATTGGCATCGGCGTTTTCGGGAGGATCGCGGGCGAGCTCTGCGCGTGCTGCATCTCGGCAACATTGCGAACAATGCGTTCAACAATGCCAGGATCCAGCGCCAGCACGGCATCGATGCCTACGTCATCGCCTATGAAACTTACCACATTATGGCTTCCCCCGAGTGGGAAGAGGCGACGTTCGAGGGCGACCTCGGCGATCCATTCTACCCAGATTGGACCAAGGTTGATCTCGGCGGCTACCAGCGGCCGAGATGGTTTGCCTCCGGGCCCCTCGAGTTGTGCTGCTCGATGATCTCCGCTGAGGTTGACGGACAGGCCGGCCTAGCCGACGGATTTCGACGCTCGCTCGATCGGGCCCGGCAGTCGGTGTCTGGAGAGACTGCCACCGCCTGCGCGATCCGTCTCGGCCAGAAAATCAAACGAAGGATTCGTCGGTCACCGGCGATGGCTCGCGATATCTTCATGCGGCGCGTTCTGGCAAGGGATGTTGATCCGGAGCAGAAACGGCTTGTTGCCGTTTGGAGGCAAGGGAATGCACCGGCCTCTCCGCCTAGCGCCGCGGATTTTGCCAGCTACCGGGCGCGGCTCGCGCCGCTCGTGAATTTGATGGATCGGTTTGACGTCGTCCAGGCCTATGCAACAGATGGTGCCTGGCCGCTGCTCGCCCAGCGCCCGTATTTTGGGTATGAGCATGGGACGTTGAGGGCAATTCCCTTTCAGGACGATAGCCTCGGGCGACTAACCGCCACCGTGTTCCTCGGAGCTGACCACGTCTTCGTCACCAACATCGATTGCGTACCTGCCGCACGACGGCTTGGCGTGCCGCCGGATCGGATTACCCCGCTTCCGCATGCGTTCGACGATACGAGGCTTGCCAAGTTCCAAGCCGCAAACGGCGCAATTCGTCCCCCCGATGACTGCGTCGTCTTCTTTCATCCAGCGCGCCATGACTGGCTGGATGCGGACCCCAGCCTGGTGAAGGGCAATGACAGGTTGATCAAAGCCTTTGCGACGGTCTCGCGGGAAAATGATCAGTCGCGGCTTGTCATGATCGAGTGGGGGCGCGACCTCGACAGGTCGCGCGAACTCATACGCAGCTTGAACCTGGAGGCCAAGGTGCAATGGCTTTCACCGATGCGGAAGCCGCAGCTCTGGCAAACATATTTGTCGAGCCATGCCGTGCTGGATCAATTCGTTCTTCCCTCATTCGGAGGGGTTACCTTCGAAGCGCTGGCGCTTGGAAGGCGCGTCATCACCAACGTCGATTTTCAGTCAGCGGAAGAATTCTTTTCGGAGGCGCCGCCCATTCTGTCGGCTTCAACAGAGGACGAGATAGCCGAGGCGTTGCGGAAAGTCATCGCGGACCGAGATGACAGGCGCGGGATCGGTGATGCCGGGCGCTCCTGGATCCAACGCTATCATTCGGCCCAGAGGATCGTTGAGCTGCAACTGGAAGCCTATCGAACCCGCATCGCAGTTGAGCCGCGAACGATCTCTTCTGCAAAGGGCATCCAGCCATGAAGCGAGCCTTGCCTGAACCGTCTGCAAGTTTTGGTCATGTCTTCGCAGGACATGCGCCAGGTGAAATTGCAGATGGGCTTGTCGACCTCACACGCATCTCGATCTGAAGAAACCTCTAATTCCGGGTGGTCCACCTCAATGTCTAGCCCTTCAAGTCCTAAGCCATTCACGTTTGAGTACTATCGGCACCTCCTGCGCACCGCTCTCGACAACGGCTACAAGGTCAGTTCGTTTGAGAAATATGATGCCGCGAACGAGCGTACTTTGATCATGCGGCACGATATCGACTACACTCTCAATGGTGTGAGTCAGCTTGCTTTGATTGAGTCTGACCTCGGGGTTACGGCAACCTACTTCTTCAGGGTTCATGCGCACGAGTACAACTGCTTCACCCCGCATGTGTATCGTCTCATCCATGCGTTGCGCGGAATGGGACACGAGATAGGCCTGCATTTCGAGGCCATGACCATCGGACGAGCCCTTGAGATGCCGCCGGTTGAGTTGCTGCGTAAGGAGAAGGCGGTGCTCGAAGCAATCACCGGGCTTGAAATACACTCGGCCTCCGAACATCGCGACATCAGTCAGGTCGTCCACCAGACGGGAAATTACCACGATAGTTTCGATCCCCTCGACGGGGGCTTCCGGAACTATGCGCTTGAAAAGCGCTTCTTCGGGGGCATGAAATATCTGTCGGACTCGAACGGCTTTTGGCGGGAGGGAGATCCGACGGAGCATTTCAACAAGCACTCCCGCTTTCAGGTATTGGTCCATCCAGATTGGTGGTTCGAAAAGGACCTTCTTCTGAAGGGGCCGTACTTCCATGGATTGGGCAACTAGATGTCCCTTCAAGGTGCGAAGGTTCTTTATGTGACTTGCGCCGAGAACGGCCTGCACGGTCTCGCGCAGTTGACTAAGGCCGGCATTGACGTCGCAGCGGTTGTGACTATCCCACCGCAACTGGCGACGAAGTACCTCGTGTCCGGATATGTTGATGTATCGCCTTGGTGCCTGGAACACGGACTGAGATGTATTCAGCTGCGTGAATACAAGATCGAAGTTGCAGATGTGGAAGCGATAGACTTCGACCTGCTTATCGTGAACGGATGGAATCGGCTGATTCCGCCTGACGTGTTTTCGTTGGCCCGGTTGGGTGCGCTGGGGATCCATGCGGGCCATCCGCCTCTCGGGCTGGGGAGGGCGCCGCTGGTCTGGAACATCATACATGGACAGTCGGATATCGAGGTCTTCGTATTCCGCTTGACCGCCCAAGCCGACGACGGCGACATCATGGCTGCCCAGGTCGTCGAGATAACAGAGCATGACGACGTCAAGACCCTCTATGAAAAGGTGATGGATGTCGGGGCGGACCTGTTTCTAACGGCAATTCGAAAGCTGCAGGCGGGGGAGGGCGGGTACTCCCAGGATCGCCGGTTCGCATCCCACTACCCGAAGAGAACGGAGGCAGACGGACTCATCGACTTCACGATGACCGATCGCCAGATTTGCGACTTTGTCCGAGCGCAGGTGCCGCCGTACCCGGGCGCCTTTACGTATCTCGGCTCTGAGAAATGGAAAGTTCTTAGGATTCAGCGATACGACCGCTTCTTGTTCCGGGATATTCCTCGCATTCCCGGTCGCATCTTGCGCGTCCTTCCATCCGGTGTCGTTGTGCAAACCGGCGCGGCTCCGATTTGGATCAGGCGTGCCGAGGTCGATGGGGCAGACGTCGATCCGATGTCTCGACCAGACATCGTCGGACAACGGTTCGGCGACAGCGTCGATTGATTTGATCAGCAAATGGACTGACCGCGGGCGGTCTGTTCTCTAGGCCGCACACCGTCATAGTCGCACAACAAGATGAAAATCCTTCACGGCCCTTTCAATATCGGTAATCAGCCCTGGTCGCTCTCGCGTGCCGAGCGCCGGCGCGGCAACAAGAGTGACCTGGTCATTCGAAGCGGGACCTGGTTTCGATACCCGGCCGACGCGGTTCTGTATGACGAGACGACAAGCGACTTTCGAAAAGTGGTCCGAAGCACGTGGTTCGGGCTGTCCGCTCTTCTTCGCTACGATGTGCTCCACTACTATTTTGGAACGACGTTTCTGTATCCGGGCTATGCGTTCGAAGGTGTAGGCCGGATGGGGCCGCTGCTGAATCGGCTCGTGACCGTGGACCTCCAGTTGGCCAAGGGGTTGGGCAAGAAGAGGTTCATGACCCTGCAAGGGTGCGACGCAAGGCTGGCCGGGGAGGGCAATCGGCGGAATGAATGGACCATGTGCGCCAGCGGCCGTTGCTCCGCCTACGAGACCTGCGTCACGTCGTTGGATGCGCGCCGGTCCCGCCTGATCGATCGCGTGCTCCCGCTGTTTGACCGCGTCTTCTATCTCAATCCGGAGCTGGGACACGTCGTTCCGGGAGGGCAGTTCCTGCCCTACGCCAATGTGGAGATCGGTCATTTCTCGCCCGAGTATCCCCGTGCCGAAGGCAGGCCGAGAATTGTTCACGCGCCGAGCGATGCGAGCATCAAGGGCACTCAGATGATCCTCGATGCGCTGGAGCGCCTGAAGTCACGGTTCGACTTCGAGCTGATCCTGGTTGAAAAGAAAACGCATGAGGAGGCGATGGCCATCTACAGGTCCGCTGATCTTGCCATTGACCAGGTGCTTGCGGGTTGGTACGGCGGCTTTGCCGTCGAGATGATGGCGATGGGAAAGCCGGTGGTGTGCTATGTCAGGGAAAACGACCTGCAGTTCGTCCCGCCGGCCATGCGGGATGATCTTGCGATCCTGAACGTCGATCCCGGGCGGCTCACGGAAGATCTTGCGGCCATTCTCGAGCGCCGAGCCGAGTGGACAGAGCTCGGAAAGCGAGCTCGTCGCTATGTCGAGCGATGGCATGATCCTGATCATATTGCCGGGGCGATGATCGAAGCCTATCGCAGCCCCGACAGTACGTTTGTGCTGGCGCCGGCGGGCGCCGAGGTCGAGTAGGTTCAGATGTGTGGCATTGCTGGCATTCTGCATTTTGGCGCCTGTCCGGACGTGAACGCCCGGATTCGGAAGATGGCGGCCAGTATCGAGCACCGTGGCCCTGATGACAGCGGATTCCATCTGTCGGCAGACGTCGCATTGGGCTTCCGCAGGCTTGCGATCGTCGACCTGGCCACCGGCAACCAGCCGATGGGCAACGAGGATGCAACCGTATGGGTGGTCTTCAATGGGGAGATCTACAATCACCGCGAGCTGAGAAAAGAGCTTGAGGCCGCCGGGCATGTTTTCGCGACGGACCACTCGGACACCGAGGTTCTGGTCCATGGCTGGGAGCAGTGGAGAGACGGGCTATTCAGCAGGCTGAACGGCATGTTCGCCTGTGCCATCTGGGACGAAAATCAGCGTGAGCTGGTGATCGCCCGCGACCGATACGGGATCAAGCCGGTCTACGTCGCGGAGTTGCCCGGCAAGGGTCTCGTGTTCGGCTCGGAGGTGCGTGCGCTGTACGCCAGCGGATTGCTGAACAAGCAGTTCGATGCATCAGCGACCCTGGAGTACTTCACGCTCATGAACAATTGGGGAGGGCGCACGCCATTCCGCGGCGTCCGTCTCCTCAAGCCCGGCACGTTCGAACGAATTGCGGCGAGTGGACATTCCAGCGGCACCTATTGGTCGGCTTCTTACCACCGCAAATATTCGCCTGGCCTAGCGCGGGCTGCAGGCGAATTCGGCGAAATATTGCAGGCGGCCCTGCGCAGGCAGTTGGCCGCGGATGTGCCTGTCATGGCCTATCTGTCGGGTGGTATCGACAGTTCTGCGATCACGGCAGGTGCGCATCAGATCGATCCGGTCGTCCGCGCCTATTCGTGCATCTTCGATCTCGAGAATGTCGGTGTCGACAAATTCGTCGATGAGCGCGAGTTCTCCCGCGAGGTCGCCAAGCAGCTCAACATCGAACGTGTCGAGCTCATGGTGCCGCAGGATGCCCTGGCCCGCCATCTCGATGCAACGGTTGGAGCGATCGAATATCCTCGGATGGGAATGGCCTATGTGAACTATCTGATCGCGCAACGTGTCGCTCAGGACGCCAAGGTCGTCCTGTCGGGAACGGGCGGTGACGAAGTCACCGGAGGGTATGTCGGCAGATACGCCATCGTGCCGCGGGCGACTCCGGCTTCCCTGATGCAGCGTGTCATGCAGCGTTTTCGTGCTGCGGCGGGAGATCAGGCGGCCTCACGGGATGCCTTTGCGCTCTACCGGGCAAGCCTTAGCGTCCCGGTATCGGCCGAGAAGATCGGCGATGCCTTTACGCCGGAATTTCTGAGAGCCGCAGGAGGTTTCGATCCGATCGCGGCGATCGGAGATGCGATCGAGGCGGTTCCGTCGCGGGACCCCTGGGATGCCGTCATGCACGTCGACCTGACCACCTATCTTCCAGGTCTTTTGTCGCTGGAAGACAAGCTGTCCATGGCGCATTCCCTTGAGACCAGGGTGCCGCTTCTGGATAACGAGCTGGTCGACTACCTGCTCGGCGTGGATTGGGGCCTGCTGTCCGACGGCACCACGGGCAAGATCCTGTTTCGCGAGGCCGTCCGGCCGCTGGTCCCCGACACGATTTACCGGAAGCCGAAGATGGGATTTGGTCCTCCGGACGCGTCTTGGTACAGAGGGATTCTGCGCCCATGGATCGAGGAGCAACTCTCGGAATCCCGTATTAGGCAGCGAGGCGTATTTCAACACGACTTCGTACGTCGGATTTTGGACGAGCATTTCGAGCAAAGGGCGAACCATGTCGCGTTGATCTGGTGCTTGCTCAGCTTCGAGACCTGGTGCAAGCAACATGGTGCCTATGGCGGCGCCCTCCATTAGTTGCAGTTGTAGGAGCTAGTTTATGCGAACCGTTGCGTCTTCACGTCTCCGTCCGAACGGAATGGAGCTTCAGCTCGAGGCTTTCACGCAACAGGATGGCCAGGTCATCGAAGGTGTCCTCCGGACGCCCGATGCATCGCTTTGGTATCCGATTCTGCACGGGGTTCCCTGCTTCCTGAGCGGGCCGATGCAGCCTGATCTGACCGATTTCTGCTCACGGTACGGCTTGCCGAAGCCGGCGACCGCGCAGAGCCGGCCGGAAGCCCATGAGCAGGCCAAGACAAATCAGACCTTCTCGGACAAGTGGCGCCGCTTCAAGCAGTACGGGCTGCAACCCGAGCATAAGGAATTCCTCTTCGGTTGGTACTGCAAGAAGCTCGGGCTGGCAGATCTCGACGCCTTGAAGGCTTTCTACCGATCCAAGCAGCGCGTGCTCGAGGTCGGCCCAGGGTCGGGCTTCAACACGAGATTCATCGCCGAGAATTGTCCGGGCGAGGTGTTTGCGCTCGACGTATCGGATGCCGCGTTGACGACGTTCGAGAACACCCGCGATCTCGAAAACTGCTCGGTCGTCCAGGCCGATTTGATGGAAGCTCCGTTCCCCGATGACACGTTTGACTTCATCATCGCGGACGGGGTGCTGCATCACACGCCCAACACCAGGGCGGCGGTGGAGGCCTTGTACCGAAAGGTCAGGCCCGGCGGCCAGTTCTTCTTCTACGTCTATCGGAAGATGGGCGCCGTGCGCGTCTTCGCCGACGATCATGTTCGCCAGAATTTCATGCCGCTTTCCGCGGAGGAATGCTACGCGGCCTGCGAAGGGATCACCGAGCTCGGCCGCGAGCTATCGCGGCTGAACGCTACGATCACGCTTGAGAAGCCGATTCCGGTGCTCGGAATTCCTGCAGGAACGCACAACGTTCAGCGATTGCTGTACTACAACTTCCTGAAGTGCTTCTGGAACGAGGCGTTCGACTATGAGACCAACAATATGGTCAATTTCGACTGGTATCATCCGCACAACGCCTGGCAGCACAGCGATGACGAGGTTGCGGGCTGGATGAAGGAGCTCGGAGTCAAGGACTATGCCTTCAATGACTCCAATCCGAACGGGATTTCAGTCTTGCTGACGAAGCCAACGGTCTGACACGGCATGCGGATATTATTGACGGGCTGTAGCGGTTTCGTAGGCTCTGCTCTCGGTCCCCGGTTGGTGGCCGAGGGGCATGAGTTGTTCAGCGTCTGCCGGCCGGGAACGTCGGTCGCCTTCGGAACGAAAGTGGTTTGGGATGGAGCGGCTTCGATCGAAGCTGCCGACTTTCCCAAGACGATCGATGTTGTTGTTCATGGCGCTCAATCGCGCCGCTACCGCGATTTCCCCGCGGATTCGCTGGAGATGTTTGACGTCAACGTCGGCATGACAATGCGGCTGCTGGATTGGGCGGCTCGAGCGTCGGTTAAGCACTTTTGCCTGCTTTCGTCAGGGGCGGTCTACGAGCCGTTCGCGGGAGTGCTGAAAGAGGACGCCGGCTTGGCGCCCCCCGGCTTCCTTGGCGCGAGCAAGTTCGCTTCCGAGGTCGTTGCGAAGCCGTTCTCTAGCATTTTCTCCTTGAGCATTCTGAGATTGTTCTTTCCCTACGGTCCGGGCCAGCGTGATCGGCTCATTCCGCAGCTTGTCCGCAGGATCCAGGACGGCGGGGCGATCCAGCTCTCCGGCGGAACGGAAGGGATTCGCCTCGCTCCCACCTTCATCGACGATGTCGTCGAAGTCATCCTCGCCAGTATTGCTTCGTCGTGGACGGATACGCTCAACGTGGCAGCCTCCGAGATGCTCTCGATCCGGCAGATCGCGAACACGATCGGTCAGCAGCTTGGCCTCGAACCGAAGTTCGAGACCGTGAACCCGAACACTCCTTCCGTCGACATTGCTCCTGATCTGAGCCGTCTTGCATCTCGCTTGGACTTGCGGCGGTTTGTGCAGTTCAAGGAAGGGCTTCAAAGGACGCTATCCGCGAACCCTGTCGACGCACCGGATCATCGCCTGGTCGAATCCCAACACCGTTAGTGAAGTCCATGGCGCTGAAGATACTGACCATTGTTGGTGCCCGGCCGCAGTTCATCAAGGCCGCGGCCGTCAGTCGCGCGATCCGGGAGACCGATGGGCTCTCGGAAGTGATGGTGCATACCGGTCAGCATTTCGATCCGAACATGTCCGACGTGTTCTTCGAAGAGCTGGATATCCCGAAGCCGCGACATCATCTCGATATCCATGGCGGCGGCCACGGCGACATGACGGGACGGATGCTGATGGCGATCGAGCCGATCCTTCTCGCTGAAAGGCCGGACTGGGTCGTCGTCTACGGTGACACCAATTCGACGCTCGCGGGTGCTCTTGCGGCGTCGAAGCTGCACATTCCGGTCGCGCATGTCGAAGCGGGGCTTCGATCGTTCAACCGCCGCATGCCGGAGGAGATCAACCGGGTGGTGACCGACCATCTCTCCGCTCTGCAGCTCTGTCCGACGACGACCGCCGTCGCCAATCTTGCCACCGAAGGGGTGACGGCCGGCGTGCATCACGTCGGTGATGTGATGTACGATGCGACCTTGTTCGTGACCGACAAGGCCGAGAAGAGCTCGACGATATTGGTCGATCTCGGGCTGGCCGCGAAGACGTATGCGCTCGCTACGATTCATCGCGCCGAGAACACGGGCGATCGGCAACAGCTTCTTGCTGTTGTGCAGTTCTTGCAGGAACAGTCGCGAAAGTCTCCTGTTGTGCTCCCGCTGCACCCGCGCACCCGACAGGCTGCCTTGGCGATGGGGGTCAGTCTGGACGGCTTGCGGGTCATCGATCCCGTGGGTTACCTCGATATGGCGAAGCTTCTGCACAACGCCGTTGAAGTCTACACGGACTCCGGAGGGGTGCAGAAGGAGGCCTATTTCCATCGCGTCCCATGCATCACGTTGCGTGATGAGACCGAGTGGACGGAGACGATCACGCACGGGTGGAACCGGCTCTGGAAGCAGTCGGCGCAGGCCGTTCGGCGTGATATCGACGAGTATGGCACGGGTCGTGCCGCCTATGACGTCGCGCGCTTGTTGATTTCCGGCAGCTCGCCGGGCATTTGACCAGGCTGCCGCCTCTCAAATCTGAACGCGGAAGATGGGTGTTCCGGGCTCTCCGGCGCGCGACGCCGGACGCTGCGGATGGTGTGCCGCGATAGCCAATAATAGCCCCGTTTGGCTGCGCGCCATGGTGCCTGACGAGGCTCCGGCATGGCTTCCAGGGTTGTGGCTTTGCCGCTATGACGCTATCAGAGACCGAAATAGATCCTTTTCAGGCCGTAACAACCCCGTACGAGTGATGAAATGAATTCCGAATTGATCGCGAAGCTCAACGACAAAACGGCCAAGATCGGCATCGTCGGTTTGGGCTATGTCGGCTTGCCCTTGATGCTTCGCTATTGCGAGGTAGGCTACAAGGTGATCGGCTTTGATATCGACCAGACCAAGGTCGATGCGCTTCGCGCAGGCCGCTCCTATATCGAGCATATATCGAGCGCCAGCATCAAGAATGCGACGGAGCTTGGGTTCGAGCCGACTACTGATTTCTCACGCGCACGAGAAGTCGATGCACTTATCCTGTGCGTTCCGACGCCGCTCAACAAGTACCGCGAGCCTGATCTCAGTTTCGTGCTGAACACGACCGAGTCGTTGCTGCCTTATCTGCATCAGGGAATGGTGTTGTCGCTCGAAAGCACGACCTATCCCGGCACGACGGAGGAGGAACTGAAGCCGCGCGTCGAGAAGTGCGGCCTCACCGTCGGCCGCGACGTATTTCTCGTCTTCTCGCCGGAACGCGAAGATCCCGGCAATCCGAATTTCACGACGCGATCGATCCCGAAAGTCTGCGGTGGCTGTACGCCCGCATGTCTCGAAGCCGGCATCGCCCTCTATCGTCAGGTGATCGACAAGGTCGTGCCGGTGAGCTCCACGCAGGCTGCCGAGCTGACGAAGCTGCTCGAGAACATCCATCGATCGGTGAATATCGGCCTCGTCAACGAGATGAAGATGGTTGCCGACAAGATGGGGATCGATATTCACGAAGTGATCCGCGCGGCGGCGACCAAGCCGTTCGGGTTTGTCCCGTACTACCCCGGTCCCGGCATCGGCGGCCACTGCATTCCAATCGACCCGTTCTATCTGACGTGGAAGGCGCGGGAGTACGGCATGCACACCCGCTTCATCGAGCTCGCCGGTGAGATCAATTCCTCGATGCCAGACTACGTCGTGTCGAAGATCTCGTTGGCTCTCAATCAGAGGCACAAGTCGATCAGCGGCAGCTCGATCCTGGTACTCGGCATTGCCTACAAGAAAAATGTCGACGACGTTCGTGAATCGCCTTCGGTGCTGCTGATGGAGAGGCTGCGTGATCTCGGCGCCAAGGTCGCCTACAGCGATCCGCACGTCCCCGCGTTCCCGAAGATGCGGGCGCACTCGTTCGATCTGTCGAGTGTTGCGCTGACCGAGGATAATCTGCGGCGCTTCGATTGCGTCCTGCTCGCAACTGATCACGACAAGTTCGACTATCAGCTGCTCGGCGCGCATGCTCCGCTGCTGGTCGATTGCCGTGGCAAGTTTCCTCAGCCGGCAGACAACATCATTCGCGCTTAGGCAATCGCGTAAGCGCTCTGGCCATCCCTCGTGCCGGATAGCCGGTCTGAGAACGGGTTCGGAGCGGCGCGTTAGCCGGCGCGCGCTGGTTGTCGATTTCTGCTCTCAGCGGCTGTCGACGCCGGCGCCTGGTCGAAGGCTGACCGCGGCGCTATGTACCAGAGCAGGAACAGCAGCCCGGTGCCGTTCGTCAGCAATGCCGTGGAAAGCGGCACGTTGAGGAGAACCTGGGGGAGAAGTCCGGCGGATAGCAGCACAAATTGCGACGGCAAGCCGGCCGACAGGCGATTGCCGAGGGCGATGATGAGGCCGCAGCCCAGCGCGGACACCGGAGCGAACGCCAGGCCGACCGAAGCAACTCCTTCGGTGGCGAACAGCGAAGCATTGAAGGCGCCGAGATCGTAGGCCTTGGCCATGACGGCCCATATTGGCTCGTTGTAGGCGCACGCAATCACGGGCTTCAGCGCGTTGATCTGGCAGAAATGGGTCAGCGGGTGCGCTGAGAAATAGTTGTTGTAAACCTCAAGGGCGAGCGATGGGATCGCAACCATCCTGGTGTTGACGGTGCCGAAATAAACCAGGCCGGGGGTGAGTGGAAACACCTCGGCCTTGACCAGGAGGAACAAGATGGTGCCGATCAGGACAGGCAGGAAGAACGACAGGATCGTTGCAACCCTGGCCTCGGCTAGCTTGCCGACGAGCGCGAGAAACAGCAGCCAGACCGGAGCAAACAGCGCCATCTTGGTCAGCATGATCGGGTAGAACAGAAGCATCAGAAGCAGGGCGATCCCTGCCTGCCAGAACCGCTTGCTGGCGACGAAGCAGGCAAAGGCGAACGGCAACAGCGCGTTTGAGGTGATCCAGACGGCGTATCGCAGGAAGCCTGGAAACGCCGCCTCCGCGCGATACTTGTACATCTCGTTGAGACCGACCAGCTTGAGGTTATAGAGGGAGCCGACGCCGACGATGGCGGCTGAGGCAATCAGGATGACCGAAGGCAGCATGTGAAAGGCGCGTGCCGGCATCACGACGGCCTGTCGCACTGGAGCGGTGATGAACAGGGCGGGGACGAGGAACGCAAATGCCGAAAGCACGATCGAGGCGAGCGCCAGGCGGTGATCGTAATCAAGCAACGAAAATTCGGCTAGCCAGAGATATCCCAGCACCATGATGTAGAAGTAGAAGCCGACGAGGTAGCCAAAGCTGAAGCGCCCAAACGCGAACAGGATCACGACCGGGCTGAACGCCACGACATTCAGGATTGCCGCTGCCAGGTGCGACTTTTCGAAACCGATGATGCCCGGGAAGGAATTGGTGATCGTGATGCAATACAACGAAACGGCGCAAACCACGACGTGGGCATAGGCGAGCATGCCAAGCTTGGCCTGGGGCCAACCGAAACCGGGCTCCAGCTGAATAACGCGATCGTTCATTCTCATTACCGCCGTGTCGGGCTTTGCGTCTGGACTGTTTCGCTGGTGGTCATCGGGTTCGACAGTGACATGGCACGGCACCGGTAGGACGACAAGAATTATGCTTGTGTTTCATTCTATGAATCTTGCCCAATGACGCAAATGCCGCCTGCACCTCCGATGGGTCGGCGCCGCGAGCCTCCGGCAGCAAATCCGCTGCGGACCGTGCCGCCTGATCGGCGCGCGGCCTTGCCTTACCCCGGGTTTTCTGGGTAATGGAACGCTATCGTGCGGCTCGCAAGGCCGCTTGTTCCCTCGGTTCTTCGGTCGGCTGCTAGGGCCGGTCACGAGACAAGACAGGGCCTGTTGCATGATCAGATTTGGCCTGCTCGGGTGCGGGCGTATTGCCAAGCGTCATTCCGATCTCCTGGGTGGCAATCATATCGCGGGAGCGAGCCTGGTCGCGGTTTGCGACCCGATCCGCGCGCGCGCCGATGCGGTCGCCGGGAAGTTCGCCGTTCCGGCCCATTACGACATGGACGAGTTCCTGGCGCGCAAGGATATCGACGCGGTTGCCGTGCTGACGCCGAGCGGGCTGCATCCCGCGCATGTGATCGCCTGCGCAAGGGCCGGCAAGCACGTCGTGGTCGAGAAGCCGATGGCGCTGCGTCTGCAGGACGCCGACGACATGATCCGGGCCTGCGACGAGGCAGGCATCAAGATGTTCATCGTCAAGCAGAACCGCTTCAACGTGCCGGTGGTCAAGGCGCGCGAGGCGCTCGATGCCGGCCGCTTCGGCAAGCTCATCCTGGGGACGGTCCGGGTACGCTGGTGCCGGGATCAGGCCTATTACGACCAGGACGATTGGCGCGGCACCTGGGCCTATGACGGCGGCGTGCTGACCAATCAGGCGAGCCACCATGTCGACATGCTGGAGTGGTTCTTCGGCGACGTTGTGAGCGTGCATGCGCGCGCGACGACGGCGCTGGCCAATATCGAAACCGAGGACACGGCCGTCGCAACGCTGAAGTTTCGCAACGGCGCGCTCGGGATCATCGAGGCGACCACCGCGGCGCGTCCGACCGATCTCGAGGGCTCGCTGTCGATTCTCGGCGAGAAGGGCACGGTCGAGATTTCCGGTTTCGCGGTCAACCAGATCCGCCACTGGCGCTTTGTCAACGAGCTGCCGTCGGACAAGGACGTGGTCGAGAAGTTCTCGGTCAACCCGCCCAATGTCTACGGCTTCGGCCATCAGGCCTACTATCATCATGTGGTCGATTGCCTGGAGAACCAACGCGCTGCGCTGGTCGATGGGCTTGAAGGCCGCAAGAGCCTGGAGCTGATTTCGGCCCTCTATGAGTCGATCGAGACCGGTGAGGAAGTTGCGCTGCGCTTCACGCCGCGCTTGAGCCGATTGGGTGTCGTTTCGTGAATCGGCCGGAAGTGCATCAGGCCAGCGTGCGCGATGTCGCGTTCGGCGAGCGCGTCAAGATCGTCGAGCCCTGCAATCTCTATGGCTGCAAGCTCGGTGACGACTGCTTCATCGGGCCCTTCACCGAGATCCAGAAAGGCGTGGTCGTCGGGGCGCGCACCCGCGTGCAATCGCATGCCTTCGTCTGCGAGCTCGTCACCATCGGTGACGATTGCTTCGTGGGCCACGGCGTGATGTTCGTCAACGACACGTTCGCAACCGGCGGCCCGGCGCGCGGACGCAAGGAGCTGTGGCGCGAGACCGTGATCGGCAATCGGGTGTCGATCGGCTCCAACGCCACGATCATGCCGGTCAGGATCGCCGACGACGTCGTCATCGGCGCGGGATCGGTTGTCACCAAGGACATCACGACATCAGGCACCTATGCCGGCAATCCGGCGCGCCGGCTGCTGGCGAGCCAATAGGGGAACATCGATGGCTGTGCCGTATGCCGACCTGCAACTGCAATACCAGTCGATCAAGGGCCAGATCGATGCGGCGATCGCCGGCGTGATCCGCGACAACGCCTTCATCCGCGGCAGCTATGTCGACGTCTTCGAGCGCGAGTTTGCGGCGGCTGCGGAGGTCGCTCACTGCGTATCCTGTGCCAACGGCACCGACGCGCTTTACCTCGCCATGCGCGCGCTGAAGGTGCAGCCGGGCGACGAGGTGATCACGACGGCGCATTCCTGGATCTCGACCGCGGCGATGATCACCCATTCCGGCGCCACCGTCGTATTCTGCGATACCGATGATGCGACGTTCACGATCGATCCGGCTGCGATCGAGGCGGCGATCACGCCGCGCACGGTCGGCATCATCCCGGTGCATCTGTACGGCCAGCCCGCGGATATGGACGCGATCATGGCGATCGCGCAGAAGCACAAGCTCTGGGTGATCGAGGACTGCGCGCAGGCGCATCTCGCGCGTTACAAGGGCCGCATGGTCGGCACCTTCGGCGAGGCCGCGACCTATTCGTTCTATCCCGGCAAGAATCTCGGCGCGATGGGTGATGCCGGCGCGGTCGTCACCAATGATCCGGCGCTCGCGGAACAGATGGCCATGCTGGCGCGCCATGGCGGCCTGGTGAAGCACCAGCACCACATCGAGGGCATCAACAGCCGGCTTGACGGCATGCAGGCCGCGATCCTCTCGGCCAAGCTGCCGCATCTCGCCGCCTGGACTGAGGCCCGGCAGGCCGCAGCCGAAATCTACGACACCGGCCTCAACCAGATCGAGGACGTCGTGGTGCCCGAGGTCGCGCCGGCGCGCAGCCACGTCTATCACCTCTACACGATCAGGCATCCGCGCCGCGACGCGCTCGCCGCACACCTCAATGCCAATGGGGTGCAGACCGCGATCAATTACCCGACGGCGCTGCCGTTCCTGCCGGCCTACGCCCGCTTCAATCACCGGCCGGAGCAATTCCCCAACGCGCATCGCGATCAGGGCCGGATCCTCTCGCTGCCGATGTTCGCCGAGATCACGCGCCAGCAGCAGGATGAAGTGATCGAGCTGGTTCGGAAGTTCTGATCGCGATCGTGGCCTCGCGCCGGGCGCGGGCTCAGCCTCGCAGCAGAGGCCGCAGGAACAGCTCGAGATTGGGGCCCGAGAACAGGTGGCCCTTCAGGCCGGCTGCGCGCGCGGCCTCGAGATCGGTCAGCTGGTCGCCGACCAGGAAGCTTCGCTCGACGTCGACCGGAAAGCGTTCCAGAAGATCGTTGATCATGCCCGGCGAGGGCTTGCGGCGATGACTGACCTGCCGATATCGCTCCACGGTACCTTCAGGATGGAACGGGCAGTATTCGAAGGCGTCGATATGCGCGCCGATCCTGCCGAGTTCGGCCGCCATCCAGTCATGGAGCTGCTGGATGTGGGCCTCCTCATAGAGGCCTCTTGCAACACCGGACTGGTTGGTCACGACAAACGCGAAATAGCCCATGTCGTTGACGGCCTTCACCGCCTCGCGCGCGCCGTCGATCCAGATCAGTCTGTGGCTCTCGAAGAGGTAGCCGATGTCCCTGTTCAGGACGCCGTCCCGATCGAAGAAAACCGCCGGTCGTCGCGGCTGATTTCCTGAAACGTTGTTCATGAGCTGGTGATCCGTATGTCTCCGCGAGGCACGAACTAGCTCAATAGTTCACAATGCCGCGCGCGACAAATCCGGACCGACCACGCTCCGGGTGCTTTTGCGTTTATCGCTCGTCCGCAATCACTTTGCCGTCATTCGGCAGCGAGCTGGTCCCGACCAGCTCGACGGCTCCGCCAAGTTTTGTCACGGCGCGCAGCGTCGCCGCGACTTCATTCAGCAGGGCCTCCGGCGCGGACGCGCATTCGGCCCTCAGCGTCATCGCGTCGGCCTCGCCGGCACGCGTGACGACGAGGCGCAGCCGTCCGAGCTCGGGATGGCGTTTGCCGATTTCTGCGATCTGCTCGGGGCGCACGAACATGCCCTTCACCTTGGTGGTCTGGTCGGCGCGGCCCATCCAGCCCTTGATGCGCATATTGGTGCGTCCGCACCGGCTCGCGCCGGGCAGGGCCGCGGTCAGATCGCCGAGCGCGAGGCGGATCCAGGGATGATGCGGATCGAGCGAGGTCACCACGATCTCGCCCACGTCACCCGGCGCAACGGGATCGCCGGTGCCGGGCTTGACGATCTCCAGGATCAAATCCTCATTGACCGTCATTCCCTCGCGCGCCGGGGTCTCGAACGCGATCAGTCCGAGATCGGCGGTGCCGAAGGCCTGATAGGCCTCGACGCCGCGCGACTTCATCTCCTCCTGCAGCGATTTCGGAAATGCGGCGCCGGAGACCAGCGCGCGCTTGATCGAGGAGACGTCGCGGCCACCGGTGGCGGCCGCATCCAGCAGGATCTTCAGGAAATCAGGGGTGCCGCTATAGCCGACCGGGCGATAGGCCTCGATCAGCTCGAACTGTTGCTCGGTGTTGCCGGGGCCCGCCGGGATCACCGCGCAGCCGAGCGCCCGCGCTGACGCGTCGAAGATGAAGCCGCCGGGGGTCAGGTGGTAGCTGAAGGTGTTCAGCACCACGTCCCCCTCGCGAAAGCCCGCCGCAAACAGCGCCCGTGCGCCGCGCCACGGGTCCGTCTGGCGGCCTTCGGGCTCGAAGATCGGTCCGGGCGAGGTGAACAGCCGGGCGAATGAGCCGGGCTTGTCGGCCACGAAGCCGCCGAACGGTGGGGCGGCCTTGTGCAGCGCCGGGAGTTCCGACTTGCGCAGCACCGGCAGCCCCGCCAGGGCCTCCCGGCTGGTGACGGAGGCGGGATCGATGCCCCTGAGCAGGTTGGCGTAGGCCGGCGCTGCCATCGCCTTGCGCAGCACCTCCGGCAGCCGGGCGAACAGGGCGGCCTCACGCTCGGCCGGATCGCGCGTTTCAAGGGCATCGTAATGGTCGGTCATGGCAGGTCCTTGCGAGGAGGTGCGCAGCTTGCGTGCCGGTCCGCCCGTGCTATCAGACGGTGACCGCTGATATTGGGACGGTTCCAGGAAGCACGATGGCTGAGGCAGAGAGCGTTGCGGCGGACGGGGCCGCCGATGTCGTCGCGAGGTTGAAGCACCGCATCATCGACCATGCGCTGCCGCTGTGGTCGACCACAGGCTGGGACAGCACCGCCGGCGGCTTTGTCGACCGGTTGCATCAGGATGGGACAGCCGATCACGCCGCGCCGCGCCGGACCATGGTGCAGGCCCGCCAGATCTATTGCTACGCCAAGGCCCAGCTGGGCTGGTATCCCGACGGCCGCGCGATCGCGCTGAAGGGGCTCGAATTCCTGCTGGCCAAGGCCAGGGCGCCGGA
>NZ_JACMYO010000047.1 GCF_020889685.1 Bradyrhizobium oropedii
CCGGTCGCGCGCCTCGGCCGACAGCGATTTCGCCGTCCCCGGATAGAGCGGCGCGCCATCCGGATCGCGCGGCCACGCGCCGCCGGCCTCTCTCTCGGCGACCAGCCGCGCGATGTCGGCGCGGCTCTCGAAACTCGGATAGACCAGCCCCTGCGCCGACAGGCGGTCGATCGCCGCGCCGTAGGCGGCAAAATGCTCCGACTGCCGCCGCACCGGGGTCTCCCAGGTGATCCCAAGCCAGGCGAGATCCTCATAGATCGCCCGCTCGAATTCCGGTCGGCAGCGCGACGCGTCGATATCCTCGATCCGCAGCAGCAAGCGTCCGCCCGCGTCACGCGCCAAATCGTGGTTGAGCAGCGCCGAATAAGCGTGGCCGAGATGCAGGTGGCCGTTCGGACTCGGGGCAAATCGGAAAACGGGTGGCGGCATCAGATCGAGCCGATGCGACGAAACATGTCGGAGGCGGCTCCTGACTCCCGTTCCAACCGCTCGACGACCATTCGGTAGAACCGTCCGGCCTCCAGCATCATCTCCTCGGAGGTCTCTGCCCCGCCGTTCTCGAACGCGTTACGTGCAATTTCGAACTCCGAATCGATGAAGCTCGCAACCGCAGGCGACAGCGGCGTGGCTCCCAGTTCGTGCGTGACAGCCTTGCGGGCCATAAGTTCACGCACTTCCTCCGCCAACTCCGCCGGAGGCGCGCATTCCGCCATCAGTGTGGGGAAATGCATCGGTGCCACAGCCTCAGTCGGATGCATCCGCAGCCAGCGCAGCGCCGCCGCCGGCCGTAACGCATAGAAGACCTTCTTCTGCGGAATGCTGCTCTCGTCAGCGAAATAGACCCTGCGCTGCCGTTCACCGAGATGCAGGTAGTGGCGGCAGATCGCCTCCCGGCTTGCCGCATGCCGTGCAAACGCGAGAAAGCTGTCGCGGAACCAAGCCTGCCCGCGATAGACCACAGGAGAGCACAGCCATTCCACAATAACCGCGTTGCCTTTCAGCAGCAGTTGGAGCGCCTTGCGCAAATCCCAACCGTTCGCGTCCAGATCGCCCTCAAGCGGAAGCTCGATCACGTCCCGCACCGTCCAGGGCGTAATGTGATCGATGGCGCGGCGGACATAAACGAAGCGGCAATCGTAGTCGCTATCGGGTGACGAAAAGCCCCACGCACGGCTCCCACTCTCGACAGCCAGCGGCAAGTAAACGTGGTGTTCATACGCGATGCGATCGAGCATCGCATCGATCGCCGCAACCTTTCCTGCGTCCATGTCGGCAGGAATGCTTCTCAAGCTCATCGAGCACTTCCGAAATCAATGAATGTTGTCATACTCTGAAATCTCCTGAACCGTCCACAAGGCGTGGAGCCCGAGCTGTTGCGAGCGCCCGTCTGAGGAAGCCATCCCGCAATGCTGATTCATCTCCAAACCCAGGCCGACCTCGACGAAGCGGTCCAGAAGCTGGTCGACCAGGACCGTCGCCTGCGCCCGATCCTCGAATCGACCGGCATGCCGGCGATCCGGCAGCGGGAGCCCGGGTTTCCGGGGCTTGCCGCGATCATCTGCGGCCAGCAGCTCTCGACCGCGAGTGCTGCGGCGATCTGGGGACGCGTCAGCAAGGCGTTCGATCCGTTCCACCATGAAGCGATCCGCAAGGCGCGCGCCGACCGGCTTGGCCGGCTCGGGCTATCGGCGGCCAAGATCAAGACGCTGAAGCACATTGCGCGCGAGCTCGCCGAGGAGCGGCTGAACCTCGACGTGCTCGCCAACGAGGAGGCCGATGCCGCGCACAACACGCTGACCGCGCTGCCCGGAATCGGCCCGTGGACCGCCGACGTCTATCTGCTGTTCTGCCTCGGCCATGGCGATGCCTGGCCCGCGGGCGACCTCGCCGTGCAGGAGGCGGTCAAGGTCGGGCTTGGGCTGAAGGAGCGGCCGACGCCGAAGCAGATGGCGCCGCTTGCGGAGCCGTGGCGCCCGCTGCGCGGCGCCGCCGCCCATCTGTGGTGGGCCTATTACCGCGTGCTCAAGAATCGCGAGGGTGTGATCGCCGGTGCGAAGTAGAGTGTCGTCAAGAAAAACGCACCAATGGTATGATCGCGTGATATAGCATCAGCAACGGATATTTATTCAATTTGCCTGCCTCGCCCATTTTGCACACCCAGCACATCCTTCCTGCAAGGAGGACAGACCTGGTTTCTCTCCGCATCCCGCTGACGCTTCTCTCGATATCGCTCGGCGCTGTCGCCGCGGTCTGGTGGTGGCTGGGCATCCCGGTCAACCTGGTGCGCGCGCCGATCGATCCGAACGATAAGGTTCAGTGCATCTCCTACGCCCCGTTCCGAAACAATCAGACATCACTTTCGCCGGAAACGCAGGTCTCGCCGGAACAGATCGCGGAGGATCTCGCCCAGCTTGCGAAGATTTCCCACTGCATCCGGACCTATGCGACCGATCTCGGTCTCGATCAGATTCCCGGACTCGCGGCCAAGGCCGGGCTGAAAGTCATCCAGGGCATTTTTCTCGACCGGGACCGCAAGAAAAACGCGGCGCAGGTTGAAACGGCGATCCGCCTCGCCAAGGAATACCCGGACACGATCATCGCGCTCGTGGTCGGCAACGAGGTCCTGTTACGCAAGGAGATGTCGGCGTCCGACCTCGCCGCCCTGATCCGCTCGATCAAGGCGCAGGTCTCGATCCCCGTCACCTATGCCGACGTCTGGGAGTTCTGGCTGAGCAACCGCGAGCTGGCCGACGTCGTCGACTTCGTCACGATTCACATCCTGCCGTACTGGGAGAATATTCCGATCGCAGCGGAACACGCCGCCGCGCACGCCGACGAGATGCGCCGGCAGGTCGCGGCGGTTTTTCCGGGCAAGGAAATCTTCATCGGCGAAATCGGTTGGCCGAGCGAGGGACGGATGCGCGAGTCCGCGCTGCCGTCGCGCATCAATCAGGCACGGGTGGTCTCGGAGGTGCTCGACCTTGCCCGCCGCGAGCATTTCCGCGTCAACCTGTTCGAGGCCTATGATGAAGGCTGGAAGCGCGAGATCGAGGGCACCATCGGCGGATCCTGGGGCCTGTTCGATTCCGAAGAACGCACGCTGAAATATCCGGCTGGCGTGCCGATCAGCAATTTTCCGTCCTGGAAATTGCAGATGGGCAGCGGAATGGCGCTGGCGATCCTGGTGTTCGGCGCGGCATGGCTGACCTTGCGCCGCAAGCCGAGGACGCCCGGATTCGCATCATGGCTTGCGGTCGGAGTATCGGCGACCACCGCCGGGATCCTGTTCGGGGTCGCCGCCCAGCGGATGATCTATGAAAGCTACGGAACGGGCGGCTGGCTTATTTGGGGCTCGCTTCTGGTGGCGGCAACCGCCTCGCCGGTGTTCGGCGCCAACGCCCTGATGTCGGGTCGCGCACCGCCCAGTTTCCAGGAGTTGTTGGGGCCGAAGGGCTACCACACCGAAACGGTTCTGGTGACGTTGCACGGATTGGCCCTGATCGTCACCGTCGTGATCGGGACGGCGGCGGCCGTCGGCCTTGTGTTCGATCCGCGCTTCATCGATTTTCCGTTTGCGCCGCTCACCATGGCGGCGGTGCCGTTTGCAGCGATGACGCTGCTCAATCCTCCTACGAAGGGAATCCGCCCGCTGGCGGAATCGATCTTTGCCGGCATCTTTGTCGGAGCCGCCGTCTATACGCTCCTCAACGAAGGGCTCGAGAACTGGCAGGCGCTGTGGACTTGCGCGGTCTTTGTCCTGCTTGCGGTGACGCTGTGGCGGGCGCGGACCTGAACCTGCGTTCTAGCCGCGCAGCCTGACGCGGTCCTCGCGCGCGCAGTCGGTGACGAAGCCGATCACGGCCCGCACCGAGGGAAGCTCGACCAGATCGGGATGGGCGAGCAGCCAGAGATCGGAGAGGCTCGAGAGCTTTTGCGGCGCGACCCGAACCAGATCGGGATAATCGGCGCCGACCAGGCAGGACAGCGCGCAAATCCCGAGCCCGGCCCGCGCCGCCGCCAGCATGTCGCCCTGCGAGGAACAACGCATCACCAGCGTGCCCTGCCGTGTGATGACATCGCTCCACCGCGCCAGCCGCACATTCGAGGCTTGGTCGGCAAACCCGATCACGCTGTGGCCTTTCCATTCATCCGGCCGCTCAGGAAGCTTGCGCCCGGCCGCATAGAGGCGCGAAGCATAGAAGCCGGCGCCGAGCCGCCCGATCCTGCGGCCGATCAGGTTCTCGTCTCCCGCATCGACCGGCCGCAGCACCACGTCGGCCTCGCGGCGGCGTACGCTCGTCGGAAACGGATGGGTGATGATCTCCAACTGGATGTTGGCATGATCGCGCAGGAACGGACCGAGCCGCGGCATCAGCCAGTGCGCGGCAAGCGTCGCGCCGATCGAGAGTTTCACGACGCCACGGGCTTGCTCACCGGTCGCAGACGCCGAGGCTTCCGCGCGCAAGGCCGCCGCGGCCATCGCTTCAGCGTGCTCGCGGAACTTGCGGCCGTGCGAGGTCAGTGACAACCCATCGTTGGAACGCGCGAACAGTCGGGTCCCAAGCTGCTTCTCCAGCGCCGCGACGTTGCGGCCGACGGTGGGGTGGCTGATGCGCAGCCGCCGGGCAGCCGCGGCGAGGCTGCGCGTCTCCGCCACCGCGACGAACGTCTTGCAAAGCTCCCAGTCCATGCCGCTCGCCTTCCCAGCGCGCCACCGTTCATTTCTGGCCTATCTGCCGTTCAATATTGAACGTCATAACGCAGCCGTCCAGCCTTATATTGCCGCGCAAGAGAGCCTGGCGCTCCAGCCATCACAACGCATCGCGATCCGCTCCGGCTACCCGGCCGGGCGGTCCACCCATGGAGGATCCGAGACATGTCGCTGCCTGCTTCGCTCGCCAACAAGCTTGAACTGCCGGTCGTCGGCTCCCCGCTGTTCATCGTCTCGGGACCGGAGCTCGTGATCGCGCAGTGCAAGGCCGGCATCGTCGGCTCGTTCCCGGCGCTGAATGCCCGCCCGGTCGAGAAGCTCGGCGAGTGGCTGACGCAGATCGAGAACGAGCTCGGCGAGTACCAGGCGCTGCATCCGGAGAAGAAGGTCGCGCCCTACGCGGTCAACCAGATCTGCCACGCCTCCAACGACCGGCTGATGCACGACATGGAAACCTGCGTGAAGCACAAGGTGCCTGTGATCATCACCTCGCTACGCCCGCCGTCCGAGATCGTCGAGGCCGCGCATTCCTATGGCGGCGTGGTGTTCCACGACGTCATCAATGTGAAGCACGCGCGCAAGGCCGCCGAGCAGGGCGTCGACGGATTGATCCTGGTTTGCGCCGGCGCCGGCGGCCATGCCGGCACGCTGTCGCCGTTCGCGCTGGTGCGCGAGGTCAAGCAATGGTTCAAGGGCACGATCCTGCTGTCGGGCGCGATCTCCGACGGCTGGAGCATCGCATCGGCGCTCGCGCTCGGCGCCGACCTCGCCTATGTCGGCACCCGCTTCATCGCCACCGAGGAAGCCAACGCCGACATCAGGTACAAGCAGGCGCTGACCGAATATGCTGCGCACGACATCGTCTATTCGAACCTGTTCACCGGCGTGCACGGCAACTACCTCGGACCGTCGATCGCGGCCGCCGGGCTCGATCCGGCCAACCTGCCGGTCGCCGACAAGACCAAGATGAATTTCGGCTCCGGCGGCAACACCAAGGCCAAGGCCTGGCGCGACATCTGGGGTTCGGGCCAGGGCATCGGCCAGATCGTCGACGCCCCGCCGGTCGCCGAGCTGGTGGCGCGGCTGAAGGCGGAGTACACCGAGGCCCGCAACGATTTCCTGCGGGCCAGCGCCTGACCTTGGACGATCGCCTGGAGAAGCGCAGCATGATCATCAGCGGCGACAGACAGATCAGCTATGGCGACATTCACGCCCGCATCGCGCGGGCGGCCACCGGCTTCCGCGCGCTCGGCGTACGCGACGGCAAACCGGTCGGCATGATGCTGCGCAACGATTTTGCGCTGTTCGAGGTGGTCGCGGCCTCAGCCGCGCTCGGCAGTCCGGTGGTGCCGATCAACTGGCATCTGAAGGCCGACGAGGTCGCCTACATCCTCACGGACAGCGGCGCCGACACGCTGGTTTGCCACGCCGACCTGCTGCCGCAGATCCGCGACGGGCTGCCGCCGGGAATCGCATTGCTGGTTGTGACCACGCCACCCGAGATCGCCACGGCCTATGGCGTCGCACCGGCGCTCACGCGCGTGCCTGACGACCTGACCGATTGGGACATCTGGCGTGAGACGCACCAACCGCTGGCCGACGCACCGATCGGCGCAGCGCCGATGTTCTACACCTCGGGCACAACCGGACTGCCGAAGGGCGTCAAGCGCAAGCCGATGCGGCCCGAGCAGCAGGCGGCGGCCGCGCGCGTCGGGGCCCTCACCTACGGCGTCAAGCCGAACGAGGACCAGGTGATCCTGATGAACGGCCCGATGTACCATTCGGCGCCGCACTCCTATGGCATGCTCGCCTTTCGCAACGGCTGCACGATCGTGCTGGAACCGCGCTTCGATCCCGAGGATCTGCTGCAACTGATCGAGCGCCATCATGTCACGCATATGCACATGGTGCCGACCATGTTCGTGCGGCTGCTGCGGTTGCCCGAGGAGACGCGCCGCCGCTACGACCTGTCGTCGCTGCGCTTCATCGTGCATGGCGCGGCGCCCTGCCCGGTCGACGTCAAGCGGGCGATGATCGAGTGGTGGGGACCCGTCATCAACGAATATCTCGGCTCGACCGAGACCGGCATCCCGGTCTGGCACTCGGCCGCCGAGGCGCTGGCCAAGCCCGGCACGGTCGGCCGCGCGATCGAGGGCGGCATCGTCAAGATCTTCCGGCCCGACGGCACGCAATGCGACATCGGCGAGCCCGGCGAGATCTTCATGCGCCAGACCGCGATCTCGGATTTCGATTACCATGGCAACGCCAAGGCGCGCGCCGAGGCCGACCGCGACGACCTGATCAGCGTCGGCGATGTCGGCTATCTCGACGCGGACGGCTATCTGTTCCTGTGCGACCGCAAGCGCGACATGGTGATCTCGGGCGGCGTCAACATCTATCCCGCCGAGATCGAGAATGCCCTGATCGGAATGGCAGGCGTCCGCGACTGCGCGGTGTTCGGCGTTCCCGACGACGAGTATGGCGAGCGGCTGTTCGCCTGCGTCGAGCCGGAGGCAGGCAGCGCACTGTCGGCTGCAGCGATCCAGGATTTTCTGCGCGGCAAGCTCGCCAATTTCAAGGTGCCGCGCGACATCCGCTTCATGGACGCGCTGCCGCGCGAGGCGACCGGCAAGATATTCAAGCGCAAGCTGCGCGACCTCTACCGCGAGGGTCAGCTCAGCTGAGCAGGGCGACCGCGGAACAAACGGCGTTTGAAACTTAGTTGCTGTTGCAAAAGGCCGGCAATCGACGCAACGATGCGCCCGCATCCGAAGCTGGGATCATCGCCATGAACTCGACCGACTTCATCGTCATCCGCAACGACCTGCGGCAGTGCAAGGTGATCGAGACGCAGCTGCCCGATGCCGCGGCGCTGCCGGCCGACGCGCTGCTGGTGAAGGTCACCCGCTTCGCCTTCACCGCCAACAACATCACCTACGCCGTGATCGGCGAGCAGCTGAAATACTGGCATCTGTTCCCGGCGCCCGAAGGCTACGGCATCATCCCGGTATGGGGCTTTGGCGAGGTGCTGGCCTCGAAGCATCCGGCTGTCGCAGCCGGAGAAACGCTGTTCGGCTATTTCCCGATGGCGACCCATCTGGTGATCGAGGCGGCCGACGTCAGCAAGCGCGGCTTGCGCGATGGCGCCGCACACCGGCAGGAGGTCTCGCCGGTCTACAACAACTATGCCCGCGTCTCCGGCGATCCCACTTATGCCGGCCGGCAGGGCGATTTCCGCGCACTGCTGCTGCCTTTGTTCATGCTGTCGTTCCTGGTCGACGACGCCCTCGCCGAGAACGCGTTCTACGGCGCACGCCGCGTCATCCTGTCGTCGGCCTCGAGCAAGACCGCATTCGGCCTCGCCCATCTCCTGCACAGACGCAGCATCCCCGTGATCGGGCTGACCTCCAAGGGCAATGTCGATTTCGTCAGCTCGCTCGGCTGCTACGACGAGGTCGTCACCTATGACCAGGTCGCCACGATCCCGTCGGCCGAGCCGGTTGCCTATGTCGACATGGCCGGCAACAGCGCGCTGCGCGAGAGCCTGCACCGGCACTTCGGCGCGCAAATGGTCTATTCCGGCCGGGTCGGCCTCACGCATCGCGCGAGCGAGCCGGACGAGCCGACGCTGCCCGGCGCCAAGCCGGTGTGGTTCTTCGCGCCGGACCAGATCCGCAAGCGCGCCAAGGAATGGGGTCCCGGCGGCATCGACCAGCGCTTCGGCGCCGCATGGACGGAGCTCGTGCCGCATCTGCCCAACTGGCTCGATGTCGTCGAGCGCCGCGGCCCGGCCGCGGTGCGCGAGGCCTATCTCGATACCCTGCAAGGCCGCGTTCCGCCGGATCAAGGCTTGATCCTGTCGCTGGCCGAATAGGCGCTATCCCGTCACGCCCTTTCTGCAGCCTCGCCAATGGGTATAGGCTTGCAGCCAAGGGAACGCCGCCAAGAAAATGTCACCAAGCGGCCGATGACGAGAAACGCCCAATGCTCGACAAGACGGACGATATTTCGGTCGCCGCCGACAATTGGCTTGTGCAGTTCGAGGATGCGCTGGCCGGCCCCGACGATGTGCTGCTGAAGCCGCTGTTCCATCCCGACAGCTACTGGCGCGACGTGCTGGCGCTGAGCTGGAACATCCAGACCGTCAGCCGCGCCTTTGCCATCATCGAGGAACTGCCCGCGCATGCGCGTCGCACCGCGCCGTACGACTTCCGCATCGATGCCGATCGTGCCGCGCCGCGCCGGGTGATGCGCGCCGGCACCGACGCGATCGAGGCGATCTTCAAATTCGAGACGGCCATTGGCCGCGGCCATGGCATCGTGCGACTGATCGCCGACGCAGCCGATGGCGACCGCTTGAAAGCCTGGACATTGCTGACGGCACTCGAGGAGCTGAAGGGCTTTGAGGAGCAGCAGGGCCACAACCGGCCGCGCGGACAGGCCCATTCCCGCGACTTTCGTGGACCGAACTGGCTCGACCTGCGCAAGGCATCCGCCGAATATGCCGACCGCGATCCTGATGTGCTGGTGGTCGGCGGCGGACAGGCCGGGCTTGCGATCGCCGCGCGGCTGCAAGCGCTCAAGATCGACGCGCTGATCGTCGACCGCGAGGCGCGCGTCGGCGACAATTGGCGCAAGCGCTATCATGCGCTGACCCTGCACAACCAGGTGCAGGTCAATCACCTGCCTTACATGCCGTTCCCGCCGAACTGGCCGACCTACATCCCGAAGGACAAGCTCGCCAACTGGTTCGAATCCTATGTCGACGCGATGGAGCTGAACTTCTGGACCGGTACGGAATTCGCCGGCGGCAGCTATGACGACGCGCAGGGTCGCTGGAATGTCGAACTGCGCCGCGCCGATGGCTCGACACGGAAGATGCAGCCGCGCCATGTCGTGATGGCAACCGGCGTCAGCGGCATCCCCAACCTGCCCGATATCCCTGGCCTGAAGAATTTTGCCGGCAAGGTCATGCATTCCAGCCGCTACGAGGACGGCGAGACCTGGATCGGCAGACGTGCGCTGGTGGTCGGCACCGGCAACAGCGGCCACGACATTGCGCAGGACCTGCACTCCTCCGGCGCCGAGGTGACGCTGGTGCAGCGCTCCTCGACGCTGATCACCAATATCGAGCCGTCGGCGCAGCTTGCCTATGCCGCCTACAATGAAGGGACGCTCGAGGACAACGATTTGATCGCGACCTCGATGCCGCTGGCGCTCGCCAAGCGCAGCCACGTGCTGATCACCGAGCAGTCGAAGGAGCTCGACAGACCGCTGCTCGACGGCCTGGCGCGCAAGGGCTTCAAGCTCGATTTCGGCGACGGTGGGACGGGTTGGCAGTTCAAGTACCTGACCCGCGGCGGCGGCTATTATTTCAACGTCGGCTGCTCCGATCTCGTCGCAAGCGGCGCGGTCAAACTGCAGCAATTCGCCGATATCGAGACTTTCGTGAGCGAAGGCGCGCGGCTGAAGAACGGCGAGACGATGGCGGCCGACCTCATCGTGCTCGCGACCGGCTACCGGCCGCAGGAGGAGCTGGTGAAGAAGCTGTTCGGCGAGGCGATGGCCGCGCGCGTCGGCCCGATCTGGGGCTTCGGCGACGGCCAGGAGCTGCGCAACATGTACACCCGCACGCCGCAGCCCGGCCTGTGGTTCATCGCCGGCAGCCTCGCGCAATGCCGCATCAACTCGCGTTATCTCGCGCTGCAGATCAAGGCGATCGAGGAAGACCTGTTGCCGCGCGACGTCGGGCCGGTGGCGAGCCTACCATAACCGATCGTCATTCCGGGGCGCGCGCAGCGCGAGCCCGGAATCCATCAAGCCACAAACTCTGCGGATAGATGGATTCCGGGCCTGCGCTACGCGCATCCCGGAATGACGAAAGCAAGGAGACGAGTCAATGCCAACCATCCTCGGCACCGGCGAGCACCGTTATCGTGTCGTCGAGAACTTCGCGAGATTGCCCGATGGCTGGAGCCTGACGGATGTCGCCTCCGTCGCGGTCGACAGCAAGGACCGCGTCTATGTCTTCAATCGCGGCGAGCATCCGATGGTGGTGCTCGACCGCCAGGGGAATTTCATCCGGAGCTGGGGCGAAGGCGTGTTCTCGCGCGCCCACGGCCTGCACATCGACGCCGACGACAATCTCTATTGCACCGATGACGGCGACCACACTGTGCGCAAATGCTCAACCGACGGCAAGGTGCTGCTGACGATCGGCATCCCGAACAAGCCGGCGCCGTTCATGAGCGGCGAGCCGTTCCACCGCTGCACCCACACCGCGCTGTCGCCAAAGGGTGAGATCTACGTCTCGGACGGTTACGGCAATGCCTGCGTCCACAAATACACGCCGGACGGCAAATTGATCAAAACCTGGGGCGAGCCCGGCACCGATCCCGGCCAGTTCAACATCGTGCACAACATCGCGACCGATGCCGACGGCTTCGTCTACGTCGCCGACCGCGAGAACCACCGTGTCCAGGTGTTCGACGGCAACGGCAGATACGAGACGCAGTGGAACAACCTGCACCGGCCCTGCGCGCTATGCTGCTGCGGTGGCGGCAAGCAGCCGAACTTCGTGATCGGCGAGCTCGGCCCCGGCATGGCGGTCAACCGCAAGGTGCCCAATCTCGGCCCGCGGCTGTCGATCGTCGATCACACCGGCAAGCGCATCGCCCGGCTCGGCGGCGAGCACGGCCCCGGCGTCGAGACCGGCAAATTCCTGGCGCCGCACGGCCTGGCGCTGGATTCGCGCGGCGACATCTATGTCGGCGAGGTCGGCGTCACCGACTGGAAGACCAGCTTTCCGGACACCGAGATGCCCGCCGCGGTGCGCGTGACGCGGTGCCTGCAGAAGCTGGAGCGGGTGACGGGGTAGCGTCGAGTACCACCCTCACTCCGTCACCCTGAGGAGCGCGCATTGCGCGCGTCTCGAAGGGTCGACGGCCCGGCTGGTGGCCGTGCATCCTTCGAGGCTCGCTGCGCTCGCACCTCAGGATGACGGGTCTAACAGCTTTGCGACGGGCCAGATTGCCGCCGAAAATCAAACCTCGCCGATCACCTCGCGGCGGCGCTGCTCGGATTCTTCCGCATAGCGCCGCATCGCGTGGGCTTCGGTGAGCAGGCCGATCGGCCGCCGGTCGCCATCGCCCTCGATCACGGCGAGCGACTCCGCTTCGGCCGCATCGAACACCGCGATCGCCTCCTGCACGTTCATGCCGGGATGCAGCACCACGTCGGCATAGCGCAGGATGGCGGCAAGATCCTTGCCGGCCTCGAGATCGGGTGCGTGCGCTTCCGCCACCAGCGCCAGCCCTGCGTAGCGTCCCTCGCCGTCGAGCGCGACGACCTGGGTCTTCGAGCCCGGCGGAAATTCCTCGCGGAACGCCTCGATCGGCATTGCCGCGGCGACCGTGATCATGTCCTGGCGCATCATCTTGCCGACGGTGAGATCGCGGATCCAGCCGATATCGGCGGCGCTGCGGATGGTCTCGCCGCGCAGATGCAGCCGCCAGGTCGCGAACGAATAGCCGAACAGCTCGCGCGTGATCGTGGTCGAGATGATGACCGCGACCAGCACCGCGGTGGTGAGCCAGAGGTTGCCGGTGGATTCCAGCGCGATGAACGACATCGTCAGCGGACCGCCGATCACCGAGGCCGACAGCGCGCTCATGCCGATCACCGCATAGGCATTGGGATCGAGGTTGAGCCCCGGCCACACAATGTCGACGCCGGCCGCAAACAGCCGGCCGCCGAGCGCGCCCATGAACAGCGTGGCGAAGAACAATCCGCCGCGAAAGCCGGAGCCGAGCGAGACGATCGAGGCGATCGCCTTCAATACGAACACGCCGGCGATGAAGGTGAGCGGCATCGCCACGATGCCGGCGAAACGCAACGCGCCGTGGCCCGACGACATCACCTGCGGTGTCAGCAGCGCCATCGCGCCGACCGCAAGCCCGCCGAGCGCCGGCCGCAGCGGCGTCCAGAGCCGGGTCTTGGTGAGCAGCGCCTCGCACAGCGTCACCCCGCGCATGATCGCAATGCCGGTCAGCGCTGCGACCATGCCGAGCAGCGCGGCAATCGCAAGATCCCGCCCGAGCACGTCGCCGACGGTTCCGACACCGACGCCGAGCGGCAGCGGCTCGAAGGCATGGGCGACGAAGTATCCGGTCACCGCCGCCACGCCGACCGGGGTCAGGCTCGCCGGCGTGTAGCCGCCGATCACAAGTTCGAAAGCATAGAATGCGCCCGCCAGCGGCGCGCTGAAGGCCCCGGCGATCGCCGCCGCCGCGCCGCAGCCGACCATGATTCGCTGGTCGTTGCGGCGGAGGTGAAAGCCGCGGCCGAGCGAGGCGGCCAGGCCGCTGGACAATTGTGTGTAGCCGGCCTCGAGCCCGACCGAGCCGCCGACGCCGCTCGACCAGATCGTCTGCAGCGCCACGATCACGCTGCCGCGGAACGACATTCGCCCGCCATACAGCGCGTTGGCCTCGATCGGGTCGATCTCGCGGGCCGGGCGGACCCGGAGCAGCAGCAGGAACGCAATTCCCAGCAGCAGGCCGCCGACCGTGGGAACCAGAAGCGCACGCACCGGATCGATGCTCATCTGGCTCGACAGCCGTTCGCCCAGCGGGATATTGAACAGCACCGAATGCAGCACCGTGACGAGGCTGCTCATGACCGCCACCACGAGGCCGCCAATGGCGCCGATCAGCACCGCCAGCACCACGAGACTCGTCTCGTGCGCGCGGACGAATGCACGCAACCGGCGCGGGGCCTCGAGATAGCTTGTGGTCGTGGTCATCGGCAGGGGTCCGTCACTGGCCGAGGGGTTTGCGGCTCCCTTTACGGGCCTCGCGGGCAGGAGGCAATCGGGGCAGGAACATGGCAGGGGACGGCGGATAAGCTGCTCATTGCTCTTCACAATCCCGTCACGCTGCCTGTAGTATGTGAGTGCATGCTGCTTCGCAGCTAATGGGAGTCAGGAGCGTTATTTGAACGCACATGTCTCACAAGGCGGTTGGCCGGTGCTGGTGCTGAATGCGGACTTCCGGCCGCTGAGTTATTACCCGCTGTCGCTCTGGTCCTGGCAGGACGCGATCAAGGCGGTGTTCCTCGATCGTGTCAACATCGTCGAATATTACGACCGGGCGGTCCGAAGTCCGTCCTTCGAAATCCAGTTACCGAGCGTCGTATCCCTCAAGTCCTTCGTCAAGCCGACCACCCACCCCGCCTTCACCCGGTTCAACGTTTTCCTGCGCGACCGATTCAGCTGCCAATATTGCCTGTCGGCCGACGACCTCACCTTCGATCACATCATCCCGCGCAGCAAGGGTGGCCAGACCACCTGGGAGAACGTCGTCGCCGCCTGCTCGCCGTGCAATCTGCGCAAGGGCAATCTGACGCCGCAGCAGGCCAAGATGTTTCCGAAGCAGACGCCCTATGCACCCACCGTGCATCAGCTCCACCGCAACGGCCGGCTGTTCCCGCCGAACTATCTGCACGAGAGCTGGCTCGATTATCTCTACTGGGATACTGAGCTCGATCCGTAGATCAATCGGCGGCTCAGGGACCGATTCGAGCACAGCATTACCCGCCTGCATGTTCTGGAAGCGCTGCCGGCCGCCATGCGGGGCACTCGGGCGCTGGCTGCCCCGGCGGGAGGAGTTGTCCGGCCAGGACCACGCCGAATATTGCAATCGCCGCCATCGCTAGCGTCCAGCTGACATATAACTGGTGACCGATCAGCGCACCGCTCAGCAGCGGCGCGCAGATGTTGGCGCCCGACATCAGCGATTGGTTGAGGCCCATGATCATGCCTTGCCGGTTGATCGCCGTGCTGCGCGACAATTCGGCGGTCAGCGTGCTGCGTGCGAACATCATGCCGACGATGATCAGCGTCAGGAAGGCCACAAGCAGGCTGATCCGCTCTACGAATGCCAATCCCGAAAGCCCGATCGCCATGCAGGCAAACGCGGCCAGGACAATGACCCGGTCAGACGCGAAAATGTTCGCACGCGTGATCAGGAGGCATTGCACGACCATGTTGATGAAGCCGGCATAGGCGAATACGGCGCCGAGCTCGCGTGCGCCGAAGGAATGTCCATCCCAGCTGAACCGCGCCGACAGGAACAGGCCGATCTGCGACAGGAACATCGAATTCACGAAGAAGAACACGATGAGCAGGCCGAGCACGCGCCACGCATAGCGTAGCCCGACGATCATGCGCGCCGGCGTCGGCTCGGGCACCCGCTGCTGGTAGAGCGGCTCGGCGGCCGGATGGTCCGGCGACAGCAGAACGATGGTGGCAACAATGCTGATCAGGGACAATGCCGCGGCAGCCCATACCGGTACGGTGTCGCCGTAATGGACAAGGAGGCCCGAGAGCGCAGGGCCGACCAGCAGGCCGGTCCCGATTGCGCCGCTGGTCATGCCAAGCGCCTGCTTGCGGGCCTGCGGCGCACTGTGCTCGGCCGCATAGGCGTGAGCCACCGAGATGTTGCCGGATGTCAGCCCGTCGATGATCCGGGCCAGGAACACAAGCGTCAGATTGCCCGCAACGGCGAGCAAGACGAAGCCGATGCAGGTGCCAATCTGACTCACGACCAGCACGTTGCGGCGGCCGTAGCGGTCGGAGAGCACGCCGACAATCGGACCGGCGATCAGCTGGCAGACTGCATAGACCGAGATCAGCGCGCCGATCACGAATGGCGTCGCGCCAAGCCGTTGCGAGTAGAACGGCAGCAACGGCAGGATGATGCCTAATCCCGTGGCGTCCACGGCCACGACGATGAAGGTCGGGAACAGCGCAAGGCTGCCCTCGCCCCGAAATTCTTCGCCCGTTCCTGCCGTGGAGCTCTTGCCCATTGCCGCTTGCTCGATCGCTTTTGCGTGATAACCCGGACTATTCAAGGTTATATAGTTGCATCCTAATAGTTCGTATCCTATCTAATTTGCATGCCTCCTTCGCAATCCCATATCCACGCCGAGATCGGCCGCCTGATCACCTGGCTCGCCCGGATCTGGCGTCGCGAGTCGGATCAGGCGCTATCCGATCACGGCCTGTCCTACGCGACGGCGATTCCGCTGCTGGTGCTGTCGCGGCAGGGAGAGAACGTCCGCCAGGGCGTGCTGGCCGACGAATTGGGGATCGAGGGGCCTTCACTGGTGCGGCTGATCGATCTGCTCGAGTCTGAAGGGCTGGTCGAGCGTCGCGAGGATTCGACGGATCGGCGCGCCAAGACCCTGCATCTCACCGCGCCCGGCGATACCAAGGTCGAGGAGATCAACCGGGTGCTGCGCCGCGTGCGGGCCAGCCTGCTGAAGGATATCGGCAGCGAGGAACTTGCGATAACCTTCGAGACGCTCCAGCGCATCGAGCAACGGGCGCGCCGCCTGCAGGACGCCAACACTACTGCAGCCAAGACCGCTCCGGCCAGGACTGCTCAAGAGGCGAAATAGTCATGCGCGCGGAAGAGCCGTTCCTGGTCCGCCACGCGGACCTCATCTTCGCGTTGAAGACGTTCGCCGCGTCGATGCTGGCGCTCGTCATCGCATTGGCGATTGATCTGCCGCGCCCCTATTGGGCGATGGCGACGGTCTACATCACGTCACAGCCGCTGGCCGGCGCGACGAGCTCAAAGGCGTTCTTCCGCGTGATCGGCACCCTGGTCGGCGCGACCATGACGGTCGCCATGGTGCCGAACCTGATCAATGCGCCGGAGCTGCTGTGCCTCGCGATCGCGCTCTGGGTCGGACTCTGCCTTTATCTGTCGCTGCTCGACGGCACGCCGCGCAGCTATGTCTTCATGCTGGGCGGATACACCGTCGCGCTGATCGGCTTTCCGTCGGTGGCCGCGCCTGGCAGCATCTTCGACGTCGCGCTGGCGCGGGTCGAGGAGATCTCGCTCGGCATCATCTGTGCGAGCCTGGTCTCGACCGTGGTGTTTCCCCGCAGCGTCGCGCCGGCGGTCGGCGGCCGCGTCAGAAGCTGGCTATCGGATGCGCGACGCCTGTCCCGCGACGTGCTGCTGGATCGCGGAACCAGCGAGACGCGCCGGGCCCAACGCCTCCGCCTTGCGACCGACATCGTCGAGATCGACACGCTGGCGACCCATCTCGCCTATGACAGGTTGGCCGACGTCGGCACCGTGCGTGGCCTCGGAGAAGTCCGGCTGCGCATGCTGATGCTGTTGCCGATCATCACGTCGATCGAAGACCGGCTTGCCGCACTCGGCGAGGCGGCCCTGCAAAGGCAGCCGGAGCTCCGGCGGCGGATCGACGATCTCGCGGCATGGATCGTCGACGATGATCGCCAGCGGCAATCTGGCGAGCAGATCCGCGCCGCGATCGCCGAGCGGCAATCCGCGCTCGACGGCGTCGCGCCGCGCGAGCGCATCATCACGATCAGCCTGCTGCTCCGGCTACGTGAGCTCGTCGACATCTCGGCCGACTGCCGCGCAGTGGGCGATGCGATTGCCGCGGGCCAGGATATCTCCACCGTGCCGCTGGCGTTCCACCCGGAGTTGGGGGCTGCGCCGGTCCGTCATCGCGACCACGGCATGGCGCTGTGGTCGGCCGCGGGAGCGGCGGTCGCTATCCTGATCTGCTGCGGCCTGTGGATCGCGACCGGGTGGGCCGATGGCGCCTCGGCGCCGATGATGGCGGCGGTCGCCTGCTCCTTCTTTGCAGCGCAGGATGAGCCGGCGCGCAGCATCCGGGCCTTCGGCCTGTTTTCGCTGGTCGCCATCGTCGTCGTCGCGATCTATCAGTTCGCGCTGGTGCCGGGCATCTCCCATATCGAGGTCCTGATCGCCGCGCTGGCGCCGACCTTCCTCTTGTACGGTTTCCTGATCGCGCGGCCCAAGACCGCGCCGATCGGCATGGCCCTCGCCGCCAACACCGCGACGCTGCTCGCGCTGCAATCGACCTACAGCGCGGATTTTGCCAGCTTTGCCAACACCTCCGTCGCCTTCTTCATCGGTGTCGTCATCGCCGAGATCGTGACGCGGATCGCGCGCGGCGTCGGCGCCGAATGGATCGCCAAACGGCTGATGACCTCGAGCTGGCAGACGCTCGCTGTCGCTGCCGAGCGGCGCGGCCGCGGCGATCGCGCGCAGTTTGCCGGCCTGATGCTGCATCGGCTCGGACTATTGGTTCAGCGTATCGCCTTCATCTCCGAGAGCGACCGCCGCGATGCCGACAGCCTGGTGCAGCTGCGCATCGGGCTCAACATCATCGACCTCAGGCGAGCCCGTTACGGCCTCGCCGCGTTGACCGTGCGTGCCATCGACGACATGCTGGACGACCTCGCGGCGGCGTTTCGCGCCCATGCGGACGAGGCAATGCCGACCGAACTGCTGACATGCATCGATGCGGCGCTGACCGCCGTCGTCAAGGATCCCAATGCGCGTGCGCGGGACCATGCGTTGCTCGGCCTCGTCGGTATCCGCCGCGGCCTGTTTCCGGATGCACCCGCGTATCGATCGCAGCCCGAGGAGAGTTTTGCTGCATGAGGTATGAGATCGACATCTACGGCGTACTGGTCCCGGCGCTGCTGCTGTGGCTCATCGTTGCCTACGCGCTGAGTGCCGGGATCAGCCGGATCATGCAGCGCTTCGGGCTCTACCGGCTGGTCTGGCATCGCGCGCTGTTCAATTTCGCACTGTACGTATGCCTCTTGGGCGTCGTCGTTTATCTTTCGGAGTTTCTGCCATGAAGGGGAATTTCGCCTGGCTCGGCCGGGTCGCGCTGACCGCGATCGCGCTCGTCGCCGCGCTCGCCGTCGCTCACGGGCTCTGGGTCTATTATATGGAATCGCCCTGGACCCGCGACGGCAGGGTCCGCGCCGACGTGGTTCAGGTTGCTCCCGATGTATCCGGCTTCGTGACCGACGTGCTGGTCAAGGACAATCAGCAAGTGCATCGTGGCGATATCCTGTTCCGGATCGATCGGGCACGCTTTGCCCTGGCATTGCAGCAGGCCGATGCCGCGGTCGCCGGTCATCGCGCGACGCTGGATCAGGCCGAATCCGATCTCAAGCGCTACAGCGCGCTGACCACCGATGCGGTGTCGCAGCAGAAGCAGGAGCAGGTTCTGGCCACGCAGTTGCAGGCCAAGGCCGCCTACGATCAGGCGGTCGCCGATCGTGCCGTCGCGCAGCTCAACCTGGATCGCAGCGAAGTACACGCATCGGTGAACGGCACCATCACCAATATGGACCTGCGGCCCGGCGCCTACGTCACCGCGGGCAAGGGTGTGATGGCCCTGGTCGACAGCGATACGCTGCATGTGGAAGGCTATTTCGAGGAGACCAAGCTCGCGCGCATTCGCGTCGGCGACAAGGCAGAGGTCCGTCTAATGGGCGAGCCGGTCCGGCTCACCGGACATGTCGAGAGCATTGCGGCGGGCATCGAGGATCGCGACCGCGGACAAGGCGCGAACCTGCTCGCGAACGTCAATCCGACCTTCAGCTGGGTCCGGCTCGCACAGCGCGTCCCGGTACGCATCGCGCTCGATCGCCTGCCGGATCGGATCGCGCTGGTCGCCGGCCGTTCGGCAACGGTCGAGATCATGAACTAGCCGGCCGCGCCGCACAGGCGGCTACGGCCTCAAGCCGGCGCCCTTGCTGCGGCCTCCGTCAGCAAGCGCGTCTACGGCACGCCGTAACGTTTGAAATCGTCGCCGATGCCGTCTTGAATAGCCTTTGCCGCCGAGATGTCGACATTGCCGCCGGCCTTGTCGCCCTGTTTCAGCTTGGCCAGCCCGCGTCCATAGAGCGCGCTGGCCAGCTTCGGATCGATGCGAAGCGCGGAACTATAGTCGTCGACGGCCGCGCGCAGCTCGCCGGTCTTCAGATAGATCAGGCCACGTGAGTCGTAAGTCGCGGCGTCGGCCGACCCCGATTGCAGCGCCTTGTTGCAATCCTCCAGCGCCGCCTGCAACTCGCCGAGGATAGCCCGGCTCCAGCAGCGTCCGTTCCACACGCCGTCGAGCTTCGGCTCGAGGCGAATGGCCTGATCGTAATCCTGCGCCGCGCGGTCATATTCGTGTTTCTTCAGATAGGCCCGGGCACGGTTGGCAAAGGCTTCGCCGTAGTTCGGGTTGAGCTTGATGGCCTGATCGAAGGCATCGGTCGCGCGGTCGTAGTCGCGTTTCCTGAAATAGGCCACGCCACGGTTGTTGAACGGCTTGGTGTAGGTTGGATTGAGCTCGATCGATCGATCAAAATCCCGGATGGCGCGGTCGTAGTCCGCCTTGGCGGCATAGGCATTGCCACGGTTGTTGTAGGCGATCGCGAGGCCGGCCGGCGTCATGTCCTGCTCCGCATCGATCAGCGCCGTGCACGCACCAATGCGCGTGTCGGCCTCCGCGTGGTCGAGGCCGCTGCACAGCTCGATGTTCCGCAGATAGTTGCTCTTTTGCTTCAGGTTCTGCGCGACCGCCGGCGATGCAAGCAACAGCAGGATCAGAAGCGGCGCCAAGCCGCCATTCCCCTCGGAACCTGCACGAGGCTTCATGTCGGGCTCCGGTCTTGACGACGCAGCATCGCTGATTTCCATGAGAAGCCGCTCACGGCCGCCGCCCTGCTCGCCTAGCACCCTCGGCAAATATTCGGATTGAACCTGTGGGAGGTGCCTTGCTCGGGCTGCGGCGCCACGCGCGTTGCCGGCTTCCTGAGCAGCTTGCTCTTACCCTCTTCCACGAGCGTCGCGAACCTGACGGTTCCATCGTCAGATATTTCGATACGCGGCGTGGTGCCTCGAATTCCCATCGTCGCGGCGGGGGTGTCGATCTTCATGTCACCGGTCTTCGCGACGTTGCCTGCAACGAACGTGAACGTTCCGTTGGCCAGCTTGAACAACGTGGAATTCGATTTTCCGTTCGGGTCGTATACGAACTCGGTCATGGTCATCTTGGCGTTGCTCGACAGGTTGAACGAGGTGCCATCGGTGAAGTTGATCCCGACCCGTCCATCGGCTCCGGTCTGCACCACGTCGCCCATATAGACGAGGTCGCCGACCTTCGCCTGGGGCAATTGATCCGACAGCGCGGCCTGAACGACGGCTGCGCTTGGATGTTCGATCGTGACCGAACCGGTGGCCATCACGACCTTCCCGATGGACTTCGCCGAGGAATTCTGAATGGCGGGTTGGGCCGGCTCGGTTTGCGCGTGCATTTGGCCCGGCATGAAAATGGCGAGCGCGAAGACGAAGCTTGCGAGCGATTGAATAACCAAATGAATGCGCACGATCCCCTCCCTTTCGAGAAGATCTTGTGGTGTCACGGCGTGATGGCGATCTGGATCGCCCGGCCGAAACCGCAGGACCTTTCGTGCCAAACGAGTTGCAGAAAACAGGCCTAAAGGCCTGACGTAGCTCGAATAAGAATTAATATCTGGACAATTTACTCCGTAATTATACTATTATTCTAGTGGGGCTGCACCCCGCGATAAAGGACAGTCATTCTGCCCTTTTTGCGGTTGCTTTGTGCGGTGCTGGAATTCGATTTGCACTTCCGAATTTAGTTTCAATCAGGACGTTTCGGCGGACAAGCCTATGGCTACCGGTGCGGGGATTTTGACCTCGCGGCGCGAATGAGCCAGACCAAAAAAAATGCGGCACCACCTTCTGCCTGAGCTGTTCAGCAGGCGAAAAGCCAATGTCAGTTGCGTCCGGCGTCGCGTTCGGGGACGCGTGCACGGCCGTCTTAGGCCGCCTGCCCCGAGTGGTTGGCATTGTTCAGGCGGCGATCGGCCGCAGCACCGTCGCGCGTGCGCGCGGCGTTGCCGGCCTCATGATGGCCGGCGATCCCATTCACCAGGGTGACGTCATCGAAATCGCAGCCGGCGGGCGGGCCGAGATCCGCTTGCTTGACGGTACCGTGCTCAATTTGCCGGCTGGCACACGCCTAGAGTTGGGCAATTTCGCGCACGTGTCCGGCGGCGGCTTGGGCCTGTTCGCAAAAGCCAGAAGCATCTTGCGCATGATTGGCAGCCGGCTGGCAGGGTCAAGCGTCCTGGCGGCGGACACGCCTGTTGGCACCATTCGCGCCAGCGGCCTCGGCATGTTGTCGTTCGCCGCGCTGACCCTCTCGCTTTTGGAGGACGCCCGGGCTGCGGAGCCGAACGTCACGTTCCTCGACGACGACAACATCAACTACAAAGACCTCCACCACGGCATATTCGAGCTCGTGACCAAGGAGGCCAATCCCCGGCATATCATCGTCGATGATCCCGGACAGACGATCATCCTGACCGCAAGAGGGTCGTCGGTCAGCGTGAGCCAGGTCACCAATAGCCCGGCGCACATGGAGGAATTGCGGGACGCGCAGCAGGAGGCGCTTGCCAATTTCGAGAAGGGATCGGGATCAAAAGGTTCCAGCACGCCCGCCTATCAAGGGTCGCCCCTGCTGCAACCGATCAATTTCACTGCGCCTGACCCTTCGCAGGCGCCAAATCAGCTCGCACCTCTGCCGGTGGTCCCCCCCGAGTTCATCGTCACTTTCAAGCCGCCACCACCGACACCGCCCAAGCTGACTTTCGGAGCTGCGCCGTCACTGACGCTGAGCACGACGCATCTGACGGCGACGGAGCTGGACGACAACATTGCCGGTTCCGCGCCGAACGTCGCGCTGACGACGACATCAGGGGACTTCTCGGTGAAATTCGCCAGCGCACAGGACGCGGCGGGCGCGACGGTCAGCTATGCGCTGACAATCGGCGGCGGCAACGGCATGGCGTCGGGGGTGATCGACTCGCACACCGGCCTCGCCGACGTGCTGGTTCTGAACAGCAACACCGTTGAAGGCCGCGTCGGTTCGGCCGGCGGCACGCTCGCATTCACCATCACGCTCGATCCAGCCACGGGGTACGTGACCTTCACCGAGTACCGGGCGGCGATGGCGCCGCCTGGCACCAACACCGACGACAACGAAGCCGTGTCACTGGCGACCGGAATCGTAACCCTGATTGCGACCGTGATAAAGGACGGCCTCTCCCAGGATGTGACCCTCGACCTCGGCAGCAGGTTGACCTTCATCGAAGATGACCCAAGCATCAGCACAAGCGGAACAGCTCCCTCGCTGATGCTGAGTGAGATGCATCTGACGGCAACGCCGCTGGACGACAACATCGCCGGCTCTGCACCCGATGCAGCGCTGACGACGACCTCCGCCGACTTCTCGACGGCATTCCACACGGTCCAAGGCGCAGGCGGCGCGACGATCAGCTATGCGCTGACGATCGCGGGTGGCAGCGGGACCGCGTCGGGCCTGATCGACTCCCACACCGGCCTCGCCGACGTATTGGTTCTGAATGGTAGCAGCATCGAAGGCCACGTCGGTACGACCACCGGCACACTGGCGTTCACCATCGCGCTCGATCCGCTCACCGGGCAAGTGACCTTCACCGAGTACCGCGCCGTGAAGCAGCCGCTCGGCACCAGTCCGGACAGCGGGGAAGCTGTGGCGTTGAACGTCGGCCTCATAAGCCTGGTCGCGACGATCACGGACAAGGACGGAGATTTCCGGAGCGCGAGTATTGACCTTGGCAAGCAGCTCACGATCACGGACGACGGCCCGAGCATCAAGGCGAGCGGGACCGCGCCATCGCTGCCGTTGAGCGAGTCACATCTGACGGCGACGGCGCTGGACGATCACATCGCGGGCACGGCGCCGGATGCAGCGCTGACGACGACGTCAGCCAATTTCTCGACGGCGTTCACCTCGGTTCAAGGCGCCGACGGCGCGACCGTCCGCTACGCGTTGACGATCGCCGGCGGCAACGGCACCCCGTCGGGCCTCATCGACTCGCACACCGGCTGCGCCGACGTGCTGGTTCTGAATGGCAACACCATCGAAGGTCATGTCGGCAACACGAACGGCACACTGGCGTTCACCATCACGCTCGATCCGGCCACAGGGGGCGTGAGGTTCACCGAGTATCGGGCGGTGGAGGAGCCGTTTTGCACCAGCCCCGACGACACCAATGGCGTGTCGCTTGCGGCCGGTATTATCGGCCTGACTGCAACGATCACGGACAATGACGGCGACTTCCAGAGCGCCAGTATTGATCTCGGTAAGCAGCTGTCGATTACGGAAGACAATCCGACAATCGGCGGCTTCCCGGTGACCGTCATCGCCGCTCACGACAATCAGGCCGCGACCGGCACCTACGATGTCAATTTCGGCGCGGATGGTGAGGCGGCAATGCACGTCGCCATCCACGACGGCGAGGTCGGCAGCACGGGATATGACCTGGCGACCTCAAGCCTCGGCGAGGGCGTCACCTCTGCGCATGTGACCGGACATGGCGATGACTACACGTTCTACTATTCGACTCATGCGGCCGGTGGCGGCGTCGAACTGGACGCCTACCGTACGGATTCAGGCGGTACGCTGTGCGATCCGCTCTTTGCACTCCTGATCAATCCGGACGGCACCTATTGCTTTAATTTCGAGAAGGTCGAGCAGTTGAAGGACGTCACCGTGACCGGCTCCGATTTCGGCGCCTCGGACGGCGGCTCGCCGCAACTCACGGCTCCGGACGCACAACTCGTTGTCACAGGGTCTGACTGCGCCGGTCATCCCATTGACGTCACGGCATCGAGCGACGGCATCGCGGTAGGCGATGACGGCCAGCAAATCGACCCCACCGAGCGGCTGAATCTCGCATTCACCGAGAAACAGTCACAGGTCGATTTCACTCTCGCACACTGGCAGGATTGCGGCACTGCGACGCTGACTTTCAAGGTACTCGATGGCAGCACCTGCGTTCACGACTTCAGCATCTGTGTTCCCAAACCAGCCAGCGGCTGCGCCGGCATCGTAGTACAGGAAACGAATAACACGTCGTTGATCAACACCTACACCTTCGACAACGCGACGCAGACATACACGCTCTACGTTGGAAAGGCGTTCAATCAGGTTCAGATCGACTATGATCGAGCGGAATCCGGCCATCCCACCTTCACGGTCAACAACATCACCTACGACGAGAAGACGAGCATTCCGAGCACGGACCTTCTGTTCGATGTATCCGCCGTTGACAAGGACGGCCATTCGGCCACGACCGGCCTTCAGGTCGACATCCAGGGCGCGACACATGCCCTGCCATTCGCCCCCGGTCCGGAAAGCGACGCGCTGGCCGGCGGCAACATCGTTCCAGATCATGTACGACATGATCTGATCATTTAGTGGCCCTGAGCCGTAGCGAGGGCCCGGCCCGCGTCGGATGTTGACGCGGGCCGGGACTGGTTCTTACCTCAGCGCCAGCCCTCGCCGGCCTTCAGCGCCGCCGACAGGCTGCGCACCGGACGGGTCACCAGCGGCTCCAGATCGAAGCGCTTCTCGAGCAGCCGGAGGATCGACGTGGTGTCGAAGTCCTCATGCGCGACACCCGACTTGTTGAAGCGCTTGGCAATCAGCAGCGCCGGAATGCGGGTACCCGGCCCCCACTGATCCGCGGCCTTGGCTTCGGCGCCGCGACGGTTGTGCGGCGGGGGCGGAACGTGATCCCACTGCCCACCGAACTCGTCATAGGTGATGACGATCAGCGTGTTCTTGCCGTCCGGCCCTTCGACGATCGCCTTGACGAGATCGACGAGATGCTGGCTGCCTTCGGATTCGCTGGTGTAGCCGGGATGCTCATTCTCCTCGCCGATCGGCTTGATGAAGCTGACCTGCTTCAGCCGGCCGTTCTTGGCTGCCTGGATGAACTCTGCCTCATCCTTCAGGTGATCCCTGCGGGCCTGCGTTCCGGGGGCATAGGAGGCGAAGTAATTGAGCGCCTGATGGTGGTACTGGAAATCCACGTCCGGGCAATTCGGGAACACCGCCGTGGAGACATGGTTCGGATCGGTGCAGGTCGTGCCGTTGCCGTTGGTCCAGCCGGAGGCGCCGACGTCGCCATTGGCATTCGACCAGCCGCCCGAATACCAGGCCCAGTCAACATGCTTGGCCGACAGCCGGTCGCCGATATTCGGCGTGTGCAGCGGCGGCAGGCGCTTGATGTCGGGGGTGCCCGGGGCATAGGGCTGGTAGGTCGGCTGCGTGGTGTTGACCGCATAGTCGCCGCAGGCGAGGCCGGCCGGCAGCCCGGTCTGGTTGCACTTCGCCGTCAGCTGCGCGTCCTTCACCGTGGAGGTCGGCGTGTAGAGCGGCGTGCTGGTCGGCATGCCGTTCGCATCGACGATCGCGTGGAAGTCGTTGGCGCTGCCGTCGTTCAAGGCACCGACGAACTGCGGCGCCGCAGCCGCGACCAGGAACTGGTGATTGAGGAACGAACCACCGAAGGCGCCCTGGAAGAAGCTGTCGGCGATGACGTAGTTCGGCGCACCGTGGCCGTGGAGATAGGTGTAGATCGGCAGCTTCTTGGTGTCGTAGTAACCCATCACCAGACCCGCCGCGTCGCTGCCGGTCATGTAGCGGTTCTGCCGGCCGCCATTGAGCTGGTACTGCTCGCTGTAGAACCGATGCACGATGTCCGCGGTGCAGCCGCCGGGCGCGCCGGTGCCGTTGAGGAAGCCGTGTGCCGCGAACGAGCCGAGCGGCTTCGGACAGGTGGTCGCCGAGGTCGGAATGAAATCGTTGATTTCGAACGGTTTGTTCTTGAAGGCGCTGAGGATCGCGACCGAGCCCGTATTGTCGGTGCAGCTCGTCGGCTGCGGCGACGGAGAGGTCAGGTTGACGTCGTTCTGCAACAGACAGGCATAGACGGTCTGATTGTCCTGCCGGACCTGCAAGGTATGAGCCTGGTCGGCATCGGACGTGCCGTTGATCTGGTCACGGCCGACATCGCCCCAGTGACCGTAGAGGTTATCGAAGCTGTGGTTTTCCTGATAGATGACGACGATGTGCTTGTACTGATGCACACCCTCATGGCCACGGTCACGTAGCTCGTCACGCACCTCGTGCTTGAACTCATCAACGATCTTTTCGACCAAATTCTCGGCGTTTGCCACCGGCGAGATGGCAACGGCGCCAGCAACAACTGCGAGCGCCGGAATGGCTCCCCAAAGCCGCATAGTGCTCTCCTGATTTCAGAAAGAAATAGAAATGGAGTTACACGCTATGCAAAACACATTTCGCCGGGATGACTGTTTTTCGACGCGCGCACAAACCCGTGAAAAGATCGCTCGTGCACCGACGAATTTTCGCCCTGTCGGACACAGATCGGTTGCGGTTCGTTGATCGAACGTCATCAAACCGCAATCAACAGTCGTCTATCCAAACAGATGGTCATTGATCCTGCCGACAGGAAACTGTCACCTCCGTGACATCTTCCGACGCACGGCAGCGCATATGCTTTGTGACAGGGGCGTTTTCTCGCAATGGCTTGGGATATTCTGGCGTCACACTCCGGGAAAAGTCGTTCAACATCCACCGAACGTGACAGGAGGCCGGCGCGGGTCGCGCTGCTGGCGCTCGTCGTGGCCCTTGTCCCGTTGCGCGCGATGGCGTTCCCGCTGGGCGGCGACCAGACCGTGCTGCCGGCCGGAACTGAATTTTCAGAGGAGGCGCTGGCGCGGCCGCGCGAAATCTTTCATTCCGAAGCGATGGGCGGGCGAAAGTCCTATCTGGTCAATCTCGGCGATCTCGCCTTCAATTCGCCCTCTATCCTCGGCGGCAAGGCGCGCCAGGCCGAGATGAGCTGCGGCACCTGCCACGTCAACGGTGCATCGAACCCAAAACTGTTCGTTCCGGGCGCGTCCTCCCGCCCCGGCACGTTCGACACCACCAGCCTCGTCTTCAACGCGAAGACTTTCAACAGCATCCTCGATCCGGTCCGGATTCCAAGTCTGCGGGGCGCCCGCTACCTCGCCCCCTACGGACATGACGGGCGCGTCACCTCGCTGCGCGACTTCATATACAATGTCATCGTCAACGAGTTTTCCGGGCCGCGGCCGCGCGACGAGGTTCTCGACGGCCTCGTCGCCTATATCAACGATATCGATTTCCTCCCCAATCCGAAGATTGCGCCTGGCGGCAGGCTCGCCGCGCAGGCCAGCCTCGCCGAGCGCCGTGGCGAAGCGCTGTTCTTCAAGCCGTTCCCGAAGCAGGCCGAGTTGAGCTGTGCCGGCTGTCATAGTCCCGCCGGAACCTTCAACGACCAGGTACGCCACGACGTCGGATCCGGCGGACTGGTCAAGACCCCCACGTTGCTGAACGCCAATTTCAATGCGCCGTACTTCCATGACGGTCGCTACGACACCTACGAACAGGTGGTCGATCATTTCGATCGGGTGTTCGACCTCGAACTGTCGACCCAGGATACGCAGGACCTCGTGGCCTATCTGAATGCGGCCGGCGACGGCGAACGCCCCTTCGACAAGGACGGCGTGGTGCTTCGGATGAAGGAGGTGCTTGAGCTCTCGAGCGTCCTCGAGGCCACGATCCCGGCCGCCGATACCGCCGTGGTGTCGCTGGCCGTGACCGGCGTCGGCGCCGAACTGCGTGAATTGACCGAGCATATCCCCGACATCAGGAATGTTTCGATCGGCGGCAAGGACGAGCGGCTGGCGGCGCGCGCGATCCTGAAGGAGCTCGTCCTCACCTTGCGCCGCATCGATCTCGAAGTCGGGGCCGGCCATATCGACGAAGCGATGGCGGAATATCGCAAATTTGCCCAGCTGGTGCATTTCGACGTGCCCGTCGCCCTGAAAAAGGCCGAGCCCTGGTCGCTGTTCAACGGCAACGTGCATCAGTCGCACTACACGGCGCTCGGCCGAATGCTGCCGGTGACAAGCCGGCAATCGCAGTAGCGCACTGCACGATCACTGCGAGGCCGGCTGCTCGACCCAGACGTCGCTCTGCTGGATCCTGCGGATCAGCACCTGCGGGTCGAATTTGCGCAGACCTGCGGGCATTTCGAAGCTCTGCGCCGGCTGGGGTTCGTCGCGGATATGATCTGCCGCGATCACCGTCCCGTCAGCGGTTCTAACCTGCACCGGAAACCTGCGCTCGCGGTCGATCCAGCCGACAAAGCCGGAACCCGACGGCACCGTGATTCGATAAACGTCAGTGTCGCGGCCCGCTAACGCCTCCGCCCCGTCGCGTTGGCAATGCCAGGTCGCGAGATCGACCGGCGCGGATAGCTGGGCGATTGCCTGCCATTGCCGGCAGGGATCGCTCGGATCGACCGGCACGAACATCCGGGTCAGCGGGCTGGACTGCCTCGCATCCATGAACACGCGTGCGGCGGGACGGACGAAATACGCCGTGGGCTTGGCCGTGTCGATCAGGAAGAAACCATCCGGCAACGCCCTCGCCTCGATTCGCGCCTTCTGTTGCGAGACCCGCAGCGTTCCCAGACTGGTCGTCGTTTCGTCCTTCCGCGCAACCAGCTCGGCGGAAAACTGCTGCGCCATGGCCGCTGTCGGAGCATCGGCCAGGATGACGACGGCAAGCAGGCAGCCTGCGGCCCTCCGGTCTCTCGAGCAAGTCTTCGCGTTGCGCTTCATCGCATGGTCCCGGTCGATCAGGTGGTCGGCAGGCAAAACATGACGGCGCCGACCGAACCATCGGTTCGATCGGCGCCGGCCGTGGATGAAATCAAGACCTCGTGCTGGACGAGAGCTCGATCACTCGGTGTAGGACAGCGTGACGGGCTTGCTGAAGTCGAACGCGTCGAACAGGTCGGAAAGCGCCGGGCTGTTGGTCGGGACGTACTCGTTGTTCTTCGCGTAGGACGGGTTCGGCAGGTTGTCGCGGCTGCGGTTCGTGAGCGGCTGGAGTGCCCAGTTGCGCTCGATGAACTTCAGCAGCGAAACGTGGTCGGCGTAGTTGTGGTTGACCTTGCCGCCCGTCGAATAGGGCGAGAGGATCAGGGTCGGAATTCGCGGTCCGTCGCCGAAGAAGTCGATCGACTGCGTGTAACCGGAGTCCCAATAGCCGCCGGCTTCGTCCCAGGTGATGAAGACGGCGGTGTCCGCCTTCAGCTCCGGATTGTTCTCCAGCGCGCTGAGCACGTTGAGGACATAGGCCTCGAACAGATCAACCTTCGAGCTCTGCGGATGACCGTCGAGCAGGCCGTCCGGCTTGCCGAACGACACCGCAGGCAGCTTGTTGTTCTGGATCGCCGTGATCAGATCGGCAGTGTCCTTGATGTGAGCCTGACGCACGGCCGGGTTGGCCATGATCGAGGTCGCATACTGGAACGGATTGCAGATCTGGCAGTAGGCAACACCGAGCGCGTGCGCCGGATCGGCGACCGCAGCGGCGCCGAGGTTGGGGTTCGACGGATTGGCGGCAACCGCAGCGTTGGAGAGCGCCACGGCGTCGTTATACGCGCCACCATAGAACGCCCAGGAGATGTTCTTCTCCATCAGCGCATCGCCGATCGTGCGAACCGACGACGGCGGCACGTTGTTGCCACCCGAGAGCGCGCCGTTCGGCAGATAGCCCGGATTGACGTTGTTGAGCATGTAGTAGTGGTTGGGCTTGCAGTTCGGCTCCGCCGCGTACGGCAGGTTGTTGAGGTAGGTGACGATCGGCTTCACGCCGGGTTGGAAGACATCAGAGCAATTGCTCCAATTGCCATCGACGGTGTAGCGGTTGACCGAACCGGCGACCGGGTTCGGGTTGGCGATCAGGTTGGCCGGCGGCGTCACCGGATTGCCCTTGCCGTCGCTCCAGAACTCCGCGTCGCCGGTGCCGAGCATGAAGTGGTTCGCGCCGGTGCCACCGTGGAACGACTGGTGGAAGTTGTCGCTCAGGGTGAAGCGGTCGGCGAGCATCTTCAGAACGGGAGCCTGACCCTGCTGGGCGTTGTAGAAGCCCATCGAGTTGGCCATGCTCTTGTTGGACGCCGAATACGTCGCCATCACGAACGGGAACAGGTCGTTGAGGCAGCCCGAATTGTTCTTCCTAGTGGCGCTGGCGGCGCTGCAGTCTTCCTGCTGCCAGTCCTGATAGAAGCGATGGGTCGAGTCGCCGGTGTAGTCGTCGTCGCTGATCTGCTCGCCCTGCAGCGGGAACGGTCCGTTCAGGCCGCCGGCGCCGGGAACGCGGGTATCGAGCACACCGGTCGGCAGGCCGCTGAAGCCGGTGGTGAGGATGTCGAGATCAGCCGGATCCATGTCCTTCTCGACGCTGGCTTCGGTGATCGTCTTGAACGGAGGCGAAGTGTCGTTCTGCGCGGTCGGCGTGCCGTTGGTGTTCGGCTGCGGCATCACATTGGTCGCGTTGTAGGGCGACTTCGAGATGGTCGGCGCACCGATATAGTAGGCCGTCTGGCCCGCGACCGAATACTGCTGCGCCTGCGCAAAGTTCGGTCCCGGCGTTCCGTCCTCGTTGACAATGCCCTTCGACAACAGGTTGGAGATCGTCTGGCCCTTGCCCTTCGGCTTGTACACACCGAAGGTGTGATCCAGGCCGCGGTTCTCACCGATCAGAATGATGACGTGCTTGATCGGCGTAGCGGTCTTCACCTTGCCGCCGCGATCCTTGTCACCATGATTTTCATGATCCTCATGGTTCGCACGAATGCCCTCTTCGTGCGCCTGACGATTGTGATGCGAACGCTTGTCCCAATCACTGCGACCGCCCGGATAGTGCGCGGCATAGGCGGCTGTTGCGACGAGCACCGTTGACGCAACGCAGAGCGCCGTGCTGGTTCGCCAGTGCTTTTTGTAATTCAAACCCATTGTCGACCTCAGGTGTTTTGCGGTTAGCAACACACACTGCTTAGTGCGACAGTATGACGCATGGTTTTCGCTTACGTGAAAGCGCGCGAGAAATTTCGAAACGTTCAAAGATTTTCCGTGGAGACATCTGCTGCTGCACGCAGCATCACCACGATTCGACTCTTCAACTGAAGATCGACAATTGATTGAGCAATCCACGCAACGATGCGGATCGCAAAATGCACTACAATAGAGCTCAATCAGCGCGAGATGTGCCTGGAGCGCATCACCTGACGAAGCGCAGCATAATGCTGGTCATGCACGTCTTGATTGAACAACGACCACGGCTCGGCGCTGGCCAATAGCGCAGGCACTGCAGCAGCCATCAGATTGCGATAATTCCTCAACTCGGTTGCAGCATCCGCGTTGCGACCCGCAGCAACTGCCATCTCGATTCGCCGCAGCGTGAGCACCAGCTCTTTGAGGCCGTTGCGCGCAAGCACACGCTGCTGCTCGCCGCCCGACACGCTCGTGTTCTTGCGATCGGGATATTGCTCGGTCAACTCGCGCAGCTCGCGGCCGATCGTATCGACCGCCAGCGCAACGATGTCCTTGTCGCCGGCAGGGATCGCAGTCGCAAGCACCGTCGAGAAATCGTTGATCTCCTTCAGCGTCGCACCGGCACCGTCGCGCTCATAGGGCTGCACGCCATCGCCGACGGCCGTGAGATAAGCGACGAGGTCGCCTTTGTCCTGCACCGAGAGGTCGAGCTGAAAGGTCCGGTCGAAATAATCGACGACCTGGTTGTAATTGTCGAAGCGGCCGTCGTGAAAGTACGGCGCGTTGAAGTCGGCGTTGCGCAGCGTCGGCGTCTTGAACAGGCCGCCCGAACCGACGTCATGCTGCTCGTGATCGACAAAGCCGGACGATGGAGCGTGGCAGCCCGCACAGCTCAGCGCCGGATCGTGCGGGAACGGCTTCGCGAACAACGCTTCGCCGCGACGCTCCGCCTCGGTGATCTTGCCGGCCAGCCGTCCGGCGGGACCAAGGCTCGGATTGGGCAGAAAGTCGATGTCGTGAATATAGGCCACGATCGCATCGAGCGTCGCGGGCGACGGCTCGGGTCCTGCGAACTCGTTGGTGATGACGTTGTGAACGAAGTCGCGCAGCGAAGCGAACCGGCCGTCGGCGCCATAAGGCGCAAGATAGCGGGCGCCGCGCAGGCTCGGGATCCGCACCGGATCGAACGCCAGATTGTTGGCCTTCGGATTGAACAAGGGACCTGTGGTGTCGAACGTGCCGGGCCGGCTCGACATCTTCGGCATGAAGAATTTGGCGTTGTTCGCGCCGTTGACATGGCAGGTGCCGCAGCTCACGCCGGCCTGCCGCGCCACCTCGCCGAGCAGCCCCGGCGAATTGAAGGCGAGATCACCGAGATTGACCAGATATGACTTGGCTCCGGTCCGCTCGGACTGAAACACCTCGCGCGGCTTGTCGAGCGCATCCTCGTTCAGCTCGGTCGCGACCGGCAACACGGTCTTGTCGCCATCGACCGGAAACGCCGCCGCGCGCCCGAGCAGTGCCAGAACGATGACACCGGAGAGCAGCGCAGCCAGACGCCGGTGAAGCGAGGTCATCGCGCCTGCGCCTCCAGGGTCGGGCGCTGCAACCCGAGCTTCGCCGAGGCGCTCTGCAACGCAATGACCAGTTCCTCACTGGTCTGGCGCAGATCGGCAATGTTGACATGCGGCAGGTCGGGCGTGGCGACGATCGCTTCGAGCTGTTCGATCCGGTTCGTCACCATCTCGTCGAGCTTGCCGTCGACCGTATTGAGGGCGGTCGAGAAGATCGTGTGGTAGGCGAAATCGATGCCTGCGATGTTGTTGCGCATATCATCCAGCGAAGTGCCGCTGATGCGCGACTCGCCGCCATCCGCCTTGCTCTCGCCGACTTCGTAGGCGAGCCGCACCGTGCCATCCAGCAGGCCCTGCGTCGTCAGCTTGATGTCCTTGAGCTTGCGGTGAAGATCATTCAAGTGCTCGACAAGCCCCGTCGCATCGGCGGCAACGTCGGTATTGCCGGCTCCGAACAGTTTCGCCTCGATGGCATGAAACCCGCTGTCCGCGTTCGGCCAGGCATCGATCTGCGCGTCGAGCTCCGGCACGAAGCCCGCGGTGAAGACCTCCGAACGCTCCCAGCCTGCGCGCGCCGACAGCCAGGCCTTCTTTGCACCGGGCAAGTCCGCAGCAGCGGCGCGCTCGCGCAAGGCGCGCGCGCCTTCCAGCGCGCTGGCAACGCCCTCGATCAGATACGGCCGATAGCGCTCGGCGCCGTCCTCGAGGGCGCCCGCATTCGCGGCGCGCACGCCTGCCGACGCCGCCAGCAAAGCCAGGCACGCCGCCACTCGCATCTTGTGCATAGTCTACCCACTGATCTGTCACGAAGGGCTCGTGGCACGTAGCGGGGCGAACTATTGTCGGCATCCTATGCGGATTTGTGACAGCGCAGACTTTTTGTCGCATCTTTTCCACTTTGCGATGGTGCTCGACGATCACAATCGCGCAAACCCGTCACGCGACGACGGATCAATTGAAAATAGACTGTTCAACGCGCGCGAGTTGTTGCAACACAGTGTGGGCACGCGTCACACTTGTCCCGCCACCATGCCGATCGATCGCGAAGCTCTTTATTTCATTGGATCTTACGGCGCGCTTTGCGTGCTGTGCTGTGCCGTCGCGCTGATCGATCTGCGCCACGGCGTCATTCCCAGTTGGCTGAACCTTGCAATCGCGGCGCTCGGGCTTGCGAACGTCGTCATCACTGACGGCACAACGGCCGCGTTCACTGCCATGGCGATCGCCACACTCGTCGGCATGCTGTTCTGGCTGTTGCAGCGCCTTTACTTCGCCGTGCGGGGCGTGGACGGATTGGGACTGGGCGACGTCAAGTTTCTTGCCGCCGCGGCGATCTGGGTCGGCGCCCTGGGAGTTCCGACCCTGCTGCTGATCGCGGCGCTCGCGGCACTTGCTGTTGCCGGTGGCCTGCAACTCGCTGGACGTGAGATGAAGCGCCAGACGTCGATTCCGTTCGGTCCCTTTCTGGCGCTCGGGCTTCTCCTGACGCCGGCCCTTCAGAGCTTGCTCGGGTTCAGCTAGCTCACTTCTGGCGCCGCGCGGCCAATGGCATCCTCTCTGTGCTCACCGGAACGAGGTGGGCATCGCTGCTCTCCTCGCCGCCGGGCTGGGGCAATGTGAGTACGGCGCCCTGCTCGTCCTTCTGCATCGTGACTTCGCGCCCCTTGATGGTTCGCAGCTTCCACCCCTGGAACTCGTCACCGATTTTCAGTCGCAGCGCGGTCTTGTTCGACTGATCGAGAAAGATCCCGAAGCTTTCATCGTCGCCGGAGATCGTGCCGACAAGTGACAGCGGCGGCGGCTCGATCGCGACCCTGCGCGGCGGCGGTGGCGGCTTGCTGACTTCCGGTTCCGCAACGACGGCAGGCGGAGGTCGCCGCGATGGCGAGAACACCGGGCGATCGCGCGTGTTGGGCAGTGTCTTGAGCGGAATGCCCCACAACGGATTTGCGCTGAGCGGCCGAGGCGTCGGTGCCGGCGCAGGCGTCACCCGAACCGATGTCACAGGCTCGGACGGCGGCGGTGAATTCAGCACCGGTCCGCCGAGACGGGTGTCGTCGAGCATGCCGGCGTCCAGTGCGTCGCCGGCCCGATCAGGCACGGCCGCCGGCGCTGAATAGGCCGACACCATCAACAGCACGATGGTCGCTGCGAAGCGTCGCATCATTTGGCTCCTCGCCATTGTCCGGATACGCCGAGCAGCACGCGGAGCTTGCCGGGGTCGGCTCCTTTGGCGGCCTCGTCTGCGACGGGTTGCACGACCAACTGGTCGATGAACAGGAACGGCATGCCGGCCTCGAGATCGTAGAGCACCTGCTGCAATTGCGCCTGCTCGATCTCAGAGCTCGCGACCATGCTAATGAAGCCCGCCTTGGCCGGGGCGTTGGGAACGTCGAGCTGCGTCGACAGCACGTTGCCGCCGGCCTTGATCACCGCGCCCGACACACGTTGCAACAGGGTGGCGCCGGCAACGGTGACGGTCGCGCCTTCGAGATAGGCCGAGCCGGTCGGCATGGCGGGCTGGCCGGGCGCGGTATTCGCTTTGGATCGACCTTCGAGCTGCTCCAGCATTCCGGCCGATGCCGCAACATCGCTGCGCAGGCCGATGATATCCGAGAGCGACGAGATGACGACAAAGAGCAGCAGCACGAACAAGCCGAGATAGCTCGCGGTCGCAACCAGGGGCGAGGTGCTGACGGCGGTCAGCGATCGGGATGCTGCGCTCATGAGCCGGACCCAAAATAGGCTGAGATGTTGGCCTCGACGTGGAACCGCTCCGCCGATTCATTCGCCGCGCGCGTCGTCGGCGCAAAGAAGGTTGCGCGGGTGAACTGCGGCGACTGCTCCAGCAGGCGGATCAGGGACGGCGCATCCTGGGTCAGCCCCACCACCTGCACCTTGTTGCCCTCGACGCGGAGCTCCGTCACATAGGTCGTGTCGGGCAGGACACGCGAGATCGCTTCCAGAACCATGACGCTCGATGGCGTCGTCTGCTTGCGCTTGGCCAGCAGGCCGAGACCGGACGCGTCGCCATTGGCATCGAGACGCAATGCGGCGCGCCGCTGCGAGATCCGGTGTTGCAAATCTTCCTGCTCGGATTGCAGCCATCCACCGAGATAGATGTTCAGCAGCAGGGAGACCGCGGCAGCGACCGCCGTCGAAACCAGGCCGATGCGCAACAGCCGCGGAAGCTGAGGGCCAGCGAGGCCGCGCAGCGATTTGTCGAGCAGCGTCACTTGCTGCGGGGCGCCATCGCTGCCAACTGCCGGCGCCGAAACCGCAACGGAGGCGGCGCCGAGCTGCCTCGCCATCCGGACCAACGGATCGACCTTGGTCGCCGCGGTCGCACTGAACGCGACCTCGATGCGGTCATTGGCGATCGGCTGCGGCGGGCCCCAGCCGAAGACGGCATCGGCGGCGGTCCATGGCGTCAGCCGGTCGACCTGCGCGCGGATCATGCCGTCGAGAAAGTCGCCGGCCTGGCTCGGGAAATCGAGCATGCGGCTGACGATGTGATCCGACCGCAACCGCACCTCGACGCGGCTGCCGTCGAACACGGTCTTCCACTCCGCCGACAGCGGAGGCTGCGGCGCATCGTGATCGAGCCGGAACGAAACCGGAGCTGACGGCGCGCCGTCCTTCGCCACCGCGAGGCGGGCAGTAAACGTGCCGTCGCCATTCTCGTCCAGCTCGACGCCGCGCCGGCGCATGAACCTGCCCGCGACGCCGTCAACTGCAGTCGCGACCGCGCCAATCCATTGCTCGAACCATTGCCGTGCCTCGGCAAGCATCGCCATCAACCTCTCTTGCGCGGCAGAACCGTCATTCGCGGCTCGACATCGTTCTGCCAGGACAACACACGATAGGGCTCGGCCTTGTCGCCGAGTGCAATCACCGCCTCGGAATTGGTGCGGTGACCGTTGCGGAATCGGATCGAGATTGCGATCCGGTAGCAAGGGCTTTGCGCGGTCGATGCCGCAGTTTGCGCGGTCGGTGCCTGCGATGATCCAGCGGAAAGGCCACCGTTCGGCGAGGGAGCGCTCGCCCCGAGAGCAGACGAGCCGAAGCCGTCCTGATCCTTCCCCGATACCTTGTTCACGGCGAGCGCGACTTCCGGCGCGGCGATGGTCGGATCGACATCCGGACCGCCGTTGAACACCGTCACGAACGGCAGCACACGATCGACAAAGGCTTCGGGAATGCCGGCGACCAGCGCCAGCTCGTTGACATGGGTGAACAGCCCCTGTCGCGGTGAATAGCCAAGCGCGTTGTAGCGCGCGGCCTCTACATTCTCGCTGCCCTGCGCCGGCCGCGTTCGCCAGCCGACGATCCGGTCGGCGTACTCGCTGGCCGCGTCCTTCCCGGCGCCGAGCACCACGAAGAGGCCGATCAACATCTCCTTCGACGCGTAGTTCAGATCAAGACGTCCCGCCTCCGACGTGAAGCTCACGTTGACGCTGGCATCGTCCAGCCCGAAATGAAACGCCCCGTATTGCGGCCTCGTCTTCTCGTCCGTCAGCGTCAGCTGGTAGGCCGTGAGCTCGAGCCCGGCCGACACCAATGCCTCGGTCTGCAACGCGATATCGCTCGCCGCCAATGCGCGCGCCGATGCGGCAAGATAGGCCGAGAAGATGATCGCCAGCGACGACAGCGCCAGCAGGATCCAGAGCACTGCAACGATGACGAAGCCGCGATTGGCCGGCGTGCGGCCGATATTGCCGGACGCGCCCATCAGGTCTTCCCCTGGTCGGGGACAACATTGGGACCACCGGGCTTGTCGCCGCAATTGCCATCCGGCTTGGTGCAGTCGCTTGGAATCTGAACGTGGAGCGGTGCGATGGTCGACACCGACAGCACGCGCTGGCTCGCCGCGTCACGCACGGTCAATCGGATCATCGCCGGCAGCTTGTCGGCATCCTTCCACACGCCCTTCCAGGCCCGGTCGGCGCCGGCATAAGCGAACGAGAGGCGATAGGGCGCACGCAGCAGCACGACGGGGCTGCCGAGATGCACCTGCTCCGACAGCGACACGCCGTCGGCCAGCGGCGTGAAGCGCGCCTGCGACCGAACCGTGACGAACTCGCCGCGATCCCTGGTCTCGCCAAGGCGCACCACGTCGAGCCCCGGCCCCGCATTCGGCCCCAGCGACGTTCGCACGAACATGACGGATAATTCCGATCCGTCGAACAGCGGCTTGTGGGTATCGCGGTTGGCGGCAACGAACTCCGCCGCGGCAAGATCGGCGCCGATCCGCTCCAGCGCGATCCCGATCAATTCGCTGCGCTGGATCCGGTCGAGCCCCTTGTTCCAGCTCGGCAGCCATTGTGCCGTGATGCTGGCGAGCGCCGACAGCAACAGCCCCATCAGCGCCAGCGCAACGATGGTTTCGATCAGCGTGAAACCGCGCTCATGCGTTCGCGTTGCTGTCCTTGTTGTTGTCTTGGCCGGGGTCATTCCGATGACCTCGGCATCAGGCGCACGGTGCGGATATCGGACAATGCACCGCCCGGGGATTTGACGCGGATCCTCACCAGTTCCGGCGCCCAGGGCACGTTGCCTTCGGGCACCGCCCAGTCGCCACCGAGCGGACTGACCTCGATGGTCCAGCGGTAGCCCTCCGCCTGCCCCGTCGAGGTTCCCGATTGCAATTCCGCGCGCGGCGGAATGCCGACCGTCATCAATGTGCGCACCGCCTGCATCAGCGCCACGTGCTGTTCCATGGCCTTTACGCCGCGCGTCTTGACGCCCATGACGGCGCCGATCGCGACGACCGAGACGGCCACCAGCGCCAGCGCCACCAGCACCTCGATCATGGTGAACCCCGCTTCAGAGCGGTTAGTTGGCGGCGACATCGCGAGCAACGATTTCAACCCTTCCGGTGAGCCAGTTGACGCGAACCTCATATCCCGCATCGAGCCGCGTCAGCGCGATGGAGCCGCCGCAGGAACCGCCATTGGCGAAGAAGCGGATGGTCGACAGCGCCGCGCGGTGCTGACAGCTTTGCGGCAGCACCGCATCGAACCGCACGTCATCGGGAATCCGCACCGTCATGCGCGAGGCCCCCGAATGGATCACCCGGCTCGACGCATCGACCAGCGTCGCAACGCTGGTGCTGCGCTCGATGGCGGCATTCCGATCGGCCTTCAGCAAGGTCGCGGCCTGCAACGCATAGGCCTGCAGGCGCGACCGCGAGGTTTGGTGCGGAATGAACGGAAGCAGCACGGCCGCCAGCAGCGCGATGATGGCGAGCACGCACACCATCTCGAGCAGGGTGAAACCGCGCTGCGTCGCGTCATTCATGCTTGCCGTGCATCCCTATTGATCATTGTTGGTCGTTGTTGGCGGCTGTCGTCTTCTCCAGCGAGATGTCGGCAGAGGTGCCGCTGCCGCCCTCCTGACCGTCGGAGCCATAGGAGACGATGTCGTAGGGCCCATGTTCGCCCGGCGAGCGATAGAGATAGGGGTGATTCCAAGGATCGTTCGGAACGTTGCCGCCCTTCAGATACGGGCCGTTCCAGGCGGCAACCCCCGGCGTGCGCCGGACCAGTGCGGCAAGCCCCTCCGCCGTGGACGGGAAGCGGCCGGCGTCGAGATAGAACAAATCGAGCGCGCTGGAGAAGCTCTGCAACTGAATGCGCGCGGTCTTGACCTTGGATTCGCTGAGATAGTTGAGCACGCGCGGCCCGATCAGTCCCATGATGAGGCCGATGATCGCGATCACCACCAGCATCTCGACCAGGGTGAAGCCGGCCTCGCCCGAACGCCTTGGCTCTTGCGATCGGGCGCGATGGCGTCCCGCTCGCGTGGAAAATGCCTCGATGATGCTGTTGCGCGATATCATGACCGATGACCCCTGCTCTAACCGACTAGCTGCGTGACCGAGAGCAGCGCCGTCATGACCGACACGATCAATCCGCCGACCACGGTGCTGATCGTGATGATCGCCAGCGGACCGACGATGCCGACGACACGGTCCAGGCTGCGCTGCAATTTTGCTTCGTAGAATTCCGCGACCCGCCCGGCCAGCACCGGCAGTTGCCCGGTCTCTTCGCCGAGCCGCAGCATGCGCACCGCCATCGGCGGCAGGCTGTCCGCCACGGCGAGCGCTTCCGATAATTTCCCGCCATGTCGGACGCGGTCGGCGGCGGCGGTCCAGTCCGCCTCGCTCCCGGTCACCGCCATGATGTCGACGAGGATGCGCAATGCGGCCGTAAGATTCACGCCGCTGCCGAGCAGGACACCCAGATTGCGGCAGAACAGGCTGGCGCGATAGAACTGGAAGGCGCTGCTGATGCCCGGCACCCGCGAGATCGCGTTGACCAGCGCGGCGCGCACCCGCGCCTGCCGCAGCAGCCACCACGAAAGGGCGATCACAGCCGCACTGATCAGGCATGCGGCCGTGGCATTGGCGCGCAGGAAATCCGACAGCGCGATGAAGCTGGCGAGTGCCGTATCCGACTTGCCGCCGAAATCGCCCAGCACGGTCGAGAATTGCGGCAGCACGAACAGCAGGAAGAACAGCATCACGCCTGATGCCGCGACCAGCACGAAGGCCGGATACTGCATCGCATCGGTCAGCTTCCGCCGCATCTGCTCGGACCGCGCGCGTTCGGTCCCCAGCATCTCCAGCACGGAATCCAGCGTGCCGGAGATCTCGCCTACGCGAACCAGCGCGATATACATCGGCTGGAACAGGGTTGGATGATCCGCCACTGCATCGGCAAAGCTCTCGCCGGTGAGCAGGGCGGCGCGAATCTTGGCCACCACCGGACGCATCCGGCCGACATCGGCATCGCCGGACAGAAGCTCCAGCGCATCGTCGAGACGCGCGCCGGCTTTCAGCAGCAGTGCGAGATCGCGCGTGAACGTGGTGACCTCGGCAGCACTCGGCCCGCCGAACAGGCTGCGGCCGCCGGCTGTGCCGGATGCGCGCTTGTCCTCGGTGGTTTCGATCGGCAGCAGCTTGAGGTATTCGATCCGCCGCGCCACCTCGGCCGCGGTCGGGGCCGAGATCGTGCCGTTCACGATCTCTCCGGCCTGGGTCAAAGCGCGATAGCGATAATTCGGCACGGCGTCACCGCACGGTCGCGACGCGGAGGATCTCGGCGGGCGAGGTCAGTCCGGCGCGGCATTTGGCGACCCCGTCATCGAGCATCGTGGTCATGCCCGCCCGGATCGCCATCGTATCGATCTTCAGCCCGTCGGTTCGCTCTCCGATCAGTTCACGCAATTCATTGGACAGTTCGAGCAGCTCGAATGCGCCGAGGCGGCCGCGATAGCCGGTTCCACCACAACGCTCGCAGCCGCAGGGCTCGTGAATGATCTCGCCGGCCTTAAAGCCGATCGCCGCGAGCCGGGGATCCTCGGTGAGATCGGCGGTCGCGAGCGGCCGCGCCGTCTTGCAGCGCTCGCACAATTGCCGGACCAGGCGCTGCGCGATCACGCCGCGCAACACTGAGCGCAGCAGATAGCCTTCGACCCCGAGATCGAGCAGGCGCGGCACCGCGGCCGCCGCGGTCTCCGTGTGCAGCGTCGTCAGCACCAGATGCCCGGTCAGCGCCGCATGCACCGCGACATGCGCGGTCTCCGAATCCCTGATTTCACCGACCATGATCACGTCAGGGTCCTGGCGAACGAAGGACCGCAGCGCGGTGGCGAAGGTCAAACCGATCGCGGGCTTGATCTGGGACTGGTTGACACCCGGAATCTCGTATTCGACCGGATCCTCGATCGTCAGGATCTTGCGGCTGGGCTCATTGAGAATCGATAGGATCGTCGCCAGGGTCGTGGTCTTGCCGCTGCCGGTCGGCCCCGTGATCACGACCATGCCGTGTGGCAGCTTCAAGAGCCGCCGCAGCTTGCTTTCGTCCGACTCAGAGAATCCCAGCTTTTCGACGACCAGCAGGCCGCGATCCTTGGGCAGGATACGGATGACACAGGATTCGCCGTGCTGCGTCGGCATGATCGCGACGCGGATATCGATGTCGGTGCGCCCGGCCCGCAGCCGCGCCGCGCCGTCCTGCGGCAGGCGGCGCTCGGCGATGTTGAGATTGGCGATGATCTTGATGCGGGAGACCACCGCCTGCGGCAGCACGCCCGACAGCGCCGCGACCGGCCGCAGCAGGCCATCGATCCGCAAGCGGACCATGAGGCCGGCGGAAAACGGCTCGATATGGATGTCGCTGGCACGAAGCTCGACCGCCTTCTCGATCAGATCATTGACCGCGCGCACCACCGGTGCGCCGCTGGCAAGGTCGCGCAGGCTCTCGATGTCGTCTTCGCGGGGCAGCGCCGCCGCCGTATCGGTGGCTTCGGCCTCCTCGGCACTGGAGGAGTTGTTCAGCGCGATGGCGACGTCTTCCGACGACGCCACCTTCACGCTGATGCCGGCGCCAAGCACGATCTGCGCTGCCCGCAGCGTCGCCTGGTCGGTCGGATCGACCACCGCGAGGACCGTGCTCCCGTCGGCCGCCCGGCATGGAAAGACCATGGTCTCGCGCAGGAAACGCGCCGAGAACGACCCGACAAGCGGTTCAGCCGAGGTCATGTCCTGGAGCGTCAGGCGGCCAAGCGCGAAGAAGCGCGCGGCTTCGTCTGCGAATTCGGTCGGTGAGAGACTGGTGATCTCCCACAGCTTCAACTGCCTGACGTCGGCGCCCTGCCCGGTCCGCTCCGCCGATCCATCGATCGGCGCCAGGTGATTGTTCTGACGCAGATAATCCACGAACCGAACGGACAGGTCGTTCGCCATCCCTTATATCCCGCCACACTATCCCGGATCGGTCCGTGCCAAGGGCCGCTGCGTGCCGTCGCGTTCGGCTCCCGGCAATTCTGCGGTTATCGATCCGAAGTGTGACAGCTGTGCGAAGTCACATGGTTTGCCGCGTTCAAGAAATCCGGACGTGGCATCGCGGACACGACGCGCGCCGGCTGCACAATTTTGGTGCGATGCGATAGGGCAGGTCGCGAACGACAATCATGTAACCAATTTATTTCTGTCATGTTCGATCGCTAAGAGTCCGTGCGGGGTAGGACCGATCGTCGCAAGCAATCGAAATTTCAGTTAGTCAGAGCGAAGGGCCTTCATGCAACGCGTAGGCACAGTGGGCCGCTGCCCGACGATCCGTGGCGGCCTCGCAGCCATTTTTGCCTTGGCGTCAATGGGGTTGCTGGCGTCCTGCAATTCCGCGACGGTCGGCGAGAGCGTGGACGCGTCCCAGGTCGACGTCACCGACAAGGTGCGATCGCTCGATCTGCTGCCGCGCCAGCCGCAGCCGGTGAGCGCGCTGGCGGCGACAGGCGGCAGCCAGAGCGGCAGCGTCCGCGCGGCAATGTATGAGGGAAGCGAAGTCACGGCGGTCGTGGACGCGCGGCCACAGCCGGCGTCGAACGGCAACGGCTTCGACCTGAATTTCGAAAGCACGCCGGTGGCGACCGTCGCCAAGGTCGTGCTCGGCGACATCCTGCATGTCGGCTACACCATCGACCCGCGGGTGCAGGGCACGGTGAGCCTGGTGTCGGTCCGACCGGTGCCGAAATCCGACATGGTCTTCGTGCTTGAAAACGCGCTGCGCCTGAGCGGCGTGGTGCTGCTCAAGGATACGGCGGGCTACCGCCTGACGCCGCTCGGCGACGCCGTCGGCGGCGGCCGCGTCGATGCCGCGGCGGCCAATCCGGAAGCCGGCTTCGGCATCTCGGTGGTCCCCCTGCAATATGTGTCGGCCCAGACCCTGCTGAAACTGACCGACAGCTTCGCCACCAGGGCCGGCGCGATCCGCGCCGACACGACGCGGAATCTGCTTCTGATCCAGGGCACCGGCGCCGAGCGCCGCACCGCCGTCGACACGGTGCTGAGCTTCGACGTCGACTGGATGCGCGGCCAATCGGTCGGCATCTTCCCGATCTCGAGCGGGTCGCCCGCGCCCGTGATTGCCGAACTGGAGAAGATCGTCGATTCCGGTGAGAACGGCCTCAGCCAGAACGTCATCAAGTTCATGCCGATCGTGCGCCTCAACGCGATCCTGGTCGTGACCAAGAAGCCGGACATGCTGCACACGGCCGCGACCTGGATCAAGCGTCTCGATCGCAACGACACGGCGCGAACCACGGTCCACGTCTACCGCGTCAAATACGGCGATGCGCGCCAGATCGCGCGGGTCCTGACCGACATGTTCCTCGGCGGTTCGTCCGGCAACCTGCTCGACAGTGCCGACAGCCAGCTCGCGCCCGGCTCCGGCACCTCGTCAACGTCAAGCGTGGCCGATCGTCTGTCGCTCAACAACAACAACGGCTCGAATCCGAGCATGGGCGGCTTCGCGTCCCGCGGCACTTCAGGGACAGGCGCGACGGGCCAGGGCCTCGGCCAGGGATTTGGCGCCGGAGGGCAAGCGAACAATCCCAACAATCCAGGCCAGGGCAACAATGCCGCGCTGGATAGCGGACGCGGTTCTGGTACCGGCTCCGGCAACGGCCAGCCCGTCATGCAGGATGTGCGGATCACGCCCGATGTCGTGAACAACAATCTCCTGATCTATGCCGACCAGGCCAACTACCGCATCATCGAGTCGACGCTGCTGCAGATCGACGAGCCGCAGCTCCAGGTCGCGATCGATGCGACGATCGCCGAGGTCACGCTCAACAACACCTTGTCCTATGGCGTGCAGAGCTATCTCACCAGCCGGAACCTCGGCCTGAAGCCGAACACCGGCTCGATCCTCGGCACCCAGGCCACCGCGGCGCCAGCGACCACCACGGACGCGACCACCGGGGCCGTCTCCGTCGCCGGCTCGCTCACCAATGCCTTCATCAACCGGGCTTTCCCGGGCTTCAATTTCCTGATCGGGTCCGAGACCCAGCCGAGCCTGATCCTGGACGCGCTGCATGCCGTCACCAGCGTCAAGGTGCTCTCCAATCCCTCGCTGGTCGTGATCAACAACCAGGTCGCGACGCTGCAGGTCGGCGACGTCGTCCCGGTGTCGACCGGCAGCGCGACGGTGCTGACCACGAGCAATACCGTGGTCAACACCATCGACTATCGCAACACCGGCATCATCCTGCGGGTTTCGCCGCGCGTCAGCGTGAACGGCACGGTGCGGCTCGATGTCGAGCAGGAGATCAGCAACGTCCCCCAAAGCAGCACGGTCAACCTGACCCCGACCGTGTCGGAGCGGCGGGTCAAGAGCCAGATCGCGGTCGCCAATGGCCAGACCGTGCTGCTGGCGGGCCTGATCAGCGAACAGCAGAGCGGCGGCCGCAATGCGCTTCCCGTGCTTGACCAGATTCCCGGCCTCGGTGACGCCTTCGGGCACCAGAGCAACGGCACCCAGCGCACCGAGTTGATCATCTTCATCCGCCCGCAGATCATCCGCAACGGTTCCGACGCCCAGGTCGTTGCCGAGGAACTCCGATCGAAATTGCGCGGCAGCATCGCCACGACATCGACCAATGCGCCGATCACCACCAGCTTCCACTGAACCGGGCAACAGGACGCTCCGCATGCTCGCGCAACGGACAAGCCTCGGCGCGCCGCTCGCAATCGTGCTTTGGGCCATGACGGTGTCGGTTGCGAGCGCCGACAGCGTCGCACGCGGAACGGCCGCCTTCCAACGCGGCGATTATCTCAGGGCGGCCCGGGAGCTCTCGCCCGCCGCCGAGCGCGGCAACCCAAGAGCCCTCGGCATGCTCGGCTTCATGTATGAGCACGGCTTCGGGGTCCCGCAGGCCTATGACGCCTCCGCCGATCTCTACTATCGCGGCGCCGTGCAGGGAGACCCGTTCGCACAAGCCATGCTCGGCATGATGTACGACAAGGGCCACGGCGTTCCGAACGACTACGTGCTCGCGTACAAATGGCTCAATCTGGCGGCGGCCCGCACCGGCGGGCGGCAGCGCGATGCCTATCTCCGGTTCCGGGATGCGGTCGCATTGAAGCTCTCGAGGAATGAGATCATCGCCGGCCAGCGGTTTGCATTGGACTGGGTCCCCAGCCGGCCGGAGCCGGACGTGCACCTGACGGTCAGATAGCCGGGATTACGAGGGCGACCGCGCGAGGTTCGCAGACGTGCGCCTCCTTCGCACCTTCGGCCGCCGCAGCCGGCGCCAGCCGACCACAATGCCGCTGATCGAAACGATCGCGCCGATTGCCGACAACAGCCAGACCACGACATCGCGCACCGGCCAGAAGCTGAGCAGCAGCGGGAAGTCCAGGCTGTGCAGCGCGTTGAACAGCCAGCGATAGGAGCGGCGGCTGTCGTCGCTGCGGTCGAGGATATCGCCGGTAACGGGAGAGATGTGCAACCAGGTGTGGGCGGGATCGTCGAAACCGACCCGCAGCACGGGAAGCTCGCGCACATGGTGCAGCGTGTACCAATAGGCATCCGGTTCATCGAGCTGTCGCGATGAGATCACCGCAGCGCCCGGCATCGCGCGCCGGGCGGCCGCGATGATCTCGTCGCGCGCGAGCGTCACGGGAGCGCCGGTCGCGGGATCGGCGACGCTGCGCCGGCCGCCACGGTCGTCGAGCAGCATCAGCCGGCGTCCGCCGATCCAGACGAAGCGCGCCTCCACAGCCGATATCGACGGCGATGACCGGAAGCCGGCGACGATATCGGGCGTGTCGTGGCCGCTGTAACCGGCCGCGATCTCGCGCGTGAGCCCGCGGCCAGAGAACGCGCCGCCGGGATTGAGCGACAGCCAGCCGCTGAACATCCAGGTGAAGACGAAGACGCCGCCGATCAGCCCGGCGATATGGTGCCAGGCCATCCAGCCGCGATAGGGCGAGACGGCGCTATCAGCGTAGCGGCGCGTCAGCCGCAGGCGCAGGCGCAGGCGCAGGGTACCAATCCAGAAACCGGTGACCGCGACCACGAGGCAGACGCCCGAGATCCACAGCACCACGTCTCGCCACAGCGGACCATCTTTGCGCAGCACCGTCGGATAGATCCAGTGCGGGATCGAGCCGAGCCAGTTCCAAACGCGCTCCCGCCGCGTGGTGTCGAGCACGATCTCGCCGCTGCGCGAGGAGACATAGAGCTCGGTGCCATCGGTATCGCCGAGGCCGATCAGATAGAGCGGCCGCAACGGATCGAAGCGTGCCGTCACCGACCATTGGTCGCGGGTCACGGTTTCGAGCAATTGCGGCTGCACCGCCTGCGGATGATGGCCGGCAACGGCAAGTGCCTGGTCCGGCGTGATGCGATCGATCACACGACCATCGATTGCCGAAATGGTGACGGCGCTCCCCTTCCAGCCGGTCACGCGATAGACGGGCGTGTCGTCCATCATCGAGAGGCGGAGATCGCGTGGATAATGCTCCATCCCCGCGATCGCCATCGCGCTGTCAGGTGCCACCTGCACCTTGTTCCAGAGAATGGCAGGAAGCGCGGCGAGGCGCTCGCTGTCGGTGAGGCGTGGAAACGCCACGTACATCATGACGAGGCCGGAGATGAACCACATCGCGAACAAGAGACACGTCGCAATGCCGATCCAGCGATGGACGACATAGAGCCAGCGCCGCCCCCGCCGGATCAGAGCGTTGCGCATGGTCAGAACTTCACGTTGACGGACAATTCGGCGGTGCGCGGCATGCCGAGCAGCCACTGCCCCGTCCCGTTCGAGGTCACCGCGTAGACCTTGTCGAACAGATTGTAGAGGCGGAACGCGACCGTGGTGCGGTCATCCGGCTTCCATTTGATGCCGCCGTTGACCACATTGTAGTCCGGCCGCAACTGGGTGTTGGCGAGATCGGAGTACATCGCTCCGACGATCTGCACGCCGCCATAGACCGACCAATTGGGTGCGAAGTCCCAGGTCAGCCAGACGTTCGAGACCTGCTGCGGCACGTTGACCGGGACATTGCCGTTGTAGCTGACGATCTTGCCGCCGACCACCTGGCTGTTGTTGTCGTATCGGGCGCGCAGCAGCGCAAGATTGGCGTCGACGCGCCAGCCATCGTTCAGCACAAGCCCGATCGATCCTTCGACGCCGCGAGATGACTGTTGGCCGATCTGCAATGCGAGGCCCGCGGTTGGATTACTGGGATCGGGAATGGTCAAGCCGGTCTTGACGATCTCGTAAGCAGCCAGCGACCACTCGCCGCGGCCGCCCCAGAACGACTGCTTGACTCCGATCTCGGTCTGCTTGCCGGTCGCAAGCTGGAAGGTCTTCTGCGAGGTCGACAGCGAAATGAGGTTGCTGACCGGATCGACCCCGACTGCGTACTGGCCATAGAACGCGAGGTTCTTGATCGGTTCGTACACCAGCCCGGTGCGCCAGCTGGTGCCCGATAGCGAGACGTCGAAGCTGTTCGCGGGCGTCTTGTAGTCGGTGCGATCGACCTCGGGACGGTCATACCGGACGCCGGTGACGAGCGACAGCTGATCGGTCAGCGACAGGCGATCTTCCGCAAACAGTGCGCATTGATTGACCATCGCGTTGAAGCCGGGCGTGGTCGCCGTCGTCGTTGCGAAGAATGATCCGGGATCGAAGGCGTAGGGATTGACCGACGACGCGCCGCCATAGGGCGAGTTGTTGGTGTGGGTGAAATCGATCCGGTTGACGTCGAATCCGGCGACAAACTGATTCGCGAGCCCGAAGACGTGACCGCTGAAGGTCGTATCCATGCGGTTACCGAGCTGCTTCTGGTCGTGGAATATCTCGATGTAGCTGGAGCGATCGATCAGCTGGGACTTGGGATTCCAGGTGTAGTTCTCGATGTCGCGCCAGTGCCGTTCGCTGGTCAGATAGTACAGCGTGTTGTTGACCTTGATGCCGTCGGCGACGTCCCACTCGGTCTTGAACTGGGTCCAGCTGTCCTGATAGCGGATCGCGCTGTCCGACGCATTGTAGTTCTTGAAGCGCAGCGTATCCTGGATCGAGCCGTTGATCAGCGGCGTGCCGAAATAGCGTGACGGGCTGCGGTCGCCATAGTCCTCGGACAGCGTGAAGGCGAGATTGTCCGATGCCTGCACCCGCACGGCGGCGGAGACCACCGCATTCGAGGTCTTGTCGCGATCGACCCAGCCGTCCGACATGTTGCCGGTGGCGTTGATGCGGTACGACACATTGGGATTGATCGGACCGGTGCTGTCCACCGACAGCCGTCGCGTCATGTTGCTGTCGAGCGAGACCTCGGCCTCGTTGTACGGCGTGCCCTGCGGCTTCTTCGGAACGACGTTGACAACGCCACCGATCGCGCCTTCGCCGTACAGCACCGAGGCCGGGCCGCGCAGCACCTCGATGCGTTGCGTCGACCAGGTGTCGTAGGGGAACGTCAGGGTGCCGGAGCCGATATAGAAGCGCGTGCCGTCATACAGCGTCATCACCGAGTTGCTGCCGGCAAAGCCGCGGGTGCTGAACGACAGGCCGCCGTTGCCGGGCGCCGGCGTTGCGATGAACCCGGCCGCATTCTGGGTGACGGCATCCAGCACATTGTGCTGGCCGCGCTCGGCAATGGTCTGCGCCGTGACGATCTCGACGCTCGCCGGCGTCTGCAGCGGCGTCAGGTTGAGACGGCTGCCGGTGCTGCCCTGCGTGGTGGCGTTGAGCGTCGGCGACGCCGCCCCCGATGCACTTGACGCTGCGGCGCGCGGCGTGTTGCCGATCGCAGCTGACGTTGCCGATCTGGAGCGGGGCCGCGCCGTCGCGGCGGTGTTGCTGCTTCGCGCCGCAGGCTTGGGCTTTGCGGATGCCGAAGGCGAGACCTCGACCGGATCGAGCGTGGTCGGTGGAGGCGTTTGTGCCGAGCCTTCGGCCGGCAACAGCAGTGATGACAGGGAGCAGACGAGACCGAGGCGCCATTTGCGCGCAGCGGGAGAAGACGGAGACATGAAACGACTCGCGGTAACGTGGCACGTCACCGCGAACGCGGACTGGCGCATTGCCCGAAAGGCAGTGCTCCGATCCCACCAGGACGCCCCCGCCCGATGTGCTCGCGTGTGACCACGACTGACGGCAGGTCTCCTGGCTCACGGGTCATCGCCTGTCGACGCCTTCCCGGGCTGAACAGCCCAGTGGCAAATTGACGAAAGGCTCGCCGTTTACAGTTGCGGGGACAGCTGCGGCATTGGGGTTACCCTCGCACCGCATTCCCTTTTGATCCCCGAAGGGAACCGTCGGCAAAAACGATAGGTGGCGCCGGTACGGCTGTCAATTCGACGCGATTGTCGCACGCATGCTTTGCGGGATGGTGCTGCGGCAACGACACAGCGACATCTGCATTTGCCGATGACGCGGAGGCTTTCTAGACCCGTCATCCTGAGGAGCCGTGAAACGGCGTCTCGAAGGATCGACGGCCACCGACCGGGCCGCGCATCCTTCGAGGCTCGCTCCGCTCGCACCTCAGGATGACGGGAAACGCAAGCTCGCATCACTCCGCTTCGACGCAGCCCTGCATCACCTCATCGATCTCGGTACGCGACAACGCACCCATCTCGGCGATGAATACGATTCGCGTGCGCGGCACGCCGGGCGCGGGCACGCCGCCCGCGGCCAATGTCGCGCGTCCACCGGCAAGTTGAAATACCGTCAGCCGTCCGGGCTGCTCCATTGTCTCGAACAATCCCTTCGCCCGCGCCAGCTTCGGCGCAAGTTTGCTGATCGCCTGCTGCAAGCGCGGCAGCCGCACCGGCCGCTCGGACGTCCAGCTCAAGGTCTCAAATCGGTCCGACGCCGGCCGTCGCGGCGCGGTCTCCCGCGGCGACGGCACATGATCGAGATCGGCCGGAAACAGCAGCGCGGCCGGCACCTCGCCATGCAGCGCATCGACGACCACGGCCGCCGGACGCACCGCGCGCACGGCGTCGCGGATCGCGGCGCACGCGGCCGCATCGGCGAGATCGACCTTGCTCAG